>JALYIM010000098.1 GCA_030775785.1 Acidobacteriota bacterium
GGTACACGTCTTTCGGGATTACCTGTCGGATTAACGTGAGAATATGTTTTCCCGTATCGTTATCCCGATAATGCCAGTTAGGTGCAACTAATCCGTGGTGACAATGGATATTTCCCAAATACTTTCCGTGAAGTTTCTTATCGGCTTGAGTTGCCGGCACAATGCGTTTAAGAAAGCTAGTTTTCATTGAGCACCCCCATGGCAAGGGTGTGCAACCTAGAAACTTCGGCGATTCCAAGTTCCTTATGCCTCTTTTTGACTGCCGCCCTAACGTCCGGAGCTTCAATAACCAAGTCGGTGCGAAGAATTGCCGAGCCGGTCTTGGTCGCCTTTACTCTCGCCCAAGCGTTGGCTTTCGCCTTCGCGACGGCTTCGGCTTGCGCGTCATATTCGTCTTCAGGAGGTAATGCGGTGAAATGGTGATCTTCTGTCAGGTGCTCGTTCGTGCCGCAGTGATACTGCTGTTGGGAATCCGATTCGTTTGTAAACATGTTTCTTTTCCTTGGTTAATGTTGCGAGGAGAAGCGCCTAGAAACAGTGGACTTCGCCGTCGCACCATGCCTAATACTGAGCAGGAGAGGTACACCTCGAATTGCGATGGAAATAATTTCGTGAGAAACGCCAGCGGGTTTCCGATTCCACTGCCCCAGAATCGGCGGCGGTCACCAAATAAAAAAGGGGCCAGTGATGGCCCCTTAATCAGTATGTTCTAGCGCTACTCAAGCTGCCCGTGCCAGCTGCAACGCCGATATCTCTATAATCTTCGAGCGGAACTAGTGGGATTGTCGTTCTAAGATACCGCTGCCGGCGTGGTGGAAGAAATCACTTCTTAATCTTAAAAAAACTACACGGGGACGCGTTGGACGGAATAGGAGTTAGTGTGGCTTGGCTAGGTTGGCGAGGAGGTACAAATTACGTCTGCTATTTACGAGCCGACTCTATTATTGGGGGTACGGCGTACTCAAACAGGCTTAAGGAGTAAGTCTCAGAACCCTTCAGACCCTTCGGACCCTTCGGGCACCGTACAGGGAACCGTTGTAATCCGAAGGGTCCGAAGGGTCTTTTGCTAACTCGCCCGTCAACTTAGAAAAGCGAGGCTATGCCCGTCGGCGCGTATCGTGGCTGCCAGTAACAAGTTGCGCCGGCCTCTTTATCTCGACCTCTCGGCGTCGCGTAGTTGAGTTGTGACCCAAAAATTTTACGGTAATGCCAGTCTTACCTAGCAGCGGGGCCATACGGACTAACTGCGCCCGCAAATCCCTAGTATTGCGAGGCAACTCTCTTGTTTCGTTTCTGGGATCAGCGCCTACTGACAACGCTGCAAGCAATTGAGTCATGTCACCGCGCCAAACGCTATCTTTGCCGAGGAAATTCTGATTGTCGCGAGTCTCCACAAACCTGCGAAACGGTGCATAAAGAGAAGATGCTTCCAGTGCATCGAGTGCGACAGTTTGGCGAGTCCGGTTGTACGCCTGAAGAAAAGCCCCGGGTTGTAGACCTAAGCCCGTTTCGCCCGCGATGCACCACTTCGCGAAGTCGGCCATGCGTGGCAATTCCGAGACATTGACAGTGTTTTGGTTGGCTAGCGCAACGCTTACCGCCGAACACAGCGCCCCAAAAACTTCGGCTTTGGCGGATTCGAAATCGTGCAGGATGGCGGCCTCCGTCTTGCGCTCGTTGTCGGGGATGCTGGCGGAATGAACCACCAAACTCCGATCAGCGAGATCGCCGGAAGATATCAAGGCATCGTCGACCGAGTTGATCAAAATTGGCCGCATTGTATTGAAAATTTTCTCTTCGTCGTCGGTATACAACTTTCGCGTGCGCAGGCCGCCTCCGGTTGCCAGTCGGCAAAGCGCATCGGAGTTGCTCTGGTTTATTTTAGAAATATTCTCGTAGGCTTGAAGCCAACTCTTGGAGGCAGCAATTTGCAGGTCACGTTCGGCACTGGGTGCCATCGTTGTGGGCGCCAAGCTGGGGTCTATCAACGCTCGGATTATCCGCGAGACGGTGCTTTTACCCGTCCCTTGCTCGCCCGCAATTAGCAACAGCGGATATGGACCCCTAGGATTCAAGCACCCAAGCAGAAAGCACTTGCACAGCGCTTGCCCGTCGGCATCAAGGTGTGCGAAAAGCCTATCGAGTTTTTGGAGACCATCTTCCGTTGTTATTGGGATCGGGAGCGGCAGCATCCCTTGCCTTCGAATAAATCGCACCGGCGCATCATTCACCACGCTCCAGCCGTTTGCGTTGATGTGGACCACTTCCCATTGCTCATTGCATAAATCAATGTAAACATCGGTGATTTCATCCGTCGCGCTGGTTCCTACGCGCAGGAAGACACGACGCTCGGGTCCGTCGAATTGCGCGCGGGCGTCAAACTCATTGATAAAGTCCGTGAGTACGGAATTGGGCATCGCCCCACGGCCGGCCTTCCACCAACGATTCCGCAATATCTTTTTGAACTCTTGAGATTTTATTGCCCAAGTTTCGACGTGACCGTTAATTTTGTCGGACGCAAAAGTCTCACCGCTGGCGCTGTGAAAAAACTCTGTGTCCAGTTGCACTTCCGCTTCTTCCACGGCGGCAGTGTGCGTCGCCAGCACATCTTTTCTTTTCGGCTTGGCGAGTGTAGTCACTTCGACGTTCATTTCAGCCCCTTAACTGCTCCGAGTTTGGACAACATAAAGCGCCTGCACATTGGGGTGGCGGTTCCCTGCGGGGAGAAAGCAGCGAATGCGCGACTACGATTTCGGAGCCTGCTAGCAGCGGCTGTCGTTGCAATTCTTTGAAAGGCGGCAACACCCGCAGTTGCCGCCAGTGGTTTTCCGATCCGAGCAGTTGAGCTTCTTCTCGTTCCTCAATACGCTTTTCCATATTCCCTTCGACAACTCATCGGATACAGCTATATTGATATTGGAGTTGACTACTAACTCGTGCCAAAATCACCAGCCCTGCAAGGATTTGCGGGCTAAGCCCTTTAATTCGCAGGAGTTAGAGCGCCAATTTAAAAAGACGATGTAAGTGTTAAGGAAGAAAAAAGACCCGACAACAATCACGGCTCCCAAGGATATCCATTCATGGTGGCTCGATACACTGCGACAATACCGACCGCAACAAATGGCGCAAAAACACAAGGAAAGAAAACGAGACAAGGAGACCTTGTTTGCGTTGTTTGAGTCCGAACTAAGGTTAGCTAAAACGGAATATCAGGCCAACCTCGCAAAGGAACATGCCCGCACACTGGGCCGCTTGCTCGAAAATTTCGCCGCGGCATTCTATTACGCGGGCCTTCGAAAAGGTTTTCCCATAGGCGTGGAAGCAGTTCGGACGAAACCAAGTGACCTCCAAATTGAGATCATGGAAATAATCCGCCTGCATCCCAAGCTCACCACGGCTGAACTTTGTGAAGTCCTCGACCAACGGCCGGTTCCGACGCCGTTGCCGTCGAACTTGAAGTCCTTACTTCGGAAAAAGGGATCAGCGGCGAAACGATGGACGGATGCGCACAAAGCAACGGATCCGCACAAAGCAATCAGGAAATGGGTTGACGTTTACTTCTCGCGGTTACGTAAGAAAGCCGCAACAGCCAGCCGCCTTAAATTATGGCGGCAACTTATGAGGGAGCACACTAAGCTGAGAAAAGATCCAGTCGGGAAATAACAAGTCTCCTCGCATTTTCGGCATGTCTGCACTCCTCCCACCCACCTGGATTCGGAAAGCGCGCCCGGAAGAGGGCGCGAGGGCCGATTGTTAGCATCCTGGGAATACTTCACGCAGAAGCATTGCTACGTTGATTTTTCGTTTCTTCATGGGAAATAAGATTTTTCGAAACAATGTTTTGAAAAAGTCCCACGGGGTGCAGGAGACGAAGATTAGAACGGACGCAGCGTCCGGCCGCCCGAAAGCTTCCATCTAAACATCCCGCAGTCGCCCGCCCTAAACGGAGCCCGCTCTTTTCCTACCGATCTGCCGCGTCAGCTACTAATCGGTGAACGATCGCGGAGTAACTTGTACGGGCATTGCCAGGCGGAAGTTCCACATTACTGCTCTTCCTGAGATTCAATCACGAACCAGGCGAGAATCACTTTTCTGCACCATTGAAATTCATCGCGCTACAAATTGTTCAAAAACTTTCTTTGAAAGTTTTTCTGACCAGTATTAAACGCCATGAACACTCCAATGAACCCTGAAGCACCTGAAGCCTTCGTAGACGCCGACGAAGCCGGGAAATTTCTTTCGCTCCCCAGGCGCCGCATCCTTGAACTGGCGCGCGCCGGAAAACTGCCCGGACATCCGATCGGCGCGGGATTCCGACGTGTTTGGAGATTTCGCTTGAGCGAAATTGCTGCTGCCGTCACTTCCTCGGCAAAAAATGGCTTTGCCGTTCCGCAAAGAGGCCTTATGGTTCGCGAACGGGCGGACACTGCTGGTGAGGCAAAGTAAGATGGCGCGCTTTCAACGTGGTAGTTTGCGGACAGAAAATCGGAAGAGCGGACCGACCTGGGTGCTGAGGCATTACGCTACGCGTCAGAGGGACGGGAAAAGGGTGGAGCGCAAGATTGCGATTGGACTCGTGCGCGATTTAAAAACCGAAAGCGCTGCCTGGGCAGAAGTAGAACGTCAGCACTTATCCCGCCAGATCAACGAGCCAACCCCTCGCGGCCGCGTGACGTTCTCAGATATTGCTCTTCATTACATCGCTCGCGAGTTGCCGGAGCGCGCTCCCTCCACAGCATACCTTCACCGCCACATCGTGCATGACTTCCTGATCCAGCGCTGGGGTAAAAATATCGCTGTAGGGGTCAGGCCATTGGAGGTCGAGAAGTGGTTAAAGGCCCTGCACGAAGATAAAAAGCTAGCCAATCCAACGTGCGCCAAAATACGAGCAGTGATGGCTTGCGTCTACAAACACGCGCAAAGGCACGGCTTAATCCGACGGACCGACGAGGCTAATCCTATGCAATGGGTGCGCTGCCGAAGCACCAGCGATTACGAGGCGATTATCTTGACCCCGGAGCAGGCCTTTTCACTAGTGAAAAACTTCCCTCTACTTGAACGAACCTTGACTCTGCTGGCAGCGGGCACCGGCCTGCGCATCAGCGAGTGTCTCGGCCTTCAATGGGGCGACTTGGATTTTCCGAATCAAACAATCCACGTACGCCGTACCTGGCTTGACGGGCGCGTGGGTAAGCCTAAAACCAAAGCGAGCGGCCAACCAGTGGCAATGGGTATGTTGCTGGCCAACATCATGCGGCATTGGCAACAGGAGAGCGCGTATCCCAAATCTTGCCGACTGGGTTTTTCCCTCGTTCAAACTCCATGGCCGCAAGCCTCGCACCGGCTCGATAATGGCACAGGATTATTTGCGTCCAGCGGCAGTGACGGCCAAAATTCTCGCGCCCCATGATCGCCGTAGGTTTGGTTTTCACAACCTGCGGCACTCCCTGGCATCGTACCTAGTCACCCAGACCAAAACGGACGTCAAGACTGTGCAATCCATGCTGCGCCACGCCGATATCGGCACCACGCTCGACATCTACACGCACGCTATCAATAAGGACAAGCTGGTGGCCCAGAACCAGGTCATGGAAGCCATGATGAAGCCGGGGCTAGTGAACTGACCGTAATGATGCGGTCGGAGAATGCAGACTCCCGGACTCACGCATGGCTCTGACTGCGTTTCAGTGGGGTTTGTTATCTATCGGGGATTTCTCGCTCCGCTGTGGTCGGCCTTCTTGTCTTGTCGCTTCTCTTTGGCTTCGTCAGCCGCGCTTTCCACCTTGTCTTCGACGATTTCGCCTGAAACTGCGTCCACGTTCACCTCATGCACGCCGGACTTGGTCTTAATATCGAACGAGTAAATCAATTTGCCATTTTCCTTTTCGAGTTCGTGGCTCTTTAGCTTTCCCGGCTCTTTGGCCAAAGCTATCTTTTGGGCCTCTGCCATGGTGATCTTTGCCTTATTATCTAACTTCGCCTGCTGGCCTTCGTGCGACGGCGTACTTCCCCAGGCCCCACCAACTAGGACTAAGCAAATCGCACCCGAACTGAAATGACGCTTCAAAGTAAGCCTCCGTACGGAATATTGACGTGCCTCTGCAGATTTGGATGCACTATTCGCGCAATCCGCAAGCGTAAAATCTCAGGCATGTTCGCGGAATCACGGGCTGATCACGGGCTGGAGAATTTTGGGGATTCTCTCTAAACCTATGGAGAATATGGTAGGCACGAGGAGACTCGAACTCCTGACCTCTACCGTGTCAAGGTACATTGGACCACTACTTTGAGTCACTTAGATGCTGTGAGGGTACTGCAAAGCCCCTCTAAATACGTGTAAGACGGACCAATCACGGGCTGGGATTGCGGGCTGAGATTTGAAGGGAGAGGGGAGTGAGCCAGACCG
>JALYIM010000099.1 GCA_030775785.1 Acidobacteriota bacterium
GGTTCGGACCGACCGGCGCAGCGTCCTCCGAATAATGGACAGCCTGGAAATGAGAGGAATGCGCCCATCGTAGAGAGAGCACCGGCAAACGATCGTCCGCCGAATGATCGTCCGTCAAACAATCCGGGAAACAACACGAATGCGCGACCAGTACCGCGTCCTCCGGATGCAGAGAGAAACGCTGCGCCGCCTCAGAGGCCGCAAGCCTCTCCGCAATCGCGCCCTGAGCCTCCGGCACGGAATGAAGCACCGCCGGAACGTCCGGCAGCGCGCCCTCCGCAACCCGAGCGAAATGCCACACCGCCTCAAAGGGAGCAGGCGTCACCGCAAAGCCGTCCTGAGCCTCCGGCACGGAATGAAGGACCGCCGGAACGTCCGGCGGCGCGCCCTCCGCAACCGGAACGGAACTCTGCTCCGCCGCCAAGGGAGCAACCCTCGCCGCAAAGTCGCCAGCAACCACCGACGCGCAACGAGCCGCCTCCGGAACGCCAAGCCGCCCGTCCGCCGCAACCAGAAAGGAATTCGGCTCCGCCCTCGAGGGAACAACCGGCACCGCAGAATCGCCAGCAGCCGCCCGCGCGCAATGACGGACCTCCGCCGGAGCGGCAAACTGCTCGTCCTGCTCAGCCGGAACGCACACCCCCTCCGCAGGGAAAGGACAGAGAGATACCTCCGGATCAGCGACAGTAGCAAGCAACTGTTCAGAGCAAATCCAAGGGTCGCCTCAGGGCGGCCCTTCTTCTTGCGTGGATTTAGTGTCCGTAAGTCATTGAATATAAGACGCAATGGGATGTCATTCTCTCTTCTCTGAGCGACACGTCCCCGCCCGAGCGTTCGGTAGAAAGACACTTCGCAACTCCTTCTGAAAACCAGTGTTTACACCATTGAAGGAAAGACAGGACATTCGCCCGCAGCATACGCAAATGTTCTGGGAGCACCAGGATGGTGTTCCGAAGGAGAGGAAGCCATGACGCTTCTCAGACGTTCATTTCTAACATCTTTGATTGTTTTCTTCTGGTCCGCAACTATGTTGCTGGCTTCGGCTGAGCAGGATCCGCCGAGCCGGGCGGCCCGCCTCCAGTTCGTCTCGGGATCGGTCTCAGTCCAGCCCAATGGTGTGGACGAATGGGTTGCAGGTGACGTGAACCGCCCGCTCACCAACGCGGATAACATTTGGGCTGACAAGAATTCCCGCGCCGAACTGAACGTTGGGACGGGAATCATCCGAATCAATTCTGAGACTAGTCTAACGCTGACCAATATCGGCGATAACGCGGCGCAGCTTGAGCTACACCAGGGCGCCCTGAATTTGTACGTTCGCCATTTGTATGAGGGCGAAATCTATGAAGTGGATACGCCCAACCAGGCATTCACAATTCTCAAGTCCGGCGAGTACCGTTTCGACGTTGATCCTTACGGCGACGCCACAATGATTACTGTCTGGAAGGGCGAAGGAGAAGCCACGGGCCAGGGCGAAGCCGTTCGAGTTCATGCGCATCAGCGAGCACGCTTCACTGGCGGTAATTCCATGCAGCATGAAGTCTCGTCCGCTCCTAATCAAGACGGCTTTGACGAATGGTGCCGGATCAGAAATCGCCGCAACGATGAATCTGTTTCGGCGCGCTACGTTTCCCCTGACGTCGTCGGATCCGAAGATCTCGACGCTTACGGAACCTGGCGCACTGTTCCGGAATATGGTTCGGTGTGGGTGCCCACCGTCGTCCGGTCTGATTGGGCCCCCTACCGCTATGGACATTGGATATGGGTTGAGCCTTGGGGATGGACTTGGATGGATGACGCTTCCTGGGGATACGCTCCCTTCCACTATGGCCGCTGGGTTTACACCGGCGGATATTGGGGATGGGCGCCAGGGCCATATTACGGCGGAGGCTGGGGACGCGCGTGGTACGCACCCGCTTTGGTCACATGGTTTGGCGGCGACAATTGGGGAGTTGGAATCGGCTTCGGCGGCGGACTCGGCTGGTGCGCTCTCGGTTTTGGGGAGCCTTTCTATCCAGCTTACGGGGGAAGCCGTGGCTACTTCCGCAATGTGAATATCACCAATACGAACATCACCAACATTACGAATATTACGAACAATTACTACAACAATAAGACGAACCCGCCGCCCACAAAGCCGCCTAAGGGCGGAGGTGGCGGACCTTACGGCCCGCACAGCACGGCGCTCGCGAACATGCACGCGCCCGGAGGCTTCACTGCGGTCCAAAAGAAAACGCTGGAAAATTCGCTGCCGGTAAGCAGGAACACCCTGCAGGTGTCACCGCAGCAGGCGCGAAATGCTCCGGTGCTGACTCGCGTGAATGCGACCCCGACTCGCGAGAGCGTTCTTGGACGCGCCGCCGGCAACAACACCCGACCGGCCTCCTTTCCTCCAGCGCAAGCCGCTTCAAGGTCCGTAGTCAGCAGAATGACGCCGCCTGCAACTCCATCGCGGGGGGCGAATATCGCCGGAATGACCCGGACTCCTGAAGGCGCCGGCGCCAGAGGTGCACAGGGAAACCAGCCGAATAGGGTTTCCATCGCAGGGGGCGATCGCGGCGCAACCGCGACCACGAATCCCCGGGCTCAAACGTCTCACTCAACGGGAGGTGCGAACAATTCTCCCGTTCCGATGCACGCGGTTCCGCGACCTCCGTCGGCCGGAGGGGCCAGGGGAATTATGCAAGCTGACTCCAGACCTACAGCGGTAAATCCGGGACCCGGCGGCGTTAACGGAAGGTCAGCATCGCCGAATTCGCGTCCGAATTCTGGACCAACGAATTCCGGAATGCAGACGCCCGCGCCGTCCGCGGGAAATCGTTCGGTGCCTCGTCCTCCGCAAGTTTCCGAGAATGGAAGAATGGCTCCGCCTGCGGCGAATGACCGCACGACTGCTCCGCTGGCCTCAACATCCACTCGAGGCAATCTAAATATAGGCAAGCCCTCGCCGAGTATTCAGCACAGCGATCCGAATACGGGCATCCGTTCGCAGGAGCGCAGCGCGCCGGCGGCGGCTCCGCATTCCGTTCCGCGTCCACCTGAAGGCAGCGTAACGCGTCCGTCTGGAAACTCGTCTTACTCGCAAAACGGCAGCTACGGAAATAGTTCCTCAGGACACTACAGCGGGCCCGCGCGACCCTCGACCTCTCCGTATTACGGAGGCTCATCTCGCGGGAGTTCGTCGAATGCACCGTACACTGCTCCGCGAGATAGTTCGCCGCGTGGAAATTCTTCGTATGGCAATGCTCCTTACAGTGCGCCTCGCGGAAATTCCTCCTACGGCAACCCGTCGTATGGTAACTCCTCGCGAAGTGGTCCTTCCTACGATAGGGCTCCTTCCAGTGCGCCGCGAGGCGGCTCGTATGGCGGTGGTGGAGGCTCTTACGGCGGTGGCTCGCAACCATCGCGAGGATCGTACGGTGGGGGCGCCCCGTCAGGAGGCGGATACTCTGCTCACAGTGCTCCTTCACACAGCTCGGCGCCGAGTGGCGGAGGATCTAACGGTGCTAGAGGATCCGAAGGACATTCGGGACGCCACTGAGGCAATTCTTTTCAATTGGCCGCCTCCTCCCCGAGGCGGCTTTTTTACTGGGCAGTGAACGAAAACCGCGAAGCCGGATTCTTCGGTCTCGCAGGGAATAGTTATGTTTAATGCGTGGAGACAGGTAGCGTACTTTGGCCGCCTGGCGCTTCCGTTGCGAGCGACTTTTGCACTGCGGCGGGAAGCTTATCCGCATTCGCCACAAGCAGACTGACCTGCCAGATCTGGGTATCTGACAAGGATTGATTGAAGCCCGGCATTCCCGTCAACCGGATACCGTTGGCCACTTTCCAATATGTTTCCTCGGGTTCGTCGTCGGTCACTCCCTTGCCGTGAAGAAGGAGCGGCGGCTTGGGAAACATACCTTTCGCGATGGCGCTCTTATTTCCATCCATCAACCCGTGGCAGACGGCGCAATTTTCGCGGTAAATCTGAGCGCCAATCGGGTAGTCAGGCGAGACCGGAACGGTTTTCGGCATTTCCTTTTTCACGCGCGCGTCCAATGCCTGGTGTGCCAGCCGCTTTTCAAATGGCATAGCACCGGCGGAAGTTGCGACCGGAGCGCTGCCAGTCACAAAATAGGCGTACACGGCAAGAGGGACAACGATCACGCCTAAAATGAATCCGAGGACGAAGGTTCTCAATCATGACTCCTGCTGAGCGGAGGTGGGCAAGCACAAAACGGACTAGGAGACTTTAGCATGTCACGTCTTCTGAGAAAGCACGAGCAACACTATCCTCGCTTCCCTTGTTCTGCGACTCCAGCGCTACCATGCCCCTTTAGTAACCAGCGAAGCGAATTGACGAATTTGAGCAGGCAGTAGAAGATGACACGACACCTGACAACGTTGATAGACACCTATGCGGATTAAATTCTGGGGTGTGCGCGGATCAACTCCGACACCGCAATCCGAAAACTTGCGCTATGGAGGAAACACCTCCTGCGTGGAAGTGCGCCTGGGGGACCAGTTATTTATTTTCGATTGCGGCACCGGATTTCGCGCGTTTGGGCACGGGCTGAAGCATGAGTTCAGAGATCGCCCGGTATTCGCCCATGTATTTGTGTCGCATTTTCATTGGGACCACATTCAAGGGATTCCTTTTTTCGGTCCGTTGTATGACAGCCCTGATAATCATTTCGTTTTCCACTCTTCCAGCCGCACTCGAAGTCTGAAGCGAGTAATGGAGGAGCAGATGGCCTCGCCTTACTTCCCCGTGAATATGAGCGAGATGAAGGCAAAGCGCGAATTTCGCGACATCGAAGAAGGACGAGTCGAAGTTGATGGGGTCACCATTCAGACTAGCTGGCTCAACCATCCGCAGGGCTGTTTAGGTTTTCGGCTGGAGACCAAAGATGGCGTGTTCGTTTACGCGACTGACAACGAACCGGGAAATGAGTTGTTCGACAAGAATGTGCGAAAACTTGCGGCCGGGGCCGATGTGCTGATCTATGACTCGCAGTATCTGCCGGAAGAATACGAGGCGCGACGACGGGGCTGGGGGCATAGCCATTGGCGCGAGGCCGTAAACGTCGTGATGGAGAGCGGTGCCAAGGAGTTAGTTCTTTACCATCACGATCCCGACCACAATGACAATTGCATTGACAAGGTCGTTACTGAAGCCCGCAATTATTATCCTCGCGTGCGGGCGGCGTCTGAGGGAATGGAAGTCATTCTTAAAGGATAAGAATCAGCGACATCTCTTGGATGCGCGTTAGATACGGAACCGAGCATGACTGCCGCGTATGCGCGGTTGAGGTTAACAGAATCCGGTTGTGACGATTTAGCTCAGGCCTCGATCTAAAGATCGCGTGCTATTTCTACATTCTTCAGCTTGCGGCCAACACGGATGATTAGCTCTGCTGGAATCGCCGTAAGGAAAATAAGCGGGCTGGTCTCGACGTTATCTCCGGCGGGCCCGATTTTCACGGCACCCTCTTTTATCTTTCTTTGGCCCTCAGACGCAGACTCAACCAAACCGGCAGCGGCCAAAAGCTTGTCGAGTCGGATGCCATAGGTGTTGGCTGTCGAATCGCTTTCTATTTTCGAATGCGGCACTTTCACGCCGTCAGAATAAAAGGACGCGGTGGGAGCCGGTGTCTTGTCCGATCGGACGCTGCTGAACGAAACCTTTGCGCTTTCGATCGATTCAGGAATCTCTCGTTTCTGAAATTGTTTTGTCCAGTTTTCATCGGCCGAAGTGGCCGCTGCTTCTCCGTGGAAGTCATGGACTATGCGCCTCGCCAACTGGCGTTTAATCTGCATGGGATGCGCGTTCCCCGCCTTTACTTCATCCTTCATCTTTGCGATTTCCGGCAACTGCACGTCAGTGAGTAGTTCGTAATATCTCCACATCATTGCGTCGGAAATAGACATTACTTTCCCGTACATCTCCAGCGGCGGTTCGTGAATGCCAATCGCGTTATTGAGGGACTTCGACATTTTCTGAACGCCGTCGAGGCCCTCGAGAATCGGCATGGTCAGAACCACTTGCGATTCCTGGCCATATCCGCGCTGTAGTTCACGGCCAACCAGCAAGTTAAATTTTTGGTCGGTGCCGCCGAGTTCGACGTCGGCCTTAAGAACCACCGAGTCATATCCCTGCGAAAGTGGATAGAGCAACTCGTGCAGCGCGATCGGTTTTTCTTCCGTGAAACGTTTGTGAAAGTCTTCGCGCTCGAGCATCTGTGAGACGGTGTATTTAGCGGCCAGGCGAATCCATTCCTCGCTTTTCATCTTGCCCAGCCACTCGCTGTTGAAGCGCACCTCGGTGGTCGCCGAACTTAGAATTTTGTAAACCTGCGACATGTAAGTTTTGGCATTGCGCATGACATCTTCCGCACTTAAGGGAGGACGGGTCGCAGAGCGGCCGCTGGGATCTCCGATCATGCCGGTGAAATCGCCGATGAGGAAAATGACCGTGTGGCCGAGATCCTGAAAATGTTTCAACTTTCGCAGTAAGACGGTGTGGCCTAAATGGAGATCGGGCGCGGTGGGATCGAAGCCTGCCTTGACGCGGAGAGGTTTTCCGGTCGCAAAGGATTTCTCGAGTTTCGCGCGCAGCTCAGATTCGCGGATAATTTCCGCCGAACCCTTCTTGATGTACGCGAGTTGTTCGTCAACGGGGGCGAAGGTTGGCATTGCTGGAATTATACCGACAGCCCTGAGCAGACTAGTCGGCATGGGCAAGGCTAGGATTCCTTGCGATGGAATTTTCGGCCGACGACTTCGTGGTTTCCCCGGAGAACAAGATTGATGGCCTCGGTGTAGGCGAGATGCTCCTGCTCTAGGATGCGCTCGGCCAGCGAATGCTCGTCGTCCGAATCCATTACTGGGACGGCCTTTTGCACAATGATCGCACCATGATCGAGTTCTTCATCCACAAAATGCACCGTGCACCCTGCGACTTTCGCTCCATATGCGTATGCCTGCTCTTGCGCTTCGAGCCCCGGGAACGCCGGTAGCAGGGACGGATGAACATTCAGGATGCGATGCGGATATTGCTGCACGAACCAAGGTGAAAGCAGGCGCATGTATCCCGCGAGACAAACAAGTTCGACCTCGTGTTCCCGGAGGACGGCGACAATTTCGCGGTCATGCTCTTCCCGGTGTTTTCCTTTGGAGGGAACTATTCGCGAGTTAAGTCCGAATTGCTTCGCGACCTCGATACCTTTTGCGTCTTCGCGATTCGAAATTACAATCGCAATGCGCGCATCAGGAATTTTTCCAGTCGCAATATTCCGCGCAATGGCTGCGAAGTTCGAGCCGCGTCCCGATAAAAGGATTGCGAGATTCGTCATCAATGAGTCGGTCAGCCTGACTGGAATGCTCGCACATGATAATCCATTGGACGGATCGCCTCGGCCGGTTTACTCCCGCCGTCGGCATTCGGTATATTCTCTATATTCATGTATCAGAACTTCACAGCCCTTGACCGCTGGACTAAGAAGAAAGTTCACTGCGTCTATCAAGCCTTGATTGTCGCCATTGCCACACGCCACGCGGACGCGGTTGACATTAAGTTCCTGGTGGATGGCCGCCCCCTCTGGGTTGCGCTTCCGCTTCCTGCCTGGACTGAGTACAAGAACCGCACCGGCAAGGTGATCACCGATCCGCTGGCCGTTGAAATCGCGGGCCACTATCTCAAGACCGCGCTCGAATCTGGCGAAGGCGTGGGGCGGGAGATGTACTCGCTGACTACGGATGAAACTTTGCGGCAGCTGGATGCACTGGTAAACGAGCCGGTCGAGAAGGTAAAGAAATCCGCTGCGCGAAATTAAGTCTTAATTCCAACGACTCCCATCATTCTTCCGGTCATCCCCTTTTCCGCGCGATAAGAAAAAAGTAAATCGGTGTGGCACGCCGTACAAAGCGGCGACACAGTGATATTGCGAGCCGGAACGCCGATGGCCCGCAATTGCTCGCGATTGGCTTCTGGCAGATCGAGGAAGATTTTCTTGGGCAGGTCGCTGTGCCCGGGCGCCCGCGCGGTCAGAAACAGCATGGGATACTTTTCACGAACCGGATCCGACTCTTCGACTTCACGGAACAGTTTGTCCGCGTAGGAAAATTGTGATTCAAACGATTCTCGGATTTCCGGGCCAACTTCGTAGCAGCAGCCATGGATACCAGGTCCGATGGCGGCTTTGATGTCTCGTGGCACAGTTCCAAAATAACGCCGCATCTCTCCCGCACCCTTTTCCACGATGCGTTTTATGGTGCCGCGCCAACCGGCATGAAAGATCCCAACAGCGCGACGCTTGGTGTCGGCGAGAATTATCGGCAAACAATCAGCAGTCTGAATGCTCAGCAAAATTTCTGGTGTCCGGGTTATGAGACCGTCGCCTGTCAGCTCTCTCTGCGTAGAGCCAGAGATGCAATGAATGATGTCCGAATGCATCTGGCGCAACCTAATCAGGGGCCACGATTTGACAGATGGGCCAATACCTTTCAGAAAAAGATTGCGATTGCGTTCTACTGCGGACCGGGAATCGCGTGACGTGAAGCTAAGATTCAGCGATTTCCCACCGTAAGCCTCTGAAAAACCTCCCGTTCGAGTGCTGAACCCATGGACCAGCCACGGAATTTTGCCGAGCGAATCGCCGCGAAGAATGTTTACCCTGGTTCCTGGGAGAGATTTCGTGAGCACGGAAGTAATCTTATCTGAGTTACTTCAAGAGTTCGGGCCGCGAATGAAAAGCAGACTCTCTTAGGTAGAATGTTCAAGCACAGACTGTTCTCTATGACACACGATTTGGTTCAACGCTTGCTCCTTCCTCTATTTTTTTTAACTTGTACCCTCCCAACGTATGGCCAGAAACCAGTGCCGGCGCCGGCTCCTGTCCCCAAGTCGCTTGAGACTTCGGTAGAGAAAGCCCCCGACTATTCGCAGGAGGCCTATGTGCTGGAGAAGTGGTACACGACTTATCACTTCGAGAATGACGGAACTGGAAAACGCGAACTCTATGCCCGCATCCGGGTACAGAGTGAGGCGGGAGTCGAGCAATTAGGCCAGGTGATGGTTGGATACAACTCGGCCAACGAGCGAATTGAGATTCCGTACGTCCGAGTTCTAAAGGCAGATGGCACGATCGTGACAGCGCCTCCGGATTCCGTGCAGGATTTAAGCGCTCCGCTTCAAAAGGAAGCGCCGATCTATACCGACTTCCGCCAGAAGCACATTACGGTGCCGGGGTTGCGTCCGGGAGAAGTGCTTGAGTATGACATCGTGACTGTCGTCCACACGGCGTTAGCCCCGGGGCAATTCTGGATGGAACATGACTTCGCTAAGACTGGTGTCGTGCTGGACGAAAGACTCGAAGTAAACATTCCGAAAGAGCGCAGCGTCAAGCTGAAGACTCGTCCGGGGAACGATCCCAAGATCACCGAAGAGAGCGGACGCAAAATCTATCATTGGACAAGTTCGCATCGCGATTTAGAGGAGGATGAGAGCGACAAAAATAAAGCCAACAAAAAGGCGCGCAAGAAAAATGAGCCAGAAATGCCTGCTGTCCAGATCACGACGTTCGCCGACTGGGCACAGATGGGAAAGTGGTATGGAGAACTCGAGCATGACCGGCGAAATCCTTCCGCGGAAATTAGGGCGAAAGCGGCAGAGCTGACCTCGGGAAAAAATACTGACCTCGCAAAAATCGAAGCTCTCTATGATTTTGTCGCGAAAAACTTTCGTTACATAAGCTTGTCGTTCGGAGTCGGCAGATTTCAACCACATGCCGCGTCTGACGTGCTGCATAACCAATATGGTGACTGCAAAGATAAGCACACGCTTCTTGCCAGTTTGCTCGAGGCTTCCGGCTATCACGCTTCTTCCGTGCTGATTAATTCCTCGCGCAAGCTTGATCCGGATATGCCTTCGCCTTCGCAATTCGATCACGTGATCAGCCTCGTGCCACTCGACAAAGAAGACTTATGGATGGACACCACGACCGAGGTCGCGCCTTTTCGTTTGCTCTCGTTAAACATCCGGAAAAAGCAAGGGTTGATTATTCCGGCAGAAGGCGTTGCACACCTGGAGGAAACGCCGGCAGACCCCCCATTTCCCAGCATGCAGGTGCAGGAATTCAAAGGCAAAGTCACTGAGTTCGGAAAGGTGGATGGCCACGTCAACTACCAGGTCCGCGGGGATCTCGAACTTTTTCTTCGTATTCTCTTTCGGCGATTGCCGAACTCGAAATGGCAACAGTTCGTCACCCAGATCAGCGCATCCGGAGGATTGAATGGTGACGTAAAGAATTTGCACGTGAGCGACCCGGCGGCGACCAAGGAGCCATTCCATTTTGACTGGGACGTCTCGGCGCAGAATTTTGTGGATTGGGCGAAGAAGAAATCCGACCTGACCCTGCCGCTCTCGGAAATCACGCTGCCCGATGCAGAAGAAGACAGCGCCAGCACGGATCCAATTCCGTTGAATGGTCCGGGCACATTCGAATACCACGTCAAGCTGGAGTTTCCGTCGAAATATGATCTGCGCGCGCCGCTGGCATTTTCGCTCAAGCGCGATTACGGACAGTACGAGGCGACTTACAAGGTCGAGAAAAACATATTTGTCGCCGAGCGCAAGCTTGTCACGGGAGTGAGAGAGCTGCCGCAGGCACGTGCCAGCGATTATCTTGCATTTCGGCGCGCTGTGTTTACTGATACGCGGCAACACCTTTCAATTGATAGCACGGCGGCAGGTACTCCGACGGCCCCCACTGATCTAAAGGGTGATGATTTAAAAGATGCGGCGAATGCGGAAGTCCAGCGTGGAAACTTTCCAGCAGCGATTAATTTGCTTAAGCGGGTTGTGGAAGCCGACCCTAAAGACAAAGCTTCGTGGAATTCGCTCGGCCGCTCTTACATGGCCTTGCGGCAAACTGACAATGGCATCGCCGCTTTCCGCAAACAGACTGAAGTGAGCGAGTACGACGAGAACGCATTCGCCAGCCTGGGATGGGCATTGTCGGTGGCGCGCCGCTACGATGAAGCTGCGGTGGCCTATAACAAGGCAATCGAAATTAGTCCGCTCAGCGAGTACGCGCACGGCGCGTTGGGGTCAATGTATTCCGAGGCTCATCAATACGAAAAAGCAGTTCCCGAACTAGAGAAAGCCGTCTCAATAAAGTCTGATAATCCAGCGTTGCAAGTAGCGCTCGGTGACGCTTATCTAAATCTCGGACAGGACGACAAAGCGCTGGCGGCCTTTGATCAAGCCGTGCAAATTTCGGCGACACCCGAAGTCTGGAACAATGTGGCGTACCAGCTTTCGTTAAAGCAATCGCATCTCGATCGCGCCCAGCAATATGCGGAATCGGCCGTCTCTGCCACTGCCGGAGCGCTTCGCAACGCGAGTCTCGATCAACTCAATCAGCGCGACCTGGCCTACATGAACGCGCTGTACGCGTATTGGGACACGCTGGGATGGGTCAATTTCGCAAAGGGTGACTTCGACAAGGCGCAGAAATATGTTGGCGCGGCGTGGACGTTGAGTCAGTTGGGAGATGTCGGCGATCATCTGGGACAGATTTACGAGAAGCTTGGCCGGAAAGAGGATGCGATTCAAGCGTACGCGAAGGCCCTTGACGGAGTGCGTCCAGAGCCTGAGACGCGTGGACGTCTTGCAAAAATATTGGGCTCAGACCAGAAGGTGGATCCGGCAGCCGGGAAATACCGCGACGAACTGGCGGCCGAGCGCACAATTCAGCTTGGAAAAGTTGCAAAAGAAACATCGAGCGCTGAATTTTTTGTCATGCTGATTGCAAATAAATCAGGAGCAACCGTTGAAGGCGTCAAATTTGTCAGCGGAGACGAAAAGCTGAAAGTATTCAGCGAAGCTCTTAAAAGCGCGAAATATAACGTTGCGTTTCCCGACGAGACTCCCACGAAAGTACTTAGGCGCGGAGTGCTTTCCTGCTCCAAACTGACCGGCAATTGCATGTTTGTGATGTATCTGCCTGAAGACGTTCGCTCGGTTGATTAGTCCGCTAGCGCCGGACGGCGTAAATGCCAGTCGGTTGCCTGTTCAAACGCATGCGCGAGTTGTAGGACGCGCGACTCTCCCCAAGGCGGGCCGATAATTTGCATTCCGATCGGCAGGCCGGCTCGTGTGAATCCGCAAGGAATTGAGATCGCCGGCAATCCCCACACATTTACCGGACGTGTGTTGCGAAGCAGAATAATCTCTCGCGGACGAAGCAGTTCAGGATTTGTCTCGAGTTCAGAAATGGTGGGCGCAGGGATGGGGGTAGTGGGAGTGACTAGTAAATCTACATTGTCGAAAACTCTGTTGATGTCGTGGCGAGTCTGCCGCAGTTCGCTTCGATGCTTTTCAATTTCGGCGGCCGTCACGTTCTCGCCAGTAAAAATTCGTCGCAGAGTTTCGGGCTGATAGAGGTTTGGATCTTTTCTCGCGGACTCGCGATGATACTCGTATGCCTCCCCCGCCTGTAGAGTACGGTCGGTTGAAACTGCCACTTCTATTTCTAGAGTATCCATCACAATCATGGCGAGGACTCGAATTGCTTCCTCAACGGCAGAGGCGACTTCTGAATCCATGTCGTCGTAGAAGAAATGTCGTGGGATTCCGATCCGAAATTTCCTTACTTTCTTTTTAATCACATCTGAATTTTGATCGAGCAGCCAATTTGTGTCCGCAGGTTCATTTCCGCCCGCGTTTGAAATCGTTTGGAATATCACGGCTGCGTCAGAAACGTTGCGCGTGATGGGGCCGACGTGGTCGAGGGACTGAGAAAGCGGAATCACTCCACGCGCACTTACGCGTCCGTAGGTCGGCTTCAATCCCACAACTCCACACAGGGAAGCTGGCTCGCGCACCGAGCCTGCGGTGTCAGTCCCGATGGCGCCGTAACAAAGGCCGGCGGCTACCGCTGTAGCCGAGCCTCCAGACGATCCGCCGGCAATGCATTCCGGATTCCACGCATTGCGCACGGCCCCGAAGTAGCTGATCATCGAGCTGCCACCGTAAGCGAACTCATGGAGGTTTTGTTTGCCGAGTAAAACGGCTCCGGAATTTTTTAGGCATTCGACTATCTCGGCATCTTGTTTTGGGATGCGATCTTTAAACAATTCGCTGGCCGCAGTGGTTCGGACGCCTGCGGTATCAATGAGATCTTTCAGTGCGAGCGGGATGCCATGAAGAGGTCCTAGCCATTTCCCTTTTCGAATCTCTGCATCCGCAAGCTGTGCCTGGACAAGTGCGGAATCAGGGGTGATCGTGATAAATGCGTTGAGCGTGGGATTCAATTTCTCTATGCGCGAAAGGCAGTCCTTCGTTATCTCATCAGAAGAGATAGCGCGCGTCCGCAGCAAATTTGCGAGCTCCATAATGTTTTCGCGCAATCGGGCCTCTCGAATGGAATAGACGAGCGCAATTATCTCTGACTCTCGGCCCACGCCGAAAGTTTATAATCTTCTAGTAATGTTGTGATTTGCGTTACCGAGGTCGGATAAACGTTATGAGCGAGATGACAATGACTCCCGTCGCCACCCAGGGTTTTCTGCTGGACGGTAAATGGGTGGATGATGGTGACGTGGTCGAAGTGCGGTCGCCTTACCATGACGCGGTAGTGGGAAGCGTGTTCCAAGGACGGCGTGGGCACGCTGACGCCGCGATCGCAGCCGCAGTAAAAGCGTTCGGTACAACACGGCGTTTGCCTGCATTTGAGCGTCAGCGAGTTTTGCGCCGGATCGCTGAAAACATCGGCAAGCGAAAAGAGGAATTCGCTCGCACCATGGCGCAGGAGGCTGGCAAACCGCTCAAGGCCGCGCGCACCGAAGTAGAGCGCTCCATTTTCACTTTTACTGTGGCCGCCGAAGAGAGCACTCGAATTTACGGCGAGTATTTACCGCTCGATTTGCAGGAATATACCGCAGGGCGCTGGGGGATGGTGAAGCGGTTCCCGCTCGGACCGATTGCGGGCATCACTCCATTTAATTTCCCGCTGAATCTGGTTGCGCACAAAGTTGCGCCTGCGATTGCAAGTGGATGCACCATGGTCCTGAAGCCCGCGCCCCAAACTCCCCTCACGGCATTGTTGCTGGCTGAGGCAGTGCAGCAGGCAGGCTGGCCGGACGGCGCGCTAAATGTGATCCCTCTATCCAATGAGGATGCGGGGTTACTGGTCACGGACGACCGATTGAAGATGATCAGCTTCACGGGCAGCGGACCCGTCGGGTGGGATATCAAGCGCCGCGCAGGCAAGAAGAAAGTTTTGTTGGAACTGGGCGGGAACGCGGGCGTCATCGTCCACAGCGATGCCGATCTCGCCTATGCTGCCGAGCGCTGCGTTGCTGGAGGTTTTACTTACGCCGGGCAGACATGTATCTCGGTGCAACGAATCCTCGTGCAGCGTTCGGTCTTTGAGAAATTTACCGACTTGCTGGTTGCGGGCGCAAGCAAGTTGCAAACGGGTGATCCGCTGGATGAAGCCACTGACGTTGGGCCGGTAATTCGAGAAAGTGATGCTGTTCGTGCAAGCGATTGGGTGCAGGAAGCCGTTCGCGGAGGAGCGCGGCTGCTCTGTGGAGGCCATCGCAATGGTTCCGTGCTGGATGCAACTGTGCTGACGGCAACGCGTCCGGACATGAAAGTGAATTGTCAGGAAATTTTCGCGCCCGTAGTCACCGTGGAACCGTACGAGACCTTCGACGACGCCATTCGCGGGATCAACGATTCTTCTTTCGGATTGCAGGCGGGAATCTTCACTCGCGACGCTAAGCTTATCTTCCAAGCCTTCGAAGAATTGGAAGTCGGGGGACTGCTCGCGGGCGATGTGCCGTCCTTCCGCATAGATCACATGCCGTATGGCGGAGTCAAAGATTCTGGATTGGGGCGAGAGGGATTGCGTTATGCAATCGAAGAAATGACCGAGCCTAAGTTGCTGGTGATGAATTTACGGTAGACATCTGCAGCACCGTTGTCGTGCGGGGTGAGGGAATTCGCATGCCTTGTCCAGGAAGGGACGGGCGTGTTTTTTCTTACCTAGATTTTTCCCGCCGCAATTTTTTCCTTTTCCCTTGCTTCTCCAACACTCTCAACTGTTATAATCACGAGTTTTCCAAACATATTTAGCGCGCACGCTCTCATAAGTTTTTATCCGGCAACGCTGCATGAGCCTGGTGGTGGAAATCCCGCCCCCGCTGCACTGGAACGATGCAGATTTTTCACCGCAGTTCTAATACGATTTCGAAAGCTACGATCTTTGTCGTTCTGATCGCGGCGGGCGGCCTTCTGTGGGCGGCGATCCAGTTCCAGCGCTCGCCGTACGTAACCTATGAGCGCGTTGTGCGGCCGCAGCCGGTGCCGTTCAGCCATCAGCATCACGTCGCTGGACTCGGAATTGATTGCCGCTATTGTCATACCTCAGTCGAGAATTCGAGTTTTGCAGGAATCCCTCCCACCAAAACTTGCATGAATTGCCATTCGCAGATTTGGACAGGCGCGAAATTGCTCGAACCGGTTCGCGAAAGTTATCGGAGTGGCAACTCGCTAGTTTGGAACCGCGTGAATGATCTGCCGGACTTCGTTTATTTCAATCACAGCATTCACATTAATAAAGGCGTCGGCTGCAATACTTGTCATGGCCCGGTGGACCGCATGCCGCTGATGTATAACCATGCCTCTCTGCAAATGGAGTGGTGCTTGGATTGCCACCGCGCGCCCGAGAAGTATATTCGGCCCCGCGAGCAGGTGTTCAACATGCGATATGAGCAGCCGTCGGGTTTCAAGCCGGTGGTCGTGGATGGCAAAGAATACAAAGATCAGTTGGCACTCGGCACGGATCTGGTCCACAAATATCAGTTACGCAGCGTTACCGACATCACGAATTGCTCGACGTGTCACCGCTAGAACTTAGTAATAAAGACTGAAGCCAGAATGATGGAAGACGAAAACAAAAAGCAACACCGCGAGGATGTTTGTCCAACGAAAAGGGGCAAGCTCGTCCTCGACACGGCACGCGCACAGATCGCGGAGGCCAAAGGTCCGCAGTACTGGCGCAGCCTTGAAGAACTCGCGGGCAGTACCGATTTCCAAGAGATGATGCATCGTGAGTTCCCTAAGGGAGCTTCCGAGTGGCTGGACGCAGTGTCGCGCCGGGGATTCATGAAGCTGATGGGCGCTTCGCTCGCTATGGCGGGTATGACCGCGTGCACCAAGCAGCCGCTCGAATCCATTGTCCCGTACGTGAAGCAGCCCGAAGAAGTGATTCCGGGCCGGCCTCTTTTCTTCGCCACAGCATTCACTCTCAGCGGTTATGCGCAGCCGATATTGGTTGAGAGTCATCTTTATCGTCCAACAAAGATTGAAGGCAACGATAAGCATCCCGCAAGTCTCGGTGGAACCGACGTGTTCGCACAGGCTTCCATCCTCGAGATGTACGACCCAGACCGCTCGCAGGACATTGAATATCTCGGCGGCATGAAGACTTGGGGAAACTTCCTGGATGAAATCCGCGGACCACTGAGCTCGCAAAAAGCTGTTCAGGGCGCGGGCATGCGAATTCTGACGAGGACTGTTTCCTCGCCCACGCTGGCCGATCAGTTGCGGCAACTGTTGAAGCTCTATCCGCAAGCCAAGTGGCATGCCTACGAGCCTGCAAATCGCGACTCCTATCGCGCAGGTTCGCAGATGGCATTCGGGCAGCAAGTTGAGACCCAGTACAAGCTGGACAAAGCTGACGTCATACTCTCGCTGGACGCTGATTTCCTGTACGCAGGATTCCCCGGCTTCACAAGATACGCGCACGATTTCGCCGCCAGCCGTAACCCTCACGCAGAGAAAATGAGCCGCCTGTACGTGGTCGAGAGTACGCCGACAACCACCGGTGGAAAAGCTGATCACCGTTTGCCGATGCGCGCCGTGGATATCGAAGCGTTCGCGCGAGCACTCACCTCGGCCCTGGGCGCAGGCAGCAGTTCAGTACAGAATGGATCTCAACAGCAATTTTTGTCCGCGCTCGCGAAAGACTTGCAGAGTCATCGCGGATCAAGCGTAGTGATCGCCGGAGACCATCAATCCCCTGCGGTGCACGCGCTGGCTCACAGCATGAATCAGACGCTCGGAAATGTGGGGAAGACCGTCGTCTACACCGAGCCGGTGGATGCAAACCCCATCAATCAAACTGAGTCGTTAAAAGATCTCGTCGCTGACATGCGCGGCGGAAAAGTTGAGCTGCTGATTATTCTGGGGGCGAATCCAGCTTACGATGCCCCCGCCGATCTTGCATTTTCTGACGCTTTAAAAAATACCAACATTCAGACCCGCATCCATCTCGGCCTCTATCAGGACGAGACTGCCGAGCTTTGCCACTGGCATATCAATGAAGCGCACTACCTCGAAGCATGGGGCGATGCCCGCGCTTACGACGGCACTGTCAGCATTGTGCAGCCGCTGATTGCGCCACTTTATGACGGCAAGAGTTCGTACGAGCTGGTTTCAGCATTGGCCGGACAAGGGCAAACCTCCGGACACGACCTAGTGCAGAGTTTTTGGAAGAAGCAGCACAGTGGCGCCGACTTCGACGCCTTCTGGCGGAAGTCGCTGCATGATGGCTGGGTCGAGGGAACGGCATTTTCCCTCAAGCAGGTTTCAGCCAAGACGGTCGGGGGGTCAGCGAACACTAGCTCTGCCCAAGGATTCGAGATAATTTTCCGCCGCGATCCGAGCGTTTATGACGGACGCTTCGCGAACAATGGGTGGCTGCAGG
>JALYIM010000100.1 GCA_030775785.1 Acidobacteriota bacterium
TTTGAAGAGATGCATGCTGCCGATCGTATGTCGCAAGACAAGCTCACCGAGGGCATCGAGGGTTTTTCAAAGGCGCTGGGCGATTTTGAAAACCTTTTGAAAAAGAGGCTTAGCGAGTTGAGGCTTCGGCGTAGCAGACAGCAGAGGACTTCGAAAACCTTCGCGTTGGAAGCATTGCCGAGAAGGAACCGCCCGTGGCCGGCGATGACACGAATGATGACGTCTTTTTGCATTAGAACTCGCGACGTCGGAAGAGAAATTCTGGAGGGGCTGTCGCTCGCCTCCGGAGACGCCCATCTTTCAGACGACGGAGAGGTAGTGGGCCGTCCCAAGACGAAGTTGGTGCTTTGTGCTCGATGCTGCACGATCAATCATCCATCGTTTAGGGCGCGTTGCGCCTTGGAATAATCTCCGGTCTTGCTCGTCCAGTTGCTCGCCCACGTTCCGACCGCCCAAAACATCGCAAGCCCAAAGAATAGCTTGCTATAGGGGATGCCCGAGAGCCACGCCCAGAGCGCCGCAAGGGTCGGAATCACGGAAGAAGAAGTCACGCCTGCGGACCACATCATCGCTCGAGAAATCGGACTGGCACTCTGCATGGAGGCCTTCTCCGTTTGTACTCCAAGAAAAGGAAGATGTTCGAATAGCCAGCGAAGGCCAGCGGGCCATCCTTCCGGATTCCCCGTCCCTCCGAGTGAATAGAACGCAAAGCGGATACCCAGCATACGCCCCACAAACCAATGAGCTATCGCATGGCAGCAAAAATAAAGGAGGATCCATCCCATGAGCAAGGAGACGAAGGCCACGGTCGTCGAGTGTGCGTATCGCGAGGAAGCAAAAGCGAGAAAAGCAGCTCCCATCCCAAAAATCTGAATGGCATTTCCGCGTGCGATCGAAAGCCGGGTAAAAATTCTCCGTTTTTTAGACCTTGTCCGGTTCACTTGGGCAACTGCGGCTGCGTACATGCGGCTCGACGAACAGCTGGCTGCGAAAGTCTACATAGGGCACTGGCAGTGGGCTGGAGAAATGGGCATTGGATGGAGTCCGATCCAGAACTCCTTCGACTGCGCTCGCAGTCCACTTTCAGGAGTTGCAACAAAATCTTAGATTTTATCCCTTATTGTTTTTGAACCGAGCCGCCCAAATAGGATGGGTTGAGCTTAGATTTCTGAGGTACCACACTCAAAGCTGCTCCACTAATCATAGCTGTTTTCTACAGATTGGATTAGGTATACAATCCTGACCGTTCTGATGGCTGTAACCTATGCAGGGGAGGTGGTACCGTGGAAACTTCTATTGGAGTGTTTTCGTCGCGTGAACGTGCCGAAAATGCAGTAAGCGAGCTATTGAGCAAAGGAGTGCCCCAAGACTCGGTCATTTTCCTAACGCGATCTGAGACTGAGGCCAAGACAGTGGGTAAGGAACTCGGGATGACTGTCGGCGGTTTCATGGGCGTGGGTACTGGGATGTCCGCCGGCGTAGCCGCGGCAACCTTGCTGGCCGTCCCAGGCATAGGCCAGGTGTTTGCATTGGGCTTTGGTGCGGCCGCGCTGCTCGGATTGTTGGGCGCGGGAGTTGGCTCCACACTTGGCAAAGGCATGGGTGAGGACAATCGCAGTCCACAACCTAACTCCGACGAAAAATCTTCCGACGACGCAGCTTTTTTTCGAGAAGTGTTGAAAGAAGGACGATCTTTGATTGTGGTCCGCACCGAATCGCAAGAGATCGCGAAGGTGGCTTGCGAAATTCTGGATCGTTCAAGTATGGGGATTCAGGGACGCACCCCTGTAAAAATGCAGACGGCAAGTCGCCAAGTCGGAGATGTCGCAATTGTGGACATCTCGGGCCGAATCACTCTCGGCGAGGGTAATGTCATGCTTCGTGACATTGTTCGCGAGCTTGTTGCACGGGGAAGCCACAAAATCCTGCTTAACCTTCATGAAGTCGGTTATGTCGATAGTTCGGGAGTAGGAGAGCTGGTTAAGACGTACACAACGGTACGTAACCAGGGCGGACAGCTCAAATTGCTCAACCCGAGCAAGCGGGTAAGTGATCTTCTTGAGATGACCAAATTGGCCAGTGTGTTCGACATTCAGGCCGACGAGGCCAGTGCAATTCAATCATTTACCCGGTCGGAGGGTTCCACAGCCGCGGCATAACATCACTTCGGTTACGAGCGAAGAATATTCAATGCGCCCCACCAATCCTTTCTCTAGGAGTAGGGGCCGCAGGTGCCGTATAGCCGCTCGTATACATTCGCCCAACCGAGTAAGTCGCGGGTTTTTATGGTCGCGCTGACATCTCTAGCCGAGCTTGGCTTTCACTTACATTCCCATCCTGCTGAACAGTTTCGTCAGCGGGGGCACCCCTTTCCCGGGTACACAAACTAGTCCTGGCGCAGACGATCACATTCCTTGTCCGAGGTATAGATTAGTCGGTGGAAGAAGCAAAAGGAAGAACAGCTGCGAACGGGTTCGCATCCACAGTTAGACAATTTCAGAGACCGGTGCGATTCAGTCTTGCAAGGGATTTCCCGTATAATACGGTCGGAATATACGTTTTAACATTTCAATTACTAAGTTTGTGC
>JALYIM010000101.1 GCA_030775785.1 Acidobacteriota bacterium
CCCTGGCATTCGCGTTTTTGCTCCTCTTTGGATTGTTGACGCTGGCGTCCTACGTGGACCGGCTTTACACCGAGATCGGTAAATTCCTCTCCCGCGAATTTCAAGACAATATTGATGCTTTTGAGCATATTGTTGAGCCAAAACTGGGGGTCGCCCGCGGCCGTGCCGCTCTCTCAATGGCTGTCATCGCACAATTGAGCACCGCCGCGATTGCAATGCTGGTCGGCTTCACGGTATTCCGAGATCGTGCCTGGAGTGCAGCAGAAATCTTGCAGGCCACTTTGAGCCTGGTCCTGATTGTGATTATCTTCAACCGCTTTCTGCCTTTTGTGTTTTTCTCTCGTACTAAGGGTGAGTGGCTGGTGCGATTTGTCCCGTTGTTGAGAGTCCTGATTTACATAGCCCTGCCGGTCACCCTGGTTCTCGGCTTTTTGCAATCGGTTGCCGCTCTCACCAAGGAGCACTCGGATCAGCAGCCAGAAAGCCAGGCCGAAGCAGTGGACGCGCTGATTGAAGCGGGCCAGGAAGAAGGCATTCTGGACGAGAGCAATCGTGATCTCATCCAATCGGTCGTCGAGTTCGGCGAGAAGACGGTACGCGAGGCGATGAAGCCGCGTCCTGAAATCGTGGCCGTACCCACGAGCATGACGGTCGAGCAATTTATCGAACTACTGCGGCTGAAGCCATTTTCGCGGGTACCAGTGTTCGAGGGCAGCATCCACCACATTAAGGGAATTGTGTATGCCCAGGACGTCTTGCAGGTTCCCGACTCCGAAGCTGGCGTGCGTCGCGTGGATAGCGTCATGCGCAGAGACGTGTATTTCGTTCCGGAGAGCAAACTGGGCAGTGATCTGCTGCGTGAGATGCAAAAGCATAACACCCGCATGGCCATTGTTGTGGACGAGTACGGCGGCGTGGCAGGACTAGTCACCATCGAAGACCTTGTTGAAGAGATCGTCGGGGAAATCAGTGACGAACATGAGAAGGCCACCATCGTACGCGAGAACGACCATTCTTACCTGGTGCCCGGCAGCATGGATATTGATCAGCTAGACGAGTTGTTCGGCATTCGTCCTGAGGGCAAGGAGTCAGCGACCGTGGCTGGTCTGGTAAGCGAACTGGCTGGAAGGATTCCCCGCAAAGGGGAAGTCGTGGAAGAAAAGAATCTGCGCTTCGAGGTGATGGAGTCCACCGGCCGCCGAGTAGAGCGCGTCCGCATCTCCGTGGTCCAGCCTCAGTTGTCCAAGCCCAACGGCGTAAGCTGATATAGTTGGATGAAGTCTTCTCACATAGGTTTCGTGCGGTTGCGACCTATTTTTCAAGATTATTCATGGCATTTCACTCTGGATTCGCTTGCATTCTCGGCCGACCCAACGCTGGCAAATCCACACTGCTGAATGCCTTGGTCGGCCAGAAACTGGCAATTGTCAGCCCTAAGCCCCAAACCACTCGCAATCGGATTCTCGGCATCATTCACGCCCCCGCGAGCAAGCGCAAACATGGCGGACAGATCGTGCTCATTGATACGCCCGGCGTTCATAAAGCAGACAGTTCGCTCGACCGCAAGATGATGGCAGAAGTCCGCGAGGCGCTCGAAGGATGCAACCTCATTCTTCTAATTGCGGACGCAACGAAGAAATTTGGGGATGCCGATCGAGCGGTGCTGGAAATGGTCGAAAGATCAAAAACACCTGCATTCCTGCTGCTGAATAAAATAGATATGCTGCGTGGCGGAAAAGGCAAGCTCTTGCCCGTTATCGGAGCCTATTCGAAGCTGTACCGCTTCAGGGAAGTCATCCCCATTTCGGCGCGCAAACCGGAGGGTCTCGACATACTACTGGAGAAACTGATTTCTGCTTTGCCGAAGGGTCAGCCTTATTTCCCGGAAGATCAAGTAACGGACCAGCCCATGCGATTCATGGTGGCCGAAGCCGTCCGAGAGCAGATTCTCTTTGCCACCAGCGAAGAGGTGCCGCACGCGACCACGGTAGTCATAGAACAATTCGAAGAAGGTGCCAAACTTACCCGCATTGCCGCCGCCATCTATTGCGAGCGCGAAGGCCAAAAGGCGATTTTGATAGGCAAGCAGGGCGCAATGCTTAAACAGATTGGGACTTTGGCGAGATTACAGATCGAAAAGATGGTTGGCACCAAAGTCTTTTTGGAGTTATTTGTAAAGGTTCGTTCCGACTGGCGTGAATCGCATCTGTTCGTGGAAGAATTGGATTGGCGAAAGCAGTTATTGGGATTGGCGGGATCGGTTGCCGAAACCAAAAGTTTGCGGTAAAACAACTTGCCCTAGAAAGTGCATTGGAAGTATCTATGAGATCACCCGCTGAAGGTCGCATCCTATGACTTCTGATTCGTCTTGCAACTTCGATTCCGGCAAAATGGTTGTGCGCTTGAAGGTCATGTTAGCCGCCGACAAGAATGCGGTTGACCCAGTCGTACAAAACGTGATGCAGATTGTAAATGAAATCGAGTGTGCCACCGGTAAAGAAGAGGCTGTGGAGTTAGCTCTTACCGAGGCGCTTGCAAATGCCGTTCTCCACGGCGCAAAAGCCGATTCGACCAAAATTGTGGAATGCGATGTAGCTTGCGACGATCAGGGTAGCATGTTGATTATTGTTCGAGATCCAGGAAATGGATTTGATCCGACCGCTATTCCTAGTCCAATTTCTGGTCAGAACCTGTACTCAAATTGCGGACGCGGAATTTACCTCATTAATCAGTTAATGGATGAAGTGAAGTTCGTGAAAAACGGTAGCGAAATTCAGATGATCAAGCGCTAGCCGAGCGTTTAACGCCCGCGTCTTATTCCTTCACGGCAATCCCAAGGCTTTTCATTTTCCGATAAAGATGGCTTCGTTCTAAACCCAATACTTCCGCAGTTCTGCTTACGTTGCCGTGATGTTCGTCAAGCTTCTTCAAAATGTAATCGCGCTCGTAGGCGGAGCGTGCCTCATGCAAGCTGGTGAATTCCGTGCCGACGCCGCGGCGGTTACCGTCGCGATACACCAGTGGAGGCAAGTGTTTTCTCTCAAAACGGCTGGTGGTCGGATTCATGATCACGATGCGTTCAATCACGTTACGCAGCTCACGCACGTTTCCAGGCCAGGAGTAACGCATTAACGTTTCTATCGCATCGTCTGTGATTTCTCTCGTGCGTCGCCCATAAGCCGCCGAAAACTCTTTCAGAAAATGTCGCGCCAATAACGGCACGTCTTCCTTCCGCTCGCGCAACGGCGGCACGGAGAAGGGAATGACGTTCAACCTGTAAAACAGGTCCTCCCGAAAGTTGCCCTTTGATATTTCATCTTCGAGATCTTTGTTAGTCGAAGCGATGATGCGGACGTCCACCGTGATGGTCTCATCGCTTCCCACCGGAGAGAAGCGCTGCTCTTCCAAAGTACGTAATACTTTGGACTGAGTCTTCAGGCTCATGTCGCCGATTTCGTCCAGGAACAACGTCCCGCCATCGGCTTTTTGAAATTTCCCCTCCTTCTCTGAGGTCGCCATCGGAAAGGAGCTCTTGCTATGCCCGAAGAGTTCACTCTCGATCAAGTCTTCCGGAATTGCGGCACAATTCACTTCCACAAAAGTTTGTTCTTTGCGCAGGCTGCGAAAGTGAATCGCATGACTTACCATCTCTTTACCTGTGCCTGATTCCCCGTATATCAACACCCGTCCGTTAGTGGGAGCCATGATTTGAATCTGCTGCCGCAACGCTTTCATGGGAACGCTTTCCCCCACGATTACGTGTTTGGGTGCGAGTTGTCGCTTAAGGTCTCGATTTTCCTTGCGCAGGCGTTTTGCATCCAGGGCGTGCTTCAGCAGAATTAAGGTCTTCTCGATCGAGAGCGGCTTCTCCAGAAAATCGTAAGCACCGAGCTTGGTGGCCCGTACTGCGGTCTCGATCGTGCCATGCCCGGAAATCATGATGACTTCAGGCGGGTCTTCCAAATCACGGACTTTTTGCAGCGTGTTAAGACCGTCCATGCCGGGAAGCCAGACGTCGAGCAGCACAACATCGAACAAGCCGCCCCGCAAGCTTTCCAAGCCAGCTTCCCCACCGTTGGCGGTCGCGACGTGGTAGCCCTCATCTTCCAATACGTCCTTCAGCGACTGCCTAATTGTGGGCTCGTCGTCAACGATGAGAATGTTATGCATGGTGGATTTCCGTATTTGTAGCTGCGCCCTCTGATGCGATCGGAAGCTCGATTACAAAACGGGTTCCGATTGGTTTGTTCTCTTCCACTCGAATCGAACCATGATGATCTTCGACGATACGGCTAACGATCGCTAGGCCCAGCCCCGTACCGCGTTGCTTGGTTGAAAAGTAAGGAAGGAATAGTCTCTCCTTCAATTCCGTGGTAACTCCATGTCCAGTGTCTGCAATGGTAATTTCCACTGCGTCACGGCTCGCCACCAACGAAGTCGAAATCTCAATCTCTCGAATCACGGACTGTTGCATGGCCTCGGCGGCATTGTCCACCAGATTTGCGACAGCGCGCTTGATTCCCTCGGCGTCCGCCATTACGCCCGGCAGGTGGTCCGCGAGCACCGTGTGTACTCGAATGTTGTCCAGCCGTCCGTTGAACATGGACAACGCGTTCTCCACGATGTCATTAATCTTTGCGATACGTGGCTTGGCGGCAGGGAAACGAGCGAGCGTTGAAAATTCATCCACCAGGGCCCGCACGGTCTCCACGGCGCCGCTGATGGTCTGGGCGCAACTGTCAATCACCTTCAGCGAACTGGCGTCCAGGGGCGTGCTGCGTTGCAAGTGCCGTCTAATGCGTTCGGCAGAGAGAGAAATTGGCGTCAGTGGATTCTTGATTTCATGCGCCACCCGGCGCGCCACTTCTCGCCATGCAATCTGCTTTTGAGCTTTGATTAAATCCGACATGTCTTCAAACACCAGCACATGTCCGAGGCGGTTATCGCCGTGCCGCAGGGTTGCCACGGTGGTAGCAAGATTAAGCGATCCCCTTAGAACGGCAATGTCCATCTGCGTCGTGGTCGTGCCCATTCGGTCGGCGCGGCGCAGCAGAGATTCAAGGTCCTGCATAACCTCGGCTGGGAAAATATCGGTCAATGAGGAGCCTATCAAAATGTTGGGAGCCCCAGAGCTCGTTCCTGATGAATGGAAAAGTCGAATCAAAGCATCATTCACGTGAGTGATGCGACGATCAGCGTCCAATGAAAGTACGCCGGTCGGTATGCTTTCCAGAATAGTCTCAATGTGCCGACGGCGCTGCTCGAGCGCGACATTGGCAGCCTCCAGATCGTGGCTGGACGCATCAATTTGATGGCGGCTCGATTGCAATTCTTCAGCCATGCGGTTGAAGGACCGCACCAGATCTCCAATTTCATCTGCCGCCGGTACCTCTACTCGATAATCGAGGCGGCCTCGAGAAATCTCCTGCGTCGCTTCCGCCAGCGCGACCACCGGCCGTGTAACTAGTTTGGATAGAAACAAGGCAAGCCAGGTGGTGGAGAACAGAACTACCACGGTGAGCAGCAGCAGCATTTCCATGTAGGTTCGACGAACCAATCGCCGCTCGCGGTATAACTCCAGATATCGCTGCTGGCTCGCAGCCGCTTGGCGCGCGATGCTTGAAAATTCTTTCGGCAAAGGCAACGCAATCAAGATGAGGCCATTTCCTGACACGGGAGAACTTCCGACGGTGTAATCGGTCTGCGCCCAGGTCATTTGCGCCGCGGCGTTGTCAGATTTTGTAGCGTTTGGCGTCAGCATGTCCTTGAGCTGCGGCCAGGGTGCCGGCAGGTTAAAACTTGTTTGCGCGGCCCCGTTTACGATGGCTATAGCGAAACCTCCCCTTAGTGTGGACTCTCGCTCACGGAACTCTTCTTCCACGTCAGCGAATTTATTGTCGGCAAAAGCCTTTCGGATTTCCGGCTGAGAGGCAATTGATTTTGCCTCGGCGAATGCGTCTTGGGCCACATAACCCGAGAGGATCGACGCCATTTTTAGCGTGTCTTGCCTGACTTCCTCCAAGGGACTCGAAAACCACCTGTCAATGGAACGGTTCATTAACGAGTAGGCGAATCCAAACATCACAATGACCGGGAGAAATGACAACAGCAAGCTGGCAACCACCATGCGAGTGCGAAATTTGGAGCCCAACACTCCCAGCTTTCGCTCCGCAAAAAGTTTGAGCAAGTTGCGGGCAAGCACAAATGTCAGAGCTACAAATAAGAGAAAAATCAGAACTGACAGAGACGCAAAAACCAGTAGCTGTTGATTCGTGTCCGGATTCAGGAAAGGAAGGTCGAAAGACGTTTGAGAAAGGACGATTCCAAAGGCCAGAAAAAGTCCAATCGCCAGAAAGATAATTAGTTTCTTCCGGCTCGACGCCTTTTCGGCCGCACGAGATTTATGAGCAATAGCCACGTCTAGAGTGTCCTACGAGTTAACTGAGTAATCAATCCTCACAATATTAAGCCGACCATTTCTGGATATCCGACTAAACCGTTGCCGCAAGGATTTTGCCAGGCAAAAACTTGCAAAGCGGGCAATTTTCACAAAGAGGCTTCGTCCTGCGGCAAAAATGCTTTCCCGTGCTTACGATGAATCCATGTGCGTCATTGAATATTTGTGCCAGCGAAGAACGCTTGCTGGTGGAGATACGTGACGGCGGATGCGCAGTTGCTTGCAGCTGCGGATGAGCTTTTAGCTCGATCAGGGATTCAGCAGAGCTCTCCGTTGAAAGCGGGAACAGTGCCCGTTCCATAAAATCACGTATCTCCTCATAGCTGGCGCCTGCATTCACCACGGCGTGACGCTCAAGAATTCGTCGCGTGTACGCATCCACCACGAAGATGGGATGTTGACCTGCGTACAGTAGGATTGAATCAGCGGTCTCAGGACCCACTCCCGAAAGAGCCAGTAGCTCTTTACGAAGCTTTTCCGTGGGCTCGGCAAACATCCGGCCTAGGGAACCGTCGTAGTTTTCATCAAGAAATTCGACGAACAGTTTCAGGCGACTGGCTTTTTGGCGAAAAAACCCTGAGGAACGGACAAGAGTTTCAAGCTCTGGCAAGCTCACACTCCGAATTCCCTTAACGTTTAATCGTCCTGCCGCTCGTAAGCTCCGCAGTGCAATCTCCACGTTGTTCCATGAAGTATTCTGCGTCAAATAGGCGCCGACTATCACCTCGAAACGCGTGCTGGCCGGCCACCAGTGTTGGCGTCCCCAAGCGTGTTGAAGCGTGCGGTAGTATTCGCGCAACTCTTTTTCGCGATTAGCTTTTGCCAATTTGGTGGGCGCTTTCAAAGCCTCCCTCCTTGCTTTGCATCAGGCTTAAACTCCGGTGCTCGGAGAATTGCGGGCGGCGATGCTTGGATTCGAGGTCGGGACACTATCCGCCTCCTGTTACCAAAGTACGTAGATCCATGGAAGTCGGCCTCCTTGGCAGAGCCCGCCAGTAGCGAGGTAGAGGCTCAATCGCAGCCTTGATCGTAAACCAAGGTTCGGTACAAGTACCAAAGTTACTGGTGAAGTAACGCGCTTCAGGTGACAATTTGTGTCAACGCAAAGTACTCCGCTGGTTGCTTACACAGGCCGGTTGTTAGCGCTGAACTGGCGTCCTTCATTCGCGTCAATTTGCTGTTCAGGAGCAAGGCATGTCTCAGAGGCTGGGCGATCTTCTCGTGAAAGAGAAGGTAATTTCCCCAGAGCAGTTGCAACAAGCGACGAAAGTCCAGAAGGAGACGAACTGTCGCCTAGGCTCCGCTTTGGTGAAACTCGGCTTCCTGAAGGACGAAGACGTCACCAATTTCCTCTCTCGGCAATATGGCGTTCCTGCAATCAATCTTTCGTATTTCGAAATAGATCCTTCGGTCGTCAAACTCATCCCGTTTGAAACTGCAAAACGTTATCAGATTCTACCCTTGAGCCGTGTCGGTGCATCGCTGACCATTGCCATGGTGGATCCAACGAATGTCTTTGCAATGGATGACATCAAGTTTATGACCGGCTTCAACATCGAGCCGGTGGTTGCGTCCGAAAGCTCCATTCTCGAGGGAATCGAAAAAGCCTACGGCAACACCAAAGAGGAAGACCTCGAGCAGGTAATGCAGTCCATGACGGAGATGGACGAAGCCGACGTGGAATTACAGGCTGAAGAAGCCGAGATGGGACTTGCCGATCTGGAGAAGGCGGCCGATGAAGCGCCCATCGTCAAGCTAGTGAACATGATCCTGACGGACGCAGTCAAGCGGGGAGCCAGCGACATTCACGTGGAACCCTACGAAAAGGAATTTCGCGTTCGCTTTCGAATTGACGGAATTTTGCAGAGCATCATGTCTCCGCCGCTCAAGTTGAAAGACGCCATCACTTCCCGCATGAAAATCATGGCCAAGTTGGACATCAGCGAAAAGCGGCTTCCCCAAGACGGCCGAATCATGCTGAAGATGAATATTGGCGGCAAGAAGAAGCAGCTCGATTTTCGCGTCAGCACCCTGCCCACATTGTGGGGAGAGAAGATCGTGCTCCGGCTTCTGGATAAAGAAAATCTCCGTCTCGATATGACGAAGCTGGGATTCGAGCCCGAGTCGCTGGTCAAATTTGAGAAAGCAATTCTGAAACCGTATGGCATGGTGCTGGTCACGGGCCCAACCGGATCAGGCAAAACCAACACACTGTATTCCTCCATCGCACGCTTGAACCAGCCTGACACCAACATTATGACGGCGGAAGATCCCGTCGAATTCCAGTTGGGCGGCGTCAACCAGGTCCAGATGAAAGAACAGATTGGCTTGAATTTCGCGGCTGCCCTCCGAGCTTTTTTACGACAGGATCCAAACATCATTCTGGTCGGCGAAATTCGAGACTTTGAAACCGCTGAAATTGCCATCAAAGCTGCCCTCACAGGCCACTTGGTGCTTTCGACACTGCACACCAACGGTGCACCCGAAACGATTACGCGACTCATGAATATGGGTATTGAGCCATTCCTGGTGGCGACTTCCGTTCACTTGATTTGCGCGCAGAGACTTATACGTCGTATCTGCAAAGACTGTTCGGAAGTAGTGGACGTACCCCAGCAGGCGCTCATTGAGGAAGGGTTCACTCCTGAAGAAGCAAAGACAGTGAAGATTCACAAAGGAAAAGGTTGCACCACCTGCAACAACACTGGATACAAGGGACGATGCGGATTGTATGAAGTGATGGAAGTGGACGACGAAATTAAAGAGCTCGTGCTGGTCGGCGCCTCGGCGCTGGAGTTAAAGAAGAAAGCGATTGAACGCGGCATGATCACCCTGCGTCGCAGCGGACTGATTAAGGTTGCAGCCGGAATGACCACGCTGGAAGAAGTGGCGCGCGAAACCATTCACTAGACGAACAGCAATTGGAAAGGTACAGCAGTTATGGCTCTCTCGTTAAGCGATCTGTTGAAACGAATGTTGGAGATGTCAGGCAGCGATCTCCATCTCACGACGAATTCGCCCCCACAGATTCGCGTGCACGGACACTTGGTCCCACTCGACCTGCCGCAGATGACCCCTGCGGAAACCAAGCAGTTGGCCTATAGCGTCATGACCGACTCGCAGAAGCACCGCTTTGAGGAGAGCCTCGAACTCGACTTTTCGTTCGGTATGAAGGGGCTTGCACGCTTCCGTGCCAACGTTTTCAATCAGCGTGGCGCGACTGCGGCCGTCTTTCGTGTGATCCCGTTCGAGATCAAATCGTTTAACCAATTAAATCTGCCGGCCGTGGTCAGCAGGATGTGCGACAAACCGCGCGGATTGGTCTTGGTAACGGGTCCTACCGGATCGGGAAAATCTACTACGCTGGCCGCCATGATTGACAAGATCAATACTGAACGGCACGACCACATTCTTACGATTGAAGACCCGATCGAATTCGTGCACATGAATAAGAACTGCGTGGTCAACCAGCGTGAGCTTCACGCCGACACGAAAAGTTTCACCGACGCACTACGCGCCGCCCTTCGTGAAGACCCAGACGTAGTACTGATCGGCGAAATGCGCGATCTCGAGACCATCGAATCTGCGCTGCGCATCGCTGAAACCGGCCACTTGACCTTCGGAACTCTGCATACCAACTCGGCGTCATCCACAATTAACCGCGTGATTGACGTTTTTCCTTCTCACCAGCAGGCTCAGATTCGAGCCCAGTTGTCGCTGGTGTTGGAAGGCATTATGTGCCAAACACTTCTGCCCAAGGCGGATGGCAAAGGTCGGGCGATGTGCATGGAGATTTTGGTGCCGAACGCTGCGGTTCGAAATCTTATCCGCGAAGACAAGATCCACCAGATTTATTCGTCCATGCAGTCTGGGCAGGACAAATTCGGCATGCAGACCTTCAACCAAGGGTTAGCAACCCTCTATTTCGACAAGCAGATCACGCTTGAGGTCGCAATATCACGATCAAGCAACCAGGACGAATTGCAGGAAATGATCAATCGCGGAGCAGGTCTAAACAAAGGTACGCAACCCCTGGCTAAAGGCGCGACGCTGGGTAAACGCTAAGCCAACCATTGTGCAGGAATTGAGTGGTAACAAAGATATAGACGGCAGCAACGCTTAAACGAGGAGACTTACCATGCCAGTGTTTACATTTGCGGGGAAAAACGCTTCCGGTGAGAAAGTCAGCGGCGAACGGAATGCCGTCAACAAGCAATCACTGACGATGCAGTTGCGCCGCGAACAGATTACGGCTGGATCCATAAGGGAAAAAGGCAAGGAATTTTCCATGCCGACCTTTGGTTCGGGCAAAGTTAAAACCAAAGAGATTGCGATTTTCTTCCGGCAGTTCTCGGTCATGATTGATGCCGGACTGCCGCTGGTGCAATGCCTTGAAATTCTCGCCGCTAACCAGGAGAACCAGGCATTTCAGAAAACGCTCACGGGCGTCCGCACCACGGTCGAGGGCGGATCAACCCTCGCCAACGCGATGCGCGGCTATCCCAAAGTATTCGACGATTTGACCACCAACATGATGGATGCCGGTGAAACTGGCGGTATTCTCGACATCATTCTGCAGCGGCTTGCAGCTTACGTTGAAAAGGCCGTCAAACTGAAGTCCGCAGTAAAGTCGGCACTGATCTATCCGGTAGCGGTCATCAGTCTGGCGGTCCTAATCGTTGCCGCACTGTTGAAATGGGTCGTCCCAATTTTTGCGAATTTGTTCATAGGATTGGGTGTCGCTCTGCCTCTGCCGACACGCATTGTGATCGGGCTGAGTGCCTTCGTCGGGCAGTTCTGGTGGTTTTTCATAGTGGGCGGCGTTGGACTCTTCTTCGGGACCAAGCAAATCTACAAGAATCCCAAAGGAAAGTATTACCTCGATTACGCGCTTTTGAAGCTTCCAATTATTGGAATTCTTTTGCGCAAGATCGCGGTCGCCCGTTTCACGCGAACGTTGGGAACTCTCATCACCTCGGGCGTGCCGATTCTTGAAGGTCTGAGCATCACGGCGCGGACGTCTGGCAACGCCGTGCTGGAAGAAGCTCTCTTGAAGGTCCGCAAGGCAATCGAAGAAGGACGCACCATCGTGGATCCTCTACGCGAGTGCGGAGTGTTCCCCAACATGGTCACGCAAATGATCGGAGTTGGCGAAGCTACCGGCGCAATGGATTCCATGCTGCAGAAAATTGCCGACTTCTACGAAGACGAAGTGGATAGCGCGACCAAGGACATGTTGGCCATGCTGGAACCGGTCATCATTGGAATTCTGGGTGTCTGTGTCGGCGGCATCGTGATCTCGCTCTACATGCCGCTCTTCGCAATGATTGGAAAGCTGGCTGGCTAGAAAAATATTCAAATTGCGGGGAGTCTCATAGGGCTCCCCGCACAATACTCTGCGGAACTCGCCGCTTCGATTACACCAATGTAACGCGGCGGGAGAGCTGGATTACGCAATGAAATCGTTGTTTGATGAACGGCTCTGGCTGGCGTGGCTGGTCAAAGTCCGCATCATAATTCTCACATTTTTACTTGGAATCGAGCTCGCCATCGCGCAGCTCGCGCCCAACCCTTTTCCGCTGCGCTTTTTCGTCCATGCGATTCTGCTGTGGTACACAATTTCTTTATTCTACTTATTTTTGCTTTCCTTCTGGCAGGAATATCGCCTGCAATCCATTCTGCAGATCGTCACTGACCTGATCCTGACCAGCCTGATTGTCTACGCCACCGGAGGAATTGACAGCGCTTTCAATTTTCTTTATCCGCTGGTCATCATCGTGGCATGCATGCTCTTGCCCCGTCTATGGTCATATCTGACTGCCGCGCTCGCGTTCATTCTTTATGGAACTGTGCTTGAACTCAGCTTTTTCGGAGTCATTCCGGCCTATTCAACAAGCCGTCCTGGACTACGGGGACTGCAGGCCATTATCTGGGTAAATCTTTTCGCGTACATGGCGGTCGCCTATTTGGCCGGATTGCTCGCCACCAAGCTTCGTCAGGCGGACGTGAAGCTGAGGTATACGAAGGGCGCGCTGGAAAATCTACAGGCCCTGCATGAAAACATTATCCAGTCAATCAGCGGAGGACTGGTCACGACCGGATTAGATGGACGCATAACTCTGGTAAATAAATCAGCGCAACTGCTGCTGGAACGCACAGAAAACGAACTGCTGGATAAGTTGATCAGCGATTTCTTCCTCGACGGCCTTCCGCAAATTGACGCCGAGCGCAATCACGGAGAAGTGCGTTTTCTTACTCCGAATAACTTTCGCAAGACGTGCCGCATACAAGTTTCTACATTAACGGTTCCGGAAAAAGGCACGCTCGGATACGTCTATACAATTGACGATTTGACGGAAGTGAGGAGACTGGAGCGGGAAGTTCGAATGCAGGACCGCCTCGCTGCCGTGGGTCGTCTCGCCGCTGCCATCGCGCACGAAATTCGCAATCCCCTTACATCCATTGCAGGCTCGGTGAGCATGCTTTCGGAGGTCCCGGATCTAAGTAGCGAACACCGCCAGTTGCTGCAGATCGTCACGCGCGAGTCAGAGCGTCTCAATAACATCATCACCGACTTTCTTGCCTATTCGCGGGGACGGCAATATCAGTTTGCCAAAGTTGATTTGCTGCCTCTCCTGGAAGACGCGCTCACCTTGCTTGAGCACCGCCTGGTCGCCGAAGAAACAGGCATCACGGTTGAACGCAGCTACGCCGTAAAAGAAGCGTGGGCATTGGCAGATGGCGACAAAATAAAACAAGTCTTCTGGAATTTTTGTGAGAACGCAGTACGTGCAATGAGTGGTGGCGGCACGCTTACCATTTCCATTCAGGCGGTTCAGGATGACTGGGAGCTTCATTTCGGAGACACGGGGCCCGGAATAAGTCCGCAAATCATCGAAAAAATTTTCGAGCCCTTTCAGTCACAATTTCAGGGCGGCACTGGCTTGGGCTTGGCCATTGTTTATCAGATCGTACAGGCGCACGAAGGAAAGGTCTGGGCGCGATCACGGTCGGGCGAAGGTACGGTTTTTGTCCTGAGGCTGCGACGGGCTTCCATCGAAGAAACCGTTAGCGACACTCGATCCGCCGAGCAGCTTTGCAGCAAAGAGCCAAAGCCATCAGAAAACGCGATTGCAGCCGTGGTCGGAGGTAGCCCTCGTGCCTAACATTCTGGTTTGCGACGACGAGCGCTCCATCTGCGAAATGCTGGATATTGCTTTACGAAGAGAGGGTCACCGGGTAGAGACGGTGAACTCCGGGGCGGATGCCAAGAGAAAGTTAGACGGCGCGCTGTTCGATCTGATTATCACCGACATCAGAATGCCAAACATCAATGGTGTTGAAGTGTTGCGCCACGCGCATCAGGTTTCTCCCGACTCAGCCGTCATTCTAATGACAGCGGTAGACGACTATGAGGCCGCGGTACAGGCGGTCAAGGCAGGTGGGGCCTCCGATTACATTCGTAAATCTCCCGCGCTGGTGGATGAAGTGAAGCTGGCAATTAGACGCGCCTTGGGGAATATCGCACTGAGTCGCCAGAATTTCGCTTTCAGAAGGGACGCAGCTAACCACAATTCATTGAACAACATCGTCGGCGTCAGCCCGGCAATGGAAAAGCTGAAACAAACCATCCGCACCGTGGCATCAACTCAAAGCACGGTGTTGATATACGGGGAGAGCGGCACCGGAAAAGAGTTGGTCGCGCGTGCCGTTCACGTGTGTTCGCCACGTGCCACCGCTCCGTTTGTATCCATCAACTGCGGCGCTTTCCCTGAAACGTTGCTGGAGAGCGAATTGTTTGGTTATGTAAAAGGCGCGTTCACCGGTGCAAACCAGAACAAGCGTGGGCTATTTGAAGTCGCACAAGAGGGAACCATCTTCCTCGACGAGATCGGCGAAATGAGTTTGGCCATGCAGGTCAAGCTTCTCCGGGTATTGCAGGAGCGGTCAGTGCGTCCGGTAGGAGGGACTAACGAAATCGCCATTGACGTCCGGGTGATTGCGGCCACAAACCGCGATCTAGACCGCCAAGTCTCGGAAAACACCTTTCGAGAAGATCTGTACTACCGGCTCAGCGTAATCCCGATATCTGCGCCTCCGTTACGCGAACGGCGTGAAGACATTCCGCTGCTGGTAAATCATTTTCTAAAAAAGTATGCCCCTGCGGCAGGGAAGAGCATCATGCGCGTCAACGCCGCCTCGCTCGAGGCCTTGAGTGGATACGATTGGCCGGGTAACGTCCGTCAATTAGAGAATACGATCGAGCGTGCGGTTGCGCTCGAGGCGACCGACGAACTCCAGGTCGAGTTACCCGTTGAAAAGGCGAAAGCAAAAGCTGCTGCTGCCGGCGCCGGATGGTCGCATGAAGTCATTCCCCGTAGCAATGAAGCTTTGCCGGAAGGTTTCGACATGGAAAAATATGTGGCCGACATCGAGCGCTCGCTGTTGCAATCCGCACTCGCACGTTCGAATGGAGTTCAGACCCATGCTGCCGACTTGCTAAAAATTTCCTATCGTTCGTTTCGTCATCTGATGAAAAAATACGAGCTCTAAATCCGCTAGGTAGACTTTCCTTTTAGTTGCTGCTTCCATCCTAGAACGCGGGCTTTATTGCCTTCGTCCTCGGCTTCAGGAATCATGCCTTTCTTTTGATAAATAACCGAAAGACTGGTATGGGCCAGAATGTCGTCGGGATCAAGCTCCGCAATTCGCTTCGCCACCGCAATAGCCTCATCGAGACGATTAAGATCCTGCAGCGCGCGTGAGAGGCCGTGCATGGCTTCAGTGAAGGTCGGGTCGGCCTCCAGCGATTTCCGGTATTGACCGACTGCCCGTTCGTGTTCGCCCTCAGCTACGAGATCAAGAGCGGCATAGTAGTGATCTTCAGCTATCTGGCGAGGATTGGAATCAACCATGAGCGATCGAGGGTTGCAGAGGATTAAAGTTTAGCATGTGGCGTTTAACACACCGGCAGAGGGTTTATGAGAACGGCACGACCTCGCTCTCAGCAGTTGAAGCAGGCCCTATACTAGAAATCCATGCTCTACATCCTTCGCTTTCTGTGGAATGCGACCAAAGGGCACCGTCTCACGCCGTGGCGCAGCCCTTACCTGCTCTGGAGGATCGAGACTTACTGTGGCGTAAAAATGCAGCAAATTGGATTTCTCGAGTTCTGGGAGTTCGGATGGCGGGAGCGCGAGAGCTTGTGGCGATTCTTAAAATGGACGGCGGAAATGGAACACTACGTACATCCTAAATCCAAAAGTTCCTAGCTACTGACCATTCGTGGCCGCTGCGGCGCCTTCCAACGCCAGGTTCACTTCACTGCCTTTTCCGCTGCCGATCAATTGCAGAGCCGAGGCTCGATTTGCGGCGATTTCCAGATAGCCCATGCTTCCCACAATCGCGAATATCTGCTTAGGGTTGCCGTCCGCATAAGCGGATTTCATCTCCGTGATATCACTTTTGCCGATGGTGATCTTAAATGCGGGAGGTGCTTCTTGAAACAAAGCTGGAACATCTTGTGCGGTGAAATTTGTGACCAAATTGCCGAAGCGGTCCACTTTCAGAATTACGCCTCGCATCTGATTGGGCGCCAGCGTTTTTGGCTTTGGCGCGTTGAATCGTACAAAGTCGGTAATCAGTTCGCCGAATTTTCCTGAATCCACACCCTTCGCAAGGTAAGCGCTCACAGGGGCAAAAATGTCGCGCGCATGAAATGTCTTGCTAATCGGCGAAAGGAAGTAATGGTCCGAGGTGATATTTTGCACGTTCATACGTTCTTCCCGGCTATAGACAAGCGAGAGAACGCCGTTGTCAGGCGCAACAAAGTGATGCTTCTCGCTACTGGCGATGATGGGACGCCGAGCGCTTCCTACTCCCGGATCTACAACTACCATGTGGACTGTGCCAGCGGGGAAGTACGAATACGCCTGCGCAATCGTCAACGCGCCATCGAGTACGTCGAACGGTTGGACGGAGTGGCTAATGTCAACGATCGAGGCTTCTGGAACAATCTCCAGAATTACGCCTTTAAGCGTTCCAACAAAGTGGTCATTGAGTCCGAAATCGGTGGTAAGTGTAATGATCGGGCGGTGCGCCAATGTTTCCTCACTAAGAAGCGGGCAAATTCTGAAAGTAACCTGCTGGCGAGGAGCGAGTCAAGGTACCCAAGTAACGCGTCACGCGCTGTAATTATGAAGTTCGTCTACTGAATCAAAATGTCGCCTGAGCCGGTCCGGACATTGACCGGCACGCCGCCGCCGCCAACTTTACCTCTGACTTCTTTGCGTCCCATTGTGCCTTCAGACGAGATGGGCTGTGAAACCGTAATCGAGCCGGAATTAGTATGTGCATCCAGGTCAAAAGCGGACGAGAACGCCAACCGCAATTTAACCGTTCCCGAACCTGTATTCACTAGCCAGCCCCCTGTAGGTTCGCCATCCGCGTGGATGGTGCCGCTGCCTGCCCTGGCCTCAAGCGAACCTCGCACACCCCTCAAGTCCATTCCGCCGGAACCCGTGCTGACGCGAACTGTTCCGGGCGCGGTCTGTTGCAAAGTGACATCCCCGCTTCCGGTACTGCCCTCGAACCCTCCAGCGACATCTGTGGCGTGAATCCATCCGCTACCGGTCTTCGAGTGCACGTTGCCTTTTACGTGATCAATCTCAACATTTCCCGAACCGGTATCGGCGCGCACGGTTTCAGCCACATTCTTAATTTCAACGTTACCAGAGCCGGAGTCCGCGTCCACTGGGCCTTGGATCCCTTCAATCGTCAGATTTCCCGAACCCGAGTGAGAGTGCAAGCGCGTCTCGGCCGGCACAATGAGTTCGTAGCTGATGGAGATATTACGCATAAGCTCGGGATCATCAACGTGCCCGATATGGATGTCGTTGCCGCTCTGCTGGATGGGAGGATTCGCTTCCAGACGCTTGATCTTCTCTTCGGTGTTGCCACCGAACCATTCGTGCGCCTTGATTCGTCCGGCAATCTCTACGTGGCTGGATGCGCCAGTTCGAACCTGGATATTTCCAGAACCTGTCGCAACATCAAGATTGATTGGACCATTGACCTGGAGGCTACGTTGGAACGATCCCTCCGCGTAGGCCATTGCCAAAGGATGCTGGAGACAGATCAATGCAAGCAGCAGGAGGGAAGGTCCTGCAAACAGACGAACTTTTTCCTGTCCGAAGTTTCTTACTGGGACGCCTGCAACTGCGTTAGACAAAGCTTTCATGGTCAACCTCATTTTTGCATCACGTTATGAAGGGAACACTGGAGACAAAGCGTTACTCCTGTCACCAGCCAATCCTCATTGCAGTACTACCTGATCATTTTCTTTCAATCCGCTAAGAACTTCGGTCTTGGCGCCATTGGAGATTCCAATATTGACTGCAAGCTTTCTCTTTCCATCTTTCTGCTTCGGATCAGGCACTTCGACAGATGCCTTCTTGTCTTTGTCATAGAGAATTGCGCCTTCAGGAATCTGCAGTACGTTCTTGTGCTCTTCCAGAATAATTTCCGCGTTTGCCGTCATCTCGGCCTTCAATTCTCCACCGGGATTGTTGATTGAGACGCGTACCTCGAATGTGGTGACGTTGTCTTTCTCCACTCCCATGGGCGAAATCTTGGTTACGACTCCGTTGAAAGTTTTATCCTTGAAAGATTCCACCTTGATGCGGGCGGGCTGTTTTAGATAAACCCGTCCGATGTCGCTCTCATCCACCTTGCCTTTGACGTAGACCTCCCTGGTATCGCCCAGGGTCATCACCAACGTGGCGGAAGAACCTAGTACCAGAATCGAGCTCACGGCGTCGCCCATTTCCACGTCGCGGGAAAGAACCACACCGTCAATTGGGGATTGCACGTCGGTATAGCTGAGCTGTTCGTCAAGCTGCTGAAGGTTCGCCCGGCTTTGCGCAATTTGTGCCTGTGATTGCGCAATCTTTGCCTGCAGAACGACGATTTGCGCCTTGGCGACGTTCTGCTTGTTGATGCCCATCTTGTAGCCTTTATCGGCATCTTCGAGAGCGGATTGCGACACCACGCCATCCTTTGCCATCTGCACCGCACGTTCATAGTTGCTCTTCAGCATGGGGACATCGGGAGCTTCCGCATCCACTTTGGCACGCTGCCAATCGGCCTCGGAGCTCTTCAAGTTCGCTTCCGCAGCCTGCAATGCCGCACGCGACTGCGCTACCTGGGCCTCGATTTCCTGCTTGTCGAGTTGCGCCAGCAGTTGCCCTTTTTTAACTTTGTCGCCAGCATCTACCAGAAGCTTCTTCACAATGCCGCTGGCTTTGGATTTCACTTCAACCTTGGTGATCGGCTCGACCTTGCCGGTAGCGACGACGCTCTTGGCCAAATCACCCTTTTCTACTTTTCCAAGCTTGGAAGGATCAATCTTGGTGCCGCCACGCGTGAACGCATAGAGCGCACCTGCAAAGACCAAAATCACTGCGACAACGATGCTGACGATAATGATGCGTTTCCGCCGCTTCTTCTGTTCGCTGATGCTCCCGTTCACTTGTGCCTCCGTTTATAAGTGCGATATCAAGCCCGTGGTGTTTGTTACGAAAACCCTTGTGGATTTGTTCCACGCACGCTGAGAAGTTCGAATCAAAAACTGAAGCTGTAACTTAGACCGAAGTTTTGCGAAAACGAAAGCAATCTTGTTTACTTTCCGAATCGCGAAATCGGCAACGTTTACTTCAGATATCCCGGTGACAACTGCCATTCTACCGCGCGAACATTGATAGAAAACGCCGCCTACGCCTTTTGGAATGTTAAAATTACCAATCCATGATCGCCTTTGTGCTGCTCCGGGTCTTCCTGGTTTTGCTCCTGGTCGCAGCCAACGCCTTCTTCGCCGCTGCCGAATTCGCTCTGGTGAGCCTGCGAGAGACGCGCATTCAGCAACTCATACAGGCGCGCAGGCTGGGCGCCCGCGTCGTCCTAAAACTTCACCGTAATCTGGACGAGGTCGTTAACGGCGTCCAACTCGGCGTCACAATTGTCAGCCTGACCTTAGGTTGGATTGGCGAACCCATCGTAGTCCATATCGTTGAAAGTTTTCCGGCATTAAACCGCATCCCCCACGCTGTTTACTACGCTCACGGAATTGCCATTGTCATCGCTTTTGCCTTGATCACTTGCATGCACGTGATTCTCGGAGAACTGGTTCCGAAGTCGCTTGCACTTCAGCGCGCCGAGCAAGTGGCATTGGCCGTGGCAGCGCCCATGGACGTCTTTCTGACCCTTTTCCGCCCACTCCTTTTTGTGATGAGCCGCGCCGCGGGTTCAGTGCTGCGCTTATTCGGCTCCCGCAGAGTTCAGGAGGGACCGATCCATTCTCCCGATGAACTGAAGTTGATCGCGACGGCAAGCCGTCAACTTGGACAGATTCCCGAATTTCAGGAAGAAATGATCCATCACGCGCTGGAGCTCGAAAACATCACCGTGCGCGAAGTGATGGTTCCACGTCCCAGCATATTTTCACTCCCAGGGGATTGCACGGTAGAGGCGGCTTTGGACCGGGTAGTCGAAGAACAACATTCACGGATCCCGGTCTACGATCCGCACAGCGGGCCTGAACATATAATCGGCATCTTGTATGCGAAAGATTTAATGCGCTGGATGAAACTTCGGCAGACGGCGAACGTCGTCCCTATGCGCGCAAACCGCCTGGCAGCTCTCACAATCAGCCAGATCATGCATGATGTGCTGGTCGTGCCGGAAACCAAGGTACTAACAGAACTGCTAAAAGAATTCAGAGAGAGAAAACGCCACCTGGCCGTGGTTGTGGACGAGTACGGTTCGACAGCCGGGGTCATTACCGTGGAAGACATCCTCGAACAGCTTGTGGGAGAAATCGAAGACGAGTTTGATACTGCCCCACTTCAGCAGCCAGGTCTTGAAGGCGATTCTTCACTTATGCTGGATGGTTCGGTGAGCATACGCGATCTCGAATCTCAGTACGACGTGCCGCTTCCTCGCGACGCAGGGTTCGAGACGCTGGCAGGATTTATGCTCGCGCGTCTACAGAAGATTCCAACAGCCGGGCAATCATTCGATTTTGAGGAACGCCACTTCACCGTCGCTGAGATGGAAGGAAACCGTATCTCCAAAGTCAGGATTGAAGGTTCACATCCCAAAGCCGCTGTGCAAGCGGGAGACTAGAGCAAAGCATGCTGCGATATCTTAGCCTCCGCGTCTTGTATACGTTGCCGGTTTTGTGGCTGGTGGTCTCGCTCGTCTTTCTACTTATCCACCTTGTCCCCGGCGATCCTATACTTCAGATGCTGGGCGAAGGTGCTCCCGCCACCGATGTGCAGGCGGCGCGGCATGCTTACGGACTCGACATTCCGTTGGGATCGCAATATTTGCATTATTGGAAAGGTGTGCTGCACGGGGATCTCGGTCCGTCGCTGCGCTTCGATCAACCGGTAAGCAAGCTGCTGGCGCAACGTTATCCGTACACCTTGGAGCTTACTGTCGCGGCTCTCGTTGTCGCGATTTTATTTGCTGTTCCCGCCGGGGTTCGCTCGGCACAGCGCCGCAATCGCTGGGACGATCGGGTACTCAGCGTGGTTAGCCTCTTCGGATTGTCTTTTGCAAACTTCGCCCTCGGACCCATTCTGATTCTCTTTTTTGCAATCGGGTTAGGACTGCTCCCCGTCTCTGGCGCAGGCAGCTTTGCCAATCTCGTGCTCCCCGCCATCACCATGGGAGGGGCGCTCGCCGCTATTCTCACAAGAATGGTGCGCACTTCTATGCTGGAGGAGCTGGGACAAGACTACGTTCGCACCGCCCGAGCCAAAGGCCTGTCTGAAAACGTGGTGGTCTATCGCCACGCGCTACGTAATGCCATGATTCCCATCATTACAGTGTTGGGATTGCAATTCGGCGCGCTGCTCGCTGGCGCGATCGTCACCGAAACGATTTTCTCCTGGCCTGGCATTGGACGTCTTACCATCCAGGCCATCGGCAACCGCGACTACTATCTGGTGCAGGGCTGCGTCCTAGCGATCGGACTTACGTACGTAGCGGTAAATTTTCTCACTGACTTTTTCTACTCGGTGGCGAACCCCCGAATCAGACAATAGAAGAAACTAAGTATGGCTACTGCTGCTATTTCATTGCGACGTGTGGCCGGGCACAATCCGCTGGCAACCATAGGCTTGGTGCTGGCCGCAATGTTTGTGGTGTTTGCTTTATTCGCACCTTGGATTGCGCCACAGGACCCAGCTCACATCGAGCTCTCAAACCGAATGGCATCACCGTCTGCAGCACATCTATGTGGGACGGATGAATTGGGACGCGATATTCTGTCGCGCCTAATTTTTGGTGCACGTATCTCCATGCTAGTCGGTAGCTGCGTTGTCGCGACCTCCCTTGGGCTCGGCCTCATCGTCGGGTCCGTCGCCGGCTATTATGGTGGCGGAATTGATAGGTTTGTGAATGTTGTGGTGATGAACGCTTTCCTGTCCTTTCCCGGAATTCTATTGGCGATCGCTTTCGTGGCGTTCAGAGGTCCGGGGATATTTAATTTAGTACTCGCGCTCTCACTTGGGGGCTGGGTAGGATATGCACGGCTGGTGCGTGCTCAGGTCCTAGGCGCGAAAGAACGTGAATTCGTGGAAGCGGCCAGGGCGTTGGGTGCAACAGATCTGCGAATCATCGTGCGTCACATCCTGCCCAATATCATTCAGCCAATTATTGTGCAGGCGGCGATCGGAATGGCGGGCGCCATCCTCGCCGAAGGTACCATGAGCTTTTTAGGGCTCGGAGTTCCTCCCCCAACAGCAAGCTGGGGATCAATGTTGAACGACGGTCGCGCCCATTTGTTCGACGCCCCACACGTGGTAATTTTCCCGGCGGCAGCGGTCATGCTGGCGGTGCTGTCATTCAATTTTATCGGGGACGCGCTGCGCGACGTACTGGATCCGCGCTCAAGGATGGAAGCAGGCCTTTAAATTAAGCGAACTCCACTCCCTCGCAACTCTGTCATCCTTGAAGCGCAGCAAAGCGAATGCTTTGGTCGGTCGGCATGACAAGGTCTTGTAACTTGACTGTGAATCGCGCCCACCCGGCTCTGTCATCCTGAGCGAGTCGAAGGACCCCCTATCACCAAGCGGAGTCAAATTTCTAGGCGCTAGCCTTGTCAATCAAAGGCAAGCTTTCCTCTTCGCTTTTCGCGGTATCCAATTCCAACTGCTCCTGACCGCTGAGCACAGTGACGCGTCCGCGATAGGTTTTCAGATGCTTCTGCGCAGTCTCGAACGCTTCCTGCGCTTTGTTCAAGCTCTTGCCTACGTTGTCGAACTGATTTTGGAAGAAGTCGAACGACTTCTGCGCCTTGGCCAATTCCAACCGGCTCTTCTCGAAGCGACTGGCCACCTCATACCATTTATGCACCAGAGCGATCGTCTGCAACGTCATCAACAAAGTGTTCGGAGAAACAGGGAAGACATGCTGCTGATTGAGCCAATCCGCAAGGTCACGGTTGCGGACGGCTTCCATGTATAGCGTCTCGCTGGGCAAATACATCAGCGCAATGTCAGTAGTTCCGTGTTCCGGCTGGATGTAGGTTTTAATGCGTCTGGCTTCCACCTTCATGACGCGCACAAATTCATGGCGCGCCTCTTCAATCTCGCTTTCGACGTTGCTCTCGAATAATGCCAACACCTGTTCGCGCGGAAACTTCGCATCAATCGGCAGACGCCGGTCGGGAAATTGAATGACGGCATCCGCGCGTCCGCCACCAGTGGGCAGCGCCGCCTGAATTTCGAACATGTGTGCGGGAAGGAAATCTGCCAGCAGGCGTTCGAGGCTTGCCTCTCCAAACTGACCGCGAAGGTGAGGCAGTTTGAGCAAATTATTTAAGTCGTTGATGGAATGTCCAATGGCTCCGACCTCACGCAACTGTTCTTCGGCGGCCTTCAGATGCTGCTGCACTTTTTCAAAGTGCGCAAAACCTTCTTTGATATTTTGATCGAGTTTCTGCTGGACCTGGTCGGTGATGGCCATCAACTTGGCGTCCACGCGATCGCGGATGGAGTCCAGACTCTGCACTGTCTTCTGGTTAAGGCTGTCGAACGCGTTTTTAAGCTGCGAGGTCGTCAACGCTAGGGAATTCGTCAATTCGGTGCGAGCGCCCGTCAGTCCCTCGGTTTGTTCGCGGCGTCCGGCCTTCATCTGGTCTTCGACCGCGCTTCGGATTCCCGAGAAGCCGTCCCCCAGGCGATCCGAAACCTGTTGCCGGAGGTCACCTTTGGTCTGCTCCAACCGTGTAGCCATGTCCGCCGTCGCAGAAGCAAACTGCCGAGACAAGGTCTGATGAAGCGACTCGGCTTGGCTCGCAAGTCGTGTCAATGCTTCAGCTTGCGAGGCAGAGTTCGAGACCCGCTGAAATACAAAAACGGCAAGCACCAGAAGTACTAGATTCAAAACGATGAGGAAGCCCAGCAAAAGTGTGCCCATTGTAATGGTGGTTGCTTAGATTCTAGAGTGTATCGTTCTTTGAAAGAAAGTAATAAGTTCAACTCCCGGGTTTGAAACGTGAGCAAAGGCAAACATGTTTCGAACTCTATTCATTGCACTAGCACTGTTATTCTTTGGCAGCACTTCGCCTGCGCAATCCCCCGAGCCGCGGAGTGTCCCGGTGTCCATCTCGAAGCTTCCTGCGACCGAAGGCATAACTTACGACGCAGACGCTGAGCGCCAGTTATTGCTAATGGCGAATCAGGCGCGCGCCAAGGCCGGACTACCTGCGCTCGAGAGTGACGATGGATTGACGCAGGCGGCGAGGGCTCACGGAGAGCTCATGGCTGCGCGGCAACAACTCTCACACCAGTTTGATCACGAGCTCTATCTGACGGAGAGAATAGCCGCCACATCCGCATTGCATCTGGATTCTGCGGGAGAAAACGTAGCGTTCGGCGGAGACGTGCAGCAGGTCGAGTCGGGATTGATGCACTCGCCACATCATCGGGAAAATTTATTGAATGCCAGTTATAACGTCGCCGGATTTGGCGTCGTCCGCAGTGGGTATGCTTTATATGTCGTGCAAGATTTCGGACATAGTCTGCGAAGTGTCTCCGCAGACCAATCTACAGAACTGATCGTTGACTCAATCGAAAAGGCGCGACAGTCGGCTAAGTTGCCGGCGCTACAACGACAATCCGACGGGACTGCAGCGAGCACCGCCTGCAAAATGGCGCATGCAGATTCGCTGAGCGTCCCGACGCTACCCGGACAATACATTATTCGCTATACAAGTATGCAGCCCGACGTTTTACCTTCGGCCGGCATTAAGGCAATAGACGATTCCCGGATACACGCATTCTCCGCCGGAACCTGCTACGCCCGAACTTCTACTTATCCCAACGGAGTCTATTGGGTGGCGCTGCTGCTTTACTTCTAATTGTTCCTCAGTTGCGATCAACGGCCGAGAAACACGATGGACTCGTCTGGCTTGCTGGAAGCCGCGTCTATCGCATTGTGCTAACCTTCTCGCACGGATATTGAACGCTTTCATCGTGGATCCCACCGCGCAAATTCGCATTGGCACCGCCGGCTGGTCTTATAAAGACTGGGAGGGAATTTTCTATCCGTCCGGCATGCAGCGAAAGCGTCTGCATCCTTTGGAATTCGTCGCGCAATGTTTTGACGTAGTGGAAATAAACACGTCTTTCTATGGACATCTGAAGCCGGAACTGGTCGCACTCTGGGCGCGGAAAGTTCAGGCCGTAAATCCCAAGTTTGTATTCACCGCTAAGCTGCATCGCTCGTTCACGCACTCGTCTATGGCTGGACTGGAGCCGACTTCAGCCGCAACCATCAATCCTAATGATGAAGATGAAAGATTGGCGCGCGAAGGATTGGATAAGCTTGCGGCTACGGGAAAATTTGGCTCTCTGCTGATTCAATTTCCCGCGTCGTTCAAGAACACGTTGCTCAACCGCGAATACATTGACACGCTTCTGCGACAGTTCATAGAGTATCCGCGCGTAATCGAAGTGCGGCACTCCAGTTGGGACGATGCTGACACCATCATTTCCTTCGCGCAAAAAAATGTCGCCTTCTGCAACATTGATCAGCCTCTGATCGGACGCTCTTTGCAGCCGACCGAACATGTCACATCAAGCGTTGGGTACGTCCGTTTACATGGCCGCAACTATGATCAGTGGTTTGAGGCCGAGAAGCGCGATGATCGCTACAACTATCTTTATACCGAGGATGAGTTGGCGGGATGGAAAGATAAAATAGCGCGCATTTCACAAAAGGCAGAAGTCACCTACGTGATTGCCAATAATCATTTTGAAGCGAAGGCCGGGGTCAACGCGCTGCAACTGAAATACATGCTCACAAAGCAAAGAGTGAAAGCCCCTGAATCGCTCTTACGGCATTATCCGGGCCTGAAGAAGATCGCTGATCCGCTGGACGATGAAAAAAATCCGACTTTGTCATTGCTGGCGTGATCGCAACGTTTATCTATTTATCTATGCGCGGACAAGAGTTTCTTCCGCGGCTTTATCTTTCGCTCTCGCGGCGTAATGAGAACCCACGTACTGATCCAATATCTCAATAAACTCAGCCACGATCTTGTCACCCTTTAGCGTCGTGAACAGGCGTCCATCAACGTAAACCGGAGCTTTTGGTTCCTCAAAAGTGCCGGGAAGCGAAATTCCGAGGCTGGCATGTTTTGACTCTCCGGGGCCGTTTACGACGCAGCCCATGACAGCGACTTTCATTTCTTCCACTCCAACGTATTGACCTTTCCAGACAGGCATCTGCTCGCGCAGATAAGTCTGAATCTGTTCGGCCATTTCCTGGAAGAAAGTGCTAGTGGTGCGTCCGCATCCCGGACAAGCCGTGACTTGCGGAGTGAAGCTACGAATTCCAAGCGACTGCAATATCTGCTGGGCCACGCGAACCTCTTCGGAACGGTCTCCGCCCGGAGCAGGGGTCAAAGACACGCGGATAGTGTCCCCGGTACCCTCCTGCAACAGAATTCCTAAAGCTGCGCTGGAGGCGACAACGCCCTTTGCTCCCATACCCGCTTCAGTGAGTCCAAGGTGCAGCGGGTAAGAGCAGCGAGCCGCCAGCGAGCGGTAAACATCAACCAGGTCTTGTACTCCGCTCACCTTGGCGCTGAGGATTATCTGATCGGGCCGCAATCCATATTTCTCGGCCAATGCGGCGGAGTTCAATGCGCTTACGACCATGGCTTCCATCGTGACTTCGCGAGCGTCAAGAGGCTCGGCAGCGCGGGAGTTCTCGTCCATCATGCGGGTTAGTAATGCTTGATCGAGGGAGCCCCAATTCACTCCAATACGCACGGGCTTTTGGTTCTCGACTGCCACTTCGATCATGGTGCGGAAGTTGTTGTCGTCCTTGCGTCCGATGCCTACGTTTCCCGGGTTAATGCGATATTTGGCCAGCGCACGGGCGCATTCCGGATACTTCTTTAAAAGCAGGTGTCCGTTGTAATGGAAATCTCCAACGATAGGGACTTGTACGCCCTGCTTATCGAGCTGTTCCACAATGGGAGCGACTGCTGCCGCTGCCTGTTCGTTGTTGACGGTCACTCGTACCAATTCGGAACCGGCTCGCGCCAGGGCCGCAACCTGCTGAACTGTCGAAGCGACATCAGCGGTGTCGGTATTAGTCATTGATTGCACCACAACCGGTGCATCACTGCCGACGCGCACACCATTCACCACGACCGTTACGGTTTTTCTGCGTTGAATATTAGCCATTGGGAAGCTCTATTTTAGCATGCAGGAAGGGCCGAAGGCCTCTCGGAATGGAGGCCTGGAAGTGGTTATGTTGGTGCCTTTGCCGAGGGGCCTTTTACGGTAATCGGTGCGTCAGCCCCGGCAAAGTCTTCGCCAAATCATTGTAAATAACCATCACAGCGAACAGAACCAGAAACACAAACGCAGCCTGATAAATGCGTTCCTTAATGACCAGGCTGATGTCTCGACGAATCAGGGTCTCGACGAAGAGCAGTAGGATGACTCCGCCATCCAAAATCGGGATTGGCAACAAGTTGAAGATGCCAAGGTTCAGGCTAATCGCAGCGGTGAGTTCCATGAGGGGCGTCCAGCCCTTTTGGACCGCAGCCTGTCCCGCCGCTCGTCCGATACCGATAGGACCCTCAATGGAACGCATGGAAATCTTGCGCTGGATCATCTTTTGCACAAGTTCAAGAATTAGCAGGGAGCCTTGCTTGTTTTGTTCCAAGGATTGGCGGAAAGCGGCCGCGAAGGGTAACTTGCTGACCTTCATAGGCTCGCTGCCGATACCAATGCGATAGCGCTTTTCTTTATCTGCACCGTCTGACATCACGGGTTGAACCGTGAAAGTCTGTTGCTGACCGTCGCGTAACAGCGTGACTGCAATTGGCTTTTCTTTGGTCCGGCCCAGTGCCTCAATCATGAACTGCAGCGCGGGAACTGGCTGGCCATCCACGCTAAGAATCTGGTCACCGAGTTTAATGCCGGCTTTCTCCGCTGGCATGCCATGGTCCAAATAGGTGACAGTAATGCTAGGTTCTTTCCACACCCAGCCGGCTGAACCCATCTGGTTCAAGCCGTAAGCCTCGGGAACGATTGTCTGCGTGAGAGTACGGTCGCCACGCTGGATGGTGAGGTCGAGGGACTGATTGGGGTTCAGCGCTTCTTTGGGGACGACCTGCTTCCAGGTTGGATTCTCCATTCCGTCCAAACGGACAATTCGATCGCCCGGCTGAATGCCCGCCTTGGCTGCGGGGGTGTCAGGGATTACCCACCCAATCACGGCAGGCTCGTCCAGCACAGCCGGATATTCGTAATGCACCATGTAAACCAGCGTCAGCAGGCCGATCGCCAGCAGAATATTCATCAAGGGTCCAGCGATGGCGATGATGAAGCGATGCCATCGGGGATGCGACAGGAATTCCTTCGGATCGCCGCTGCGGGCATCCATGGGATTTTCACCGCTCATCTTCACGTAGCCACCGAGCGGAATGGCCGCGATGCGGTAGTCGGTTTCGCCCTTGCGGAAGCCCAGCAGGCGCTTACCGAATCCGATGGAAAAAACCTCGACCCGCACTCCCAAAAGCTTGGCGGTCGCGTAGTGTCCGAATTCATGAATGAGAATCATGAATCCCAGAATCACAGCCACGGCGATTACAGAGATTAAGAATTGCGGCATAGGTTTTTCTTTACTGCACCCGCGAGCTGACGGAAACCGCGACGCTTTTTCCGGTCAGCTCCGAGATTGCAAGATGGGCTGCACGGCGCGCTTCCTTGTCGGCTTCGAGTACCTTAAGTATAGATTCCAAGCGGGCTGACCCGGTTTCTGAAACTACCCTTTCGATTACTTTCGGAATGTCGGTAAAGGCAATGGCTCCATCCAAAAACGCGGCTACGGCTACTTCATCCGCAGCATTAAGGGCTACGGGCTTTGCTCCCCCCAACGCAACGGCTTCATAGGCAAGCCGAAGGCAGGGAAACTTGTCCAGATCCGGGGGAAAGAAATCCAGCTGTCGCAATTCCGAAACCGGAAAACGCATCTCTGACGGGATGCGATCGGGATACGTCAGCGCGTACAGAA
>JALYIM010000102.1 GCA_030775785.1 Acidobacteriota bacterium
TTGTAGAAGCTAAAGAGCTTGGTGCCCTTCGATCCTGAATAAGCAATTTCAAGAACCGTGCTAAAGGGCAAATCATATTGGGTCGAGAGCTGCCACTGCTGCATGTAAGGCGAAACCAGAGACGGACCGAGCTCAAAAAGTTGGGGCCTAGGATTTAGCAGCGCATTCGGCGGGAAACCACTTGAGAAATGGCTTAGGCCCGGGATCGAACAATCCAATTGACCAGGGGCGGGATTCGCCGAAGCCGCCGCACAGGGCATTAGAAGGCTCTGCGCCAGAGAGAACGGCGGATTGAAGCCCGGGCTGGGATTCGCCCAGCCGCCGCTTTCATAGCCAGAGTAAAAAATGCCGTAACTGCTGCGGAGCACCATCCGATCGGTCACCTTGAATGCGAAGCCGACCCGCGGTGCGAAATTGTTCGTATCCACCGGTACCAGTCCACGGCTGGCCGTGGCGCTGATCGGGATGAGGGCAGCCAGGGCGGGTGGCAATGTGGCAGTCTGGCCCCGCGGTACAAAAAGAATATTTTTGCGGATATCATAGGTGCCCTGGGCGTTAAATCGTTCCTTGATTGTGCCGAAGAGATCGTAACGCAAGCCCAGGTTAAATGTCAGTCTTGGATTTACTTTGAAATCATCTTGGAAGTAAAACGCGTAGGCGGCGCGCTGGTAGTCCACATTGTGCAGGTTGGTGGTTTCGCCGAAGTCGGCAAGTCCTACTAAAAACGAAGCGAAGTCTGATCCACCCGTCCCCGGGTTGGCAGCATTGTCGGTAAAGATAGGATGGAACTGCAGATGGCCGCGGCCTGCGATTGGCTGGAGGATAGTAAATTCCTCTTTGCGGATCTCTCCTCCGAATTTCAGCGCGTGTTTCCCACGGATCAGAGTGAGATTATCGGAAAAGCTGTAGGTGTTTTGGACCTGAAGCGATGGTGCATTCAAGGGGCTCCCGATCGAGCTCACGTCGGGGAATTCGAGCAAGGGCAATCCCCCGTTCAACGGACCAAAGGGGACGCCTGGGATACCAAGCTGCGCAGATAGGTTGGTATTGGAGTCAAATTGCAAGCGTTTGGAGTCAATCCGGTTGTAACCGAGACGGGCCTCGTTCTCCAGTAGCGGGCTGAATATGTGGGTATCGCTGAGCGCGACGCTGGTAGCAAAATTATCAACGGTTCCTTAGGTTTCATTGCCTCCACCACCGGTTGCCTGGAAAATTGCGGGGTGCATGCTGGGCTGCACCTGATAACTGTAGCGGGCGAAGGCGGAGTCCTTCTCTGAAAAGGTGTGATCGACTCTGACATCGAAGTTATTCTGGCTTTGTCGCAGCCTGGGGTCAGTAAGGAAGTTGCTCTTGCCATTGCCGCCGTTACCGGTCAAGTTAGGAAGGGGCCAGAGCTTGAGCAAGCTTGTGGCTAGTGGGTCAAACAGGCTGTTGGGAATAATGTTGACTGGAGTCCCTGCGCCATCGTAACCGAAGGGTACGCCGCACAATCCCGTAGGAGTGCTGGGATCGATTTGGCTGAGGCGGGTGTTGAACAGCTCTCCTTGATAGGTGATCCGCCCGTTGCAATCCGTGCCAGTCGGGCTGGTGTAATCGATTAGCGAAGAGAAATCTCCGGACCGCATTTCCCTGGTGGGGACCAAGCCCTGCAAGGGCAGCGCCTGACGGATTCGCAATCCCTCATAGTCGACAAAGAAAAAACTACGTTTTCGGCCGTCATAAAAATGTGGAATAAGAATTGGGCCGCCAAGTGTTGCGCCAAACTGGTTCCGTTGGTTAGCGCCGCGCTTGAGCGCAAAGTAATTGCGGGCATCCAACTTGTCGTTGCGAAGAAATTCATAGAGACTTCCATGAAACTCGTTCGTGCCGGACTTTATTGTGGCATTGAGAACGGCGCCGTTGCCGCGACCAAATTCAGCGCTGTAACCATTGGTCTCGACCTTGAATTCCTCCACCGCATCCACCGAAGGTTGGATGACATAGCTGGCTCCAGTCTGCAAATCGGTGATGTTCGAGTTGTTATCAACTCCATCCAGCTGGTAGTTGTTCTGATACGATCTGGCTCCATTAGCACTAAATCCGGAGGTACCCTCGTTCGAGGCACCGGGCTCGGCTGGTGCGATGCCTGCGCTGAGCAGCGCTAATTGGCTGAAGTTCCGGCCATTCAGCGGAAGGTTGTTGATGGCGTGGTTATCAACTACCTGGCCGAGGTCAGACGTTTGTGTCTCCAATGAGGGAACAGCGCTAACTTGCACGTTTGTAACTGCGGCGCCTATCTTCATCTTGACGTTTACTTCCCGGCGTTGCCCAACCTGGAGATCGAAAGGACCGATGACTGAGGTTTCAAAGTCCTTTTTGCTAACATTCACCGTGTAGCGGCCAATTTTGAGAGGGCCCGCCACATAATTTCCTGAGCCATCTGTCGAGGTTGGAAAGGCGGTTCCCCGATTCACGTCAGTCGCCGTCACCTGAGCTCCAGTGACTACTGCTCCGCTGGGATCTCTGACCGTGCCTACGATGCTGGCCGTGTCCTTTTGTGCCCGCGCCGAAGGATCAAGACTGAGCAAGATCGCCGCCCCGGCGATCACTCGAACAAGGTTCCGACGCTTTTTCCTCTGAACTTCATCATGAACGCATCGGCGCTGCGATTCCTTTTGCATGACGAGCCTCCGCCGTTTCAGTGGTTCGAGCATGGCTAGAAAAACTCGCCCTCAATTCGTCGTCAACTCAGTCCAAGCGCAATTTTCATTCTTGCCAGCTTAAGGGAAGCTTAAGTTGGACGAACATTTCTCGATCCGAAGTGAGCTTCTCGCAGCCTTTGCACAACCCACAGGTAAAGCGGCGCATCCGACCTGCAGGAGTTGCTATGAAGAATTTGTTTTTTCTATTAATGGCGGTTACTTTCGCTGTAGGCTGTGGCGCTGGCCACGCCAACTTAACCAGTATCACAGTGAGTCCTCAATCGGCGACGGCAACGAGCAACCCTCCGGGCAAAGTTGGATACACTGCCCGAGGTAATTTTGCCAACGGCAAGAGTCGCGAGCTCACGCAAGTAGACGGTCTTTCCTGGCATACCTCCCTGACTAGCACTGGTACAACTGCGGCCACCATCGGTTCGACCGGTGAAGCTACTTGCTCTGCACCTGGGACGATCACCGTTACCGCGAGTGCGCCCCAAAACCTGCAGTTTACGTTGAATAACGGGGTGCAGAATACCTCAACCACTGTGAGGGGGACTGCCACACTGATTTGCCAATGAGATACGTGCTTCTCGTAGCGTCGTAGGCGCGCAGAACAGCTCGAAAAACGCTGCAATCGCCCTCACGATGAGATGGTAAACATTTGTCATGTCGAGTGTCCCTGAGACTTCCTCGCTAGGCGAACCGAACGCCGAGCCGAACTTGAGGTGTGTTCCAT
>JALYIM010000103.1 GCA_030775785.1 Acidobacteriota bacterium
GATAGCTGACGAGCTTACAAGAATTGAAAGGAGCAGAAAGGAGTGAATCGACTTGGAAATTTGCACGTGCCCTCTTATAAGAATGTGCTCAAGGAATAGTGAATAAACTTTTAGATCTGTCTCGGGCCAGCCCGTGATTCAAGGGAACCTGCTAACAGAATCAATCTCGACGATTTTTCGGCCACTACGCTCGAGATTTCTATTGTAGCAACGCTTTAACAATGCTGAGCCATTCCGCATCGAGGTTATCTCGGCACACAGGCATTTCGGCTTGCCCATACCAGTATGCTGCGTTTCGGTGATCGCCTTCCTTGCGATGCAAGTACGAATGTACCCACGAACCCTCAGGCCCTTCGTCGCTCTGGGCTGATCCGTGGGCCTGTACCCAGTCGCCTTTCGCGTCCCACCATAATCCCAAAAGTCCGGGTTTTAGTTGCGGAGGCGGTGTTGGTGCCCTCAACGATTCTTGAAAATCATCCAACTTCATTCTTGCCGTTTCATCCAACAAACGTTACTTTGCTTTATTCACTTTACGCCGCGATTGACTCGTGGCCCATCAATCCGCCAACGACGTCCGGAAGTCGGCACTCAAAACAATCGCTTCTGTGGCGCCTCGAACCTGGCGGTAGAGCGAAGCTGCGCGCTCGTAACAACTGCGAGTATGCCACGAATTGGAGAATCCAAATTGCTGGAAATCGCGGTGATGGCGGAACTCATGGCATAAAGTGCTAATGGAGATGTGACCGGGGCTATTCCCGGGATTTGAGAGGCGATCCGTGTTTCTTTGCATATCGGTCCATCCGGTGGAATCGCTTGCGCTGCAGGGCACCTTTGCGTGATACCTTCGAAAGCCGGTTTCAATCTTCGCATAACATCAGTCCTATAGAATGACGCTACGCGAGCTGTAGGACCCAATTGGTGGATGCGCGTAGATATAAGCGTTGGAGGATGGGCATCCCACGTCCAGCGCGAGCCCGATATCACAAAACAATGCGCTGTATGACCTATTTTCCACGTTTCGACGACTCTTCACTAACGAGTTTTGCATGCGGACGCCGAAATAGGGATGGTAGGACCAACATCCTCAGCAGGGCCAAGCGGCGGATCTCCGGAGCATCTGATGCACCATGTCGAGCTCCACTGCAGAACGGAGCGCTCTGATATGAGAATTGGTGTCACAGGGGCAACTGGCTTATTGGGCATTGGACTGAGCCGGGTTCTGCTGAAGCGCCATCGCCGATTTCTACTCACGAGATCCGACGCAGATTTGACCAAAGCTAATCAGGTGATGAGTGCTCTTCGGTCTTTACGCCTGGATGTGTTAATACACACCGCCGCCATGGCAGATGTGGACGCGTGCCAGCGTTATCCTGAGAAGGCATTCCGCGTCAACTTTGGTGGCACGGCTAATTTAGTGTCCGCAGCGGAGAAGTTTGGTTTCTCTCTAGTTTTTATTTCCAGCGATGCTGTTTTCGATGGTCTGAAGGGAACGCCTTATGTCGAGTCAGATGCGCCGCATCCGTTATCGATTTATGGCGAGACCAAGGTTGCTGCGGAGAAGGACGTCAGGACGCGGCTTCAGCGGCATTGGATTTTCCGGATATCGCTCCTGTTCGGACCCGGGAAAACTAACTTTGTAGATAAATGCCTTCGCACGATTGCGGACGGTAAAATCAATGTAGCAGCCTCAGATCAGATAGGATCCGCAACTTATACGCTTGATGCCGCGGATAAGATATTGGAGGTCATCGAGGCGGAGCGCTATGGCACGTATCATCTTTCGAACCAGGGCACATGTGGCAGGCTTGAACTGGCTCGATACGCCGCATCGCTCACGGGACTTGACCAGAGGAAAATAATTGGAAAAACTGTGGCGCAAATGGGCCGTGTAGCGCCGCGTCCACTGTACAACGAGATGAAAATGCAAGCCTTAGAAAAAGCCGGATTTTCGCTGCCGAGAAAGTGGAAGGATGCACTAGCCGCGCATTTAGAAACAAAGGGTTAAACCAACGGCGTCGGAGGAGCGCTGCATCAACGGCTCAACCTGAATGGGGAGCCAGTTACCTTCCACCCGAGACGGCGGAGTATCGCTTAATTTTCCGTCAGCTTTCACCGAGCTGACTTATGGCAGCTCGATTACGAGCGCCACTAACACTCCCGCTAGGCTTCCGCGTATAAGCGAGTTTGTAAAGATCATCTAGCGTGATTAATGCATCGCGGAGTTCGATGCGTTCCGGAACACTACCTCCATTTTCGCGCCCGTCTTTCATTAGATTGTGAATCCGCTTATTTATAGCTTCCCGCGCGAGCTCGATCTGCTGTCGCAACTCAAGTTTGTTCGGTTGGTACAGCGCAACATCGAAGATTTCGCGCCACTCTGCTGTGTAATTGATAGCCATGATGCACCTCCTTCTCAACGCGGACAGCTTCGGACAACTGGTCGCCGCACCCGTGCGAGCCGCTCAGTGGGGCATTCCATTGTGTGCTTTCGCCATCGCTGTTCAAGGGATCGGCCGCCGTAACGACTTTGCTAAACGCTGGATTTTGACTGCTAGATTATACATCCGAGATGTGCCTTTCATTAACCCGAAGTCATCAAAGGGATCACCGATTTCCGGGAAGGATTCCATGGAGCGATCTTTAAAAGAAAAACGGTTACCCCAAATCAAAGGACAGCGAGCCGCCGTTGGACCAGCAGGAAGTAAAGGGCCAACAGTATAAGCAGAAATCCGTTCAGGCTGAGGACCACCGGCGCCGTAAAGGCGGGAACGAGCCATCCCGACAGCAGATTTCCTATTGGCATGCCGCCTCGGAATGCGAAATTGTATACGCTCATCACTCGCCCGCGCATTTCGTTCGGGGTAATCGACTGCACCAGCGAATTCACCGTGGCGAAGACCGCCATCATGGACGCGCCCACCATCACTATGATGGCCTCGCTCACCGGTAGCGACTTCGAAAGGGCAAACCCCGAAATGCCCGCGCCCAAACAAGCGAGCGCGCCCAGAGCGACGCGCCCTTTTATTCTTATATTCCCCGCGCTCGCTATTGTTAGTGAGCCGCAAATCGCACCGAGTCCCATGAGCGCGAGTAGATTGCCGTAGGTTTCCGGACCGCGATGGAAGATGTCCTTCACGAATACGGGAATGTAGGTACGCATGGGCATGCTCAAACCAGTCA
>JALYIM010000104.1 GCA_030775785.1 Acidobacteriota bacterium
TGTTTCGCTAGTTCGCGCCAATCGGTCTCAGAAGCAGGGCACCCCTGATTATCATTCGACATCGCACTCCCCCCCGTGCAAGCCGGTCGCTGTTTGCGAGTCCAGCCCGAGAAGCACAACGGCAAAATTATAAATATGGCGTCACGGGTAGTGTCAATCTTGTCAATAATCGTGACAATGTTACCCGTTCGCATTCCCTAAGTTTTTATGTTCGATAAACCGGCACACGGAAGGAATTATCCAGTGCGGTTGAAAGGATAGTAGACGTCACCTAGTTGACGGCGTAGCAAGTTGATCCGTTCACTTCGTTCCGAGAAGGCAGCACGTTGCTCTGCGTCCCATCCTACAAAATTCGCTTCTTCCATCGCGAACAATTGTTGCTTAGACAATGCCGCGATTTCCGCGAGTATTTTTTCTCGTGGGGGTGTCATGGTGAATTGACCGTCAACTTCGGTGCGTAGAATAACAGAAGCGGCTAGCCGCATTTGTTACATTAGACAAAAATCCCGAACGTTATTGAAAAGGGGTACAGGCTTCCCCAGGAACACAAGGGTTTTTGAATGGAGGCGCGGGTGAGAATCGAACTCACGTATAAAGGTTTTGCAGACCTCTCCCTTACCACTTGGGTACCGCGCCTTGAACTGAAGAACTCTGTGCTGACTTATTGTAGCGACCAGTTCTCCGTTAGTCTGCGATAAGAAGTAAACGTCAAGAAGAAACCGGACACCTCAGAATTTTTCTGGAGCGGGAGACGGGGGTCGAACCCGCGACTTCGACCTTGGCAAGGTCGCGCTCTACCACTGAGCTACTCCCGCTTACCTTCGATTATAAACATTGCTCAACTATATGGGCAATGTTGCTTGTATTCATCGGCGCCGAACCTCCAGGCAAAATCGGCTTGTAAGCGATGCTCAGGGGGATTTCTGGTCTGTCCATTGTGGGTCTTGTGTAGCAGAAACAATTTCACCGTCCCGCATGTGGACGATGCGGTCTCCGTAGCTCGCCGCCTCAGGATTGTGTGTGATCATGAGCACAGTTTGCCCCAGCTCACGATTCGAATGGCGGAGCATGTTCAACACAATTTCGGAATTTTTGGAGTCTAGATTGCCGGTGGGTTCGTCTGCCAAAACAATGGCCGGCTTATTGATGAGAGCGCGCGCCAGAGCCACCCGCTGCTGTTCGCCACCAGAAAGTTCCGAGGGACGATGCTGGAGGCGCGCGGAGAGGCCAAGGAGTCCTACGATCTTATCGTGGTAAGTACCGTCCCGGTTCCCGTTGACGCCGGCGATATCCACGGCGATATCTATGTTGGAGCGGGCGTCCAAGGTAGGCAGCAAATTAAATTTTTGGAAAACGAATCCGATTTTTCGCTTTCTCATGCGGGTGCGTTCCGCGTCGGAAAGCTTGGCAAAATCGTCACCATCTACCACCACGTGTCCGGAGTCGGCGCGAGTCAGGCCGCCGAGGAGATAGAACAGGGTTGATTTTCCGCTGCCCGACGGACCGACAACGCTTACGAACTCTCCCTTTTGCACATTGAAGGAGATACCCCGTAAAGCAGGCACCTCGATTTTGCCAATGTGGTAGGTCTTGCGGAGTTCGACAGCTTCAATAAATGCAGGCATTCAAGTGTTCAATCTTACATGAAGCCTGCCAAAGTGGATGGCCCTGGGCCAACTCAGGCCGCGTGGGCGTGAGCGTCTTCCGGTTCCGGGCGCGAATGTGTGCGCTTGGGACCGCGCTTTCGCACCAACAACAGGCGAATGCGCTCAAGCAAATCAGCCGGGGCGTACATTCCCTTGGAGAGAAACACGTCTGCGTGAGTGTCGCGATCGTAGATTTTAACTTTGCCGGAGAGCAGGACGGCGGGCGTTTCGGGCGAGAGCGCCTTAATCGCTTCGACCAGGCGTGTCCCGTCCAAGCCTGGCATGATCAGGTCCGAGAGTACCAAGTCAATGCCGCCTTTCTTGAACCGCTCGAGCGCCTCCTCTCCGGTGGAGCAGGCGTATACGCGATAGCCACGCGTTTCCAGCATTACTTTTCGGATGGAGAGTGATTGCTCATTGTCGTCAACGCACAGGATGGTTCGTTTCGGTTTCATTCTTCTTTCCGGATGGCGTGAGCGCACGATGCGCCGGCGCCGGCAGTGTTCAAATTGCAATTCATTTTTTTTTAATTGGCGAGAAGCAGAGCGAGTCGAATCGTAAGTCTCCGTGATGGTTCTGTAAAGTAACGTTCATGCCAATGAGAAATTCGCGCTATTGCAAAAAAAAACGCCTTGTGCATTTGCCCATTTGTCGAGAGATGCTTTCGATTTTTACCAAACAACTGTTGGTGGATTGTTCCATCACAAACTTTTTCCACTGATGTTCACAGTAACCATTCGGTCATCTGGTCTGTTGAAAGAAGAGGCTGGAACAAAAAAGGAATCTTGGTATGCTGGGCTTGACCGTAATTTGTCATTCTCTGTCTCTATGAAAGACGTCGTTATCGTTTCCTCGGTCCGCACGCCGGTAGGGCGCGCCTTCAAAGGCATGCTGCGCGCCACCCGTCCGGACGAGCTAGCGGCCATTGCAATCAGGGGGGCGCTGGAGAGTGCACCAGCGATTGATCCCAAAGAAATTGAAGACGTCATTTTCGGATGCGCCATGCCTGAGGCGGAGCAGGGCATGAATGTGGCCCGGATCGCGGCCTTGCGCGCAGGGCTTCCCGTCGAAGTTTCCGCGATGACAATCAACCGCTTTTGTTCTTCAGGGCTGCAAGCGATCGCCATGGCTGCCGAGCGAATAATGGCTGGTGGAGCGGAAATCATCGTCGCGGGGGGAACCGAGTCAATGTCCATGATCCCGATGGGCGGCCATAAGATTTCGCCAAATCCGCATCTGGTGGACGATTATCCTGATGCATATCTCTCGATGGGACTCACTGCGGAGCGACTGGCGCAACGTTTTTCTATCAGCCGCGAGGCCGCGGATGAATTCTCGCTGCGCAGCCATCAAAAAGCGGTGGCGGCAATCAAGGCGGGCAAGTTCGAAGAAGAGACGGTTCCGGTGCCAGTGAGTTTTTCTATTCAGAATGGCCCGAACAATGGCGGTGGCAAGTCTTCCACCAGCGCGAAATTAAAGCGGCAGGAAACACTTTTCAGAGCAGATGATGGTCCTCGAGGCGATACTTCGCTAGAAGCTTTGCTCTCGCTCAAGCCTGCGTTCCATGTAAAAGGCACAGTAACCGCGGGAAATTCTTCGCAAATGTCTGACGGTGCCGCTGCCGTTGTCGTCATGTCAGGCGAACGCGCGCAGCAACTCGGCATCAAGCCGCTAGCCCGGTATCTAGCATTCGCGACTGCAGGATATAAGCCCGAAGAGATGGGACTCGGTCCGCTCTTTGCGATTCCTAAGGCGCTGAAATTGACCGGCCTGAAACTTTCGGACATCGACGTCATCGAGTTGAACGAAGCCTTCGCGGCGCAATCGCTCGCGGTTATTCAGGAAGCTAGGCTTGATCCCGAGCGCGTGAATCCGAACGGGGGAGCGATCGCGCTTGGGCATCCACTGGGTTGTACGGGAGCAAAGCTGACTGCAACCATCATCCGAGAACTCAAGCGTGGGAACGGACGCTACGGCATGGTAACTATGTGCGTTGGTGGCGGGATGGGCGCCGCCGGGATATTTGAGAATTTGAATTGAGCACTGCCATCTTCGTTAGTGTCAGCATTTTCTCCTCTAGTTAAGGAGTTTCAGGAATGGTAGCAACCGCAACAACTAATCCGCACACCAGAATTTCTGGCGGCAGCTTTCTCATTGAAGACCGCAGCGCCAAAGATATTTTTACTCCGGAAGATTTTACTGAACAACATCGCCTCATCGGCCAGACCGCCGAGGAATACGCTGTCAACGAAATCGTTCCGAACATTGAGAAGATGGAGCACAAAGATTTCTCCATCACGCGCAATCTGCTCAAGAAGGCTGGGGACTTGGGCTTGAGCAGCGTCGAGATCCCCGAGGCTTACGGCGGTCTTGAGATGGACAAGGTCACGGCTGCGGTGATCGCTGACCACATTGCCAAGTACGCCGGCTTCGCTACCACTTGGGGCGGCCACACCGGCATCGGAACTCTGCCGCTGGTTTATTTCGGCACCGAAGAGCAGAAGAAAAAATATCTGCCCCGGTTGGCTGCAGGAGACATCGTGGGAGCGTACGCCTTGTCGGAGGCTTCGTCAGGATCAGATGCGCTGAATTGTCGCGCGCGCGCGGAGCTTTCCTCGGACGGCAAACATTACGTGCTGAACGGCGAAAAGATGTGGATCACGAATGCGGGATTCGCCGATCTGTTCACTGTATTCGCGAAAATCGGCGGCGATAAGTTCACCGCCTTCTTGGTGGAGAAAACTTTCCCCGGAATTTCGATTGGCGCCGAAGAGCACAAGATGGGCATCCGCGGATCGTCTACTTGCCCGGTAATTCTCAACGATTGCCAGGTACCTGCGGAGAATGTCCTCGGGGAAATTGGCAAAGGCCACGTGATTGCCTTCAACATTCTTAACGTGGGCCGGTTCAAGCTGGGAGCAATGTGCGTGGGCGGAGCACGGGTTGCGCTCGCTAATTCCATCGCGTACGCAAAACAGAGAAAAGCTTTCAACAAGACCATCTCCGATTTTGGACTAGTACGCGAGAAGCTCGCGAACATGGCGGTGGGCATTTATACCGGTGAGTCCATGGTCTACCGCACAGTGGGAATGATGGATGCGGCGCTCTCAGAAGTTGACAAGGCAGGGCCGGAAGCGGCGAAGGAAACCCGCAAAGCGATTGAGGAATACGCGGTCGAGTGCTCCATCATTAAAGTCTTTGGCTCGGAGATGGTGGATTACGCGGTGGACGAGAGCGTCCAGATTTATGGCGGATACGGTTTCGTGGAGGAGTATCCCGCCGAACGCGCGTATCGCGATGCGCGCATCAACCGCATCTTCGAAGGCACTAACGAAATCAACCGTCTTATCATCAGCGGATTTCTGTTGAAGCGCGCTATGTCGGGACAACTCGCGCTGATGCCCGCGATAAAGAACCTGATGGATGAAGTCATGGCTGGTCCAATCTCAACGGAAGACATCGAGGGCCCACTTGCGGAGGAACGCAAGCTGGTCGGCTCCGCGAAGAAGATTGGATTGTTTGCGGCGGGGGCGGCTACCCAGAAATATATGCAGACAATTCAGGACCAGCAGGAAGTTATGGGCGCGATTGCCGACATGGTGATCGAAGTCTATGCCATGGAATCAGCGGTGCTGCGCGCCGAAAAAATTGCCGCGCAGAGCCAAGCTGAAGCTACCTTGCCGATTGCTATGACGCGGGTTTATTTATCGCAAGCCATGGACAAGATCGAAGCCGCCGCGAAGAAAGTGGTAGCTGCCGTGGCGGAAGGAGACATGCTGAGAACTCAGTTGGCAATTTTGCGCCGACTGGCAAAATATGAGCCATTTAATACCATTGCACTCCGCCAGCACATCGCGCAGAGGATTATCGAACGAGGGGAATATACCCTAGCCTAGCGGGGCGACGGAGCAGGAGATCAGCGCGAGTTGGGAAGATCTAAGGTATCCCGGTCATCAGTCAGCAGCCATCCGCGTGCCCCGGTTTCCATCTCACGGATTAGTCATGGACAGTAAAACCGTGAGATGGAGTTAGGTAATAACAAATTTCTGCTCACTTATTTTCTTTAATCTCCACTGACGCCCGGGTATTCTCCCATGACATATTCATCTTGCAGCTGCTTCCGTTTTGATCGAACGAGATGGTGAAATTCTCCATCATTGACGACGGCTTGGAGACCGTCATATCAGTGCGCGCCAATTCGTCACTTTCGTACTTGTAAGGGATGCCCCACTCGCCAGTCTTCTTGTTGATGATGAGTGTCCACTTATCTTTCTTGGGTACGGTAAATATCGTGTAATTGCCGGCCGGCACGTCTTTGCTTCCGACGACGACATTGGTATCAGTCACAAATGTGGATGCCTCGTTTGCGCCAGTTCTCCATACTTCGCCGTAAGGCACCAGCCCGCCGAAAATTTGGCGACCTTTAACGCGTGGGCTCGAATAGTCAACAGTGACTGTTTTGCCGTCGTTAAATTTGCATTGCGCCTGGGCGGCAGGACTGGGACGCTTACTAGCATCTTCCTGCGCTGATGCAATGCTTGTCGAGAAAGCTGCGATAAGGATTAATCCGAGGATTGCGGTTCGTTGCTTCATTCTTGCCTCCTGAATTTCTTTTCGTCCATGCGAGCGATCATTATGCGCCACATCGGACGCAGGAGACAATCTCCCGACGTCCATTGTTGGCTGGCGGAACTACAATCAATCCATGCCTGCATTTGATGAAAAACGCGAAGAGTTGGAGCACTACGAAACCATGATGGGAATTCCCCGCGGACGTCTGGCCGTCACCATGGACATGATTACGGATGCAATGGCGTTGGTGGGGCAGCATGGCGTGTACTGCCAAAGCCAGCGATGGCCCGGCAAACCGGTCATGGATATCCAAATCGTGATGAAGAATTTGACCGACGCTAAAGAACTGATTCAGAGCGTGATGGAAGAACTGAAGAATTCGAGAGAGTAAGACCCGCAGAGGAATACAAGACAGAATCTAAATACCATAGATCCTTCGCTGCGCTCAGGATGACATCGTTTTTAAGACTTGCTGGGCTTCCAACGCAGGACGGGTTTTCTTGCGGCAGCTGTTTCATCTAATCGAGAGATTCGAGTGGAATGCGGCGATTGCAACACCATTTCCGGATCCTGCTCGATTTCTTCCGCGATCGCGCGCATGGCTTCGATAAACAAGTCCAGCTCTTCCTTGGATTCGCTCTCGGTCGGCTCGATCATTAGCGCACCGGGGACAATCAAAGGGAACGCTGTAGTATACGGATGGAAGCCGTAATCAATCAGCCGTTTCGCGATGTCCATGGTCTTCACGCTTTTTTTCAGTTGCAATTTATCGCTGAAAACTACTTCATGCATGGTTGGCGTGGAGTAGGGCAGATCGAAAACGCCCTCCAGCCCTTTGCGAATGTAGTTCGCATTCAGCACGGCGTCTTCTGTCGTTTGACGCAATCCGTCTGGCCCATTCGCGAGAGTGTAGGCGAGGGCGCGAACGAACATGCCAAAGTTTCCGTAAAATGCCCGCACCCGTCCTACGGATTGCGGACGGTCATAATCAAACCCCAGCGTGCCATCGGATTTAGTAACCACGATTGGGGTGGGCAGGAATGGACGAAGAATCTTCTTGATCGCCACCGGTCCTGACCCCGGTCCGCCTCCGCCATGCGGGGTGGAAAAGGTCTTGTGCAAATTGAGGTGCATTACATCTACGCCAAAATCGCCTGGCCGCACCTTCCCCACCAAGGCATTCATGTTTGCGCCGTCCATGTATAGCAAACCGCCCTTTGAGTGCATCAGGTCGGCGACCTTGTGGATCTCCTGCTCAAACACGCCAAGAGTATTTGGATTCGTGAGCATGAGGGCGGCCACATCTTCGTTCATCTGTGCCGAAAGAGCCGCTACATCCACCATGCCGTTGGAATTCGATTTGAGGTTCTCGACCGCATAGCCCACCATCGCCGCTGTTGCCGGATTAGTGCCATGAGCTGAATCTGGAATCAGTATTTTCTTTCGCGGAGCACCTTTCGATTCGTGATAGGCGCGCACCATGAGCAGCCCGGTAAGTTCTCCCTGTGCGCCTGCGGCCGGCTGAAGAGTGATGTCATCCATCCCGGTAATCTCGATCAGGCACTCACTGAGCGTCTTCATGATGCGCAGTGCGCCCTGAGAAATTTTCTCGGGCTGGTAAGGATGCCCATTGGCTAAGCCTTCGAGTCGAGACACAACCTCATTGACTCTCGGGTTGTACTTCATAGTGCAAGAGCCGAGGGGATACATCCCCAGATCAATCGCGTAGTTCCAGGTAGAGAGCCGAGTGAAGTGACGGATGATTTCGATCTCGCTCACTTCCGGCAGATGGCCCAAATCTTTTCTTTCTGAAGAACCGAGGAGTTCGGAGGCATTCACGTCTGGAACGTCGAGCTGAGGAAGCCTCCAAGCGCCTTTGCCGGGCGACGATTTCTCGAAGATCAAGCCTTCGTTCTGATTGACATGACGGGTGGCCTTCTGTGTCACATGCTTCATCGCACCACCTCTTGCACGGCGGATTCTTCATCGCTTGTCCGCTGTGAACGCTCACTTTCCGCCACTAGTCCAACTGCGGTATCAATCGAGCTCCGTGTCGTCATTTCCGTGCAACACCAAAGCGACGCATTGCCGAGCTCGGGATAGAACTTCTTGAGTGGAAGTCCGCCGACGATTTTGTGTCCCAGCCCACGGCTGTTGATCGCTTTCGGATCTTCCGTCGTCTGAATGACGAATTCGTTGAACCGCGGTCCGCCGGAGAAAAGAAGCTTCCCGTGCTGGCTGAAACTTTTTGCCGCGTATGCTGTCTTCGCAAGATTCTGTTTAGCGAGCTCCCGCAGTCCGACCTTGCCATAGATGGTCATAAAAATGTTGACCATCAACGCAACCAGCGCCTGATTCGTGCAAATGTTCGACGTGGCTTTTTCGCGGCGGATGTGCTGCTCGCGAGTTGCCAGGGTTAAAACGAACCCGCGCTTGCCATTGCGGTCGGTGGTCTGTCCAACCAAACGTCCGGGCATCTGGCGGACAAATCGTTCGCGGGTTGCGATGACGCCACAGTACGGTCCGCCGAAGCCTAGGGGAACGCCGAAAGATTGTGCTTCCATCGCAATAATGTCGGCCTCACGAGGAGGCTCGACAATTCCGAGCGAAACGGCTTCCGCGATGGAGACTACCAACAAGGCTCCGCGTTTGTGGACCACGTCCGCAATAGCCGCCACATCTTCTATCGTTCCAAAAAAGTTGGGGGACTGAATCAGAACGCACGCCGTATCTTCGGTGATCGCTTTTTCAAGAGCTTGAATATCAACGCGACCGGTGTCGGCGAATCCGATGGTCGAGAGCGGCATGCCCTGGTGAAAAGCGTAAGTCGCCAGCACCTCGCGATATTCCGGATGCACGCTGCGAGCGATCACCACCGATCGGCGTCCCGTCAAACGGGCAGCCATCATTACCGCCTCGGCAGCTGCGGTCGAGCCGTCATACATGGACGCATTCGCCACTTCCATGGCGGTCAGCTCACAGATCATGGTTTGAAATTCGAATATGGATTGCAGCGTGCCTTGCGAAACTTCTGCCTGGTAGGGAGTGTAGGCGGTGAGAAATTCTCCGCGCGATATCAGCGCGTCAATAACGACGGGCCGATAGTGCGAATACGCGCCCGCACCTAAAAAGCCAGCATAGCCATCCCCATTTTCGCGCGAACGTTCGCGAAACCAATCCACAATTTCGGATTCCGCCATCTGACGCGGAACTTTTAAATCCCGCTCCAGGCGATATTCGGCGGGGATGGACACAAATAAATCATCCACCGATCGAACGCCAATGGCTTTCAACATGGATTCGCGGTCAGTCGGCGATTTTGGTAAGTAACGCATAGGAGTCTATTAGATGTAATTGACGGACAGTTGGATTGTGAGTAGTCGCTGTTTTAGCTTCCGCCTTCGGCAGCGACGAACTTTTCGTAGTCCGCGGCAGAAAGCAATGAGCCTACTTCAGAGGGATTTTTCAAATTTACTTTGATCATCCAGGAGCCGTGGGCGTCTTTATTTACCTGCTCGGGAGCGGTCGCCAGCTCAGGATTTACTTCAATGACTGTTCCGGACGCGGGAGCATACAGATCGGATACTGCCTTGACTGACTCGACGCTGCCAAAAGTTTTGCCCGCAGTGACCTCGGAACCGGTCTTTGGAAGCTCAACGAATACGATATCTCCAAGTGATTGCTGCGCGTAGGTAGTGATGCCGATGGTGGCGGTGTTGCCGTCAAGTTTGAGCCACTCGTGTTCTTTGGTGTATTTCAAGTCGGTTGGATAAGGCATTTTAATTTTTTCCTTGGCTTAGCGCGCGTTGAGCTGAATCTGGATTATTTCTTTTTCGGACGTCTATAAAAAGGTGTCGGCACGACGTTCGCCTTCACTCCTTGACCTCGAATCTCAACCTTTAATGGGGATCCTAGCGCCCCAAATTCCGGTGGAACATACGCTAGCGCAATATTCTTTTTAAGAAACGGAGCATAGGAACCGCTGGTGACGTAGCCGATTTTGCGGTCCTCTTCATCTAGCACTGGATAACCGTCGCGTGCGATTCCGCGTTCAATCATTTCCAGTCCCACCAAGGTTCGCTTCACACCTGCGGACTTTGCGCTGGCTAAGGCGTCGCGTCCGATAAACTCCGGCTTTTCTATCTTGCAAAAGCGGTCAAGCCCGGCTTCCCAAACATTGATCGTGTCTGAGATTTCGTGTCCGTAGAGGGGCAGCTTAGACTCCAGACGAAGCGTATTGCGAGAGCCCAGACCGCAGGGAGTCACACCGAATTCTTTCCCGGCTACGAAGATTTCCTTCCACACACGAGCGCTCGTTGCTTCATCCGACGGAATATAAATTTCAAAACCATCTTCGCCAGTGTAGCCAGTGCGCGCGATGAGCGTGCTTTTCAACCCGCAAACGGTGCCGCGAGTGACCCAATAAAACCTGACGGCGGAAAGATCAGCGTCTGTGAGTTTCTGCAGCAGGTCAACACCTTTAGGGCCCTGAATCGCGATTTGTGTGAAGTCGTCTGACAGATGCTCTACCGTACAGTCAAAACTGCGCGTGTTATCCCGCACCCAGTGGAAGTCTTTTTGGCGGGTTCCGGCATTGATCACCAGCAAATATTCTTCTTCTCCGAGACGATGGACGATCACGTCATCCACGAACGTGCCCTGCGGATAAAGGAGCGCCGAGTACTGCGCCTGCCCGATCGCGAGCCGCGACGAGTCATTCATGGAAATATGCTGCACAGCTTCCAGCGCCGCTGGCCCAGCCAAGCGAATATCGCCCATATGGCTGACGTCGAAGATTCCAACTCCAGTACGGACGGCGTTGTGCTCGGCAATGATTCCGCCCGCCGAGGGATACTCGACAGGCATGTCCCAGCCATTGAAATCAACCATCTTCGCGCCCATTTCGCGATGAACCAAGTTCAGCGCAGTTTTGCGAACTGTCGTGGGAACTTCAGTAGCGGGGACAGACAAGAAAACCTCGGTCGGACAGTGAAAACTTCTTGAACAGGAAACTAATCAGGCTATCACGCAGTTTTTCTCGCGGTCAAACGTTACCAATGGAACCTTCGCGTGAAGCCCTAGTCGCGATACAGTCGGGATATGGCTACTCAAACCAAGACCCGCTGCCTGCAGTGCGAGTCCACGGAGTCGCAGTGTCACTGCGAAAAATATTGTTGTTCCTGCCAGTCGGAATCTGGGGTCAGACTGTGTCAGGATGGCCTTTATTATTGCCAGGATTGCCGCGAGGCGTGCGATTACCAAATCGGGACTTAGTAAACTCTAGATTACCACCGCCTCTTTGTATTCACCGAAAACTTTCCTCATCGCATCAGATATCTCGCCTATCGTTGCGCGGGCTTCCACTGCGGCAACGATGTGTGGCATTAGATTTTCACCCGAGCGAGCGGCGTCTTCGACGCTCTTAACGGCTTGCTTGTAAGTTTCCTGTTCTCGTCGGTTTCGTAATTCGCGCAACCGCTCGATCTGTTTGCGTTCCAGCGCTTCGTCCACCCGTTGCAGCGAGATGGGCTTCTCGTCCTCCATCGTGAACTTGTTGACGCCGACGACCACGGCTTCTAGGCGATCCACTTGCTGCTGGTATTCGTAGGCGGCATTTTGAATTTCCTGCTGAACGTACCCTCGATCTATAGCTTTCAGCATTCCGCCCAGAGCTCCGATTTTTTCCAGGTACGCGTTCGCGCGCTCCTCGATTTCGCTGGTCAGGCTCTCGATGTAGTAAGAGCCCGCTAGAGGATCAATAGTCTGCGGAACACCCGACTCATAGGCGACGATTTGCTGAGTTCGCAGCGCGATTCGGGCCGCCTGCTCGGTTGGAAGAGCCAGTGCCTCGTCATAGGAATTTGTATGCAGTGATTGCGTTCCTCCCAAAACGGCCGCCATGGCCTGCACCGCCGTGCGGACAATATTGTTCTCAGGTTGCTGCGCGGTTAGGGTGGAGCCGGCGGTCTGCGTATGAAAGCGCAGCATCCAGGAGCGCGGATTCTTCGCCTTAAAATGTTGCCGCATAATGCGCGCCCACATCCTGCGTGCGGCGCGAAATTTCGCCACTTCCTCCAGAAAATTGGAATGCGAGTTGAAAAAGAATGACAATCGTGGCGCGAAGTCATCAACGCCCAGCCCGGCGTCTATGGCGGCTTGTACGTAGGCCACGCCATTGCCCAGAGTGAATGCAACTTCTTGCACTGCGGTGGACCCAGCCTCACGCATGTGGTAGCCCGAGATGGAAATCGAATTCCATTCCGGCACATGCTCGTTCGTCCAGGCGAAAATATCAGTGACGATACGCATTGCCTGTTGCGGAGGATAAATGTAAGTTCCTCGCGCAATGTATTCCTTGAGCACGTCGTTTTGCACCGTGCCCGAAAGGCGGCGAATATCCGCTCCCTGGCGGCGTGCCACTGCAACATACAGAGCTAAAAGGATGGAGGCTGTGGCATTGATCGTCATCGAGGTTGAAATCTTGGTCAACTCGATGCCGTCGAACAACCGCTGCATGTCTTCAATGGAATCAATAGCCACTCCAACTTTGCCGACCTCTCCCGCTGCTAACGGATGATCGGAGTCCAAACCAATTTGGGTTGGCAGGTCGAATGCTACGGAAAGTCCTGTAGTGCCATGCGCGAGCAGATATCGGTAGCGTTTATTCGATTCCTCGGCGTCCCCCATGCCCGCGTATTGCCGCATGGTCCAAAGGCGGCCGCGGTACATGGTTGCCTGAACTCCGCGAGTGAAGGGATATTGGCCGGGGTATCCGGTATTTTCTTCGGGATTGCGGCCTTCAACATCCGCTGACGTATAGACCTGATGAATTGGAATGTGCGAAGAAGTTTCAGGATCGAGCGTACTGCCTTCGTCAGTGGGAGGCTTTTGCGGCATCCATTCTTTTCTGGGGGAGTGTGTTTATCTCTTTTTGCGAATTCGCCGAAAAGACGTGAATCCGAACCATCCAAACATCAGACTAAAAAGAACTGCCGCCGCTATCCGGTTGGGGGTGGTCTTGCCGGCCTGGTACAGCATACATTCGCGCACCACAGCCATCGCCCCGATAGCAGCTAATGCCAAGAAAACAAATCCGGTAACTTCAAGCCAAAGTTGGCTGGCAACTCCGCCGAGGTGGCTGGCAGTGGCCTTCCCTGCCTGCATTGCTGCCCCAAAGGTACGGGTCTTTTTCACCTGCTGCCCGACAATACGCGCCGCGATACCAACCTTGCGCGCGGTGGAAGGTTTTATCATCGTCTTAATTCTATCAACTTCGGGTTACAATACCGTGCAGTTAAGCTTTCTGTGAAGCATTGATACGCTAAATCGCATCTAAGTATTCAGACTCGACAGCGGCAAAGCTTTGAGGGGGACTAGTGGACCAGCAGCTTAAGCAGTTGATGAAGGAATTAGGCGAGGCCATCAATGAATCCCTGGCGGACTCAGAACAGATTGCCGAAGTCGTTTCCAGAATCAAAGACGGGGGATACGATATCTTCCTGGTGCTGGAGGCTACGATCGGGGTCAGCAAGCCGGGCGAAAAGGGCGACAAGACCTCAATGGTAACGACCCTGACCAGTAATCCCGAACTCAAGGTAAGCGATCAGGATGTGAAGTTTCTTAAGTCCCTGCGAATTAAGGTGGAAGACGACGCCGCGTAAGATTTCTGGATCCACCACGAATCTTTCTTCAGAGTTGAACGCCGATCTCATCGAGATGCGCCAGCAAATCAGCTGGACCGGCATACACCCGATAGGCCCCGGCCCGTTCTAATTCATCCTGGCCAAAGCCTCCGCATAGCAATCCGACTCCGACTGCGCGAGCGCGCTTGGCTGCCAGCAGGTCCCAAACACTGTCCCCGACTACCATGCAGTTTTCCATCTTCGCGTCGAGACGGTCGGCTGCGGCCAGAAATAGGTCAGGCTCGGGTTTTGCTTTGCTAACTTCATCCCCGGTGATCACGGGAAGTCTGGGATCTATGTGCAGCATTCTTAAAAATCGCTCGGCGTGTTCACGCGGACTGCTAGTTGCGATCGCATGGGGAATACCCGCTCTGAGAAGCGTGGATAAAAGCTTCCTGGCCCCCTGGAGAGGTCTCACTTCCGGCGCGCGTTTGGCGTAGGCTTCGCCATGGATTTCTCTCAAGCGCTCAATCTGTTTGGAACTCAGATGCGCTTCCGCATCTCGCAGGAAAGCTTTCACAATTAACTGATCGCTCATGCCGATTTTGCGGTGGATCATCCAATTCGGAAGCTCGACTTTGGCGTCATGAAGAGCTTCCCCCCAGGCGAGAACATGCTGGTAAACGCTATCAATTAGCGTCCCGTCCAGGTCGAAAAGGATGGCGACTTTGTTGTGTCGCGATTTGTCCCGCTTATGCTTGGCCATTAGTACTCCTGGAGATCGTTCCGACTAGTGCCGTTTGGATGCATAATTTCATTTCGTGAAAGTATCCAATCGAGAGATCGCTCTCGAAACCTCTCTCTTCGCCCTGTGCTACTATTTAGCGTCTTTGGGCACGAGACTGCAGAGTTTTTAGCGTGGCTCGCCGCCAGCGCTCTTAACCGCATCGAAGCGGAACGTGATGAAAGATACGCTTGGAGTGCTATTAGCCGGGGGAGCAGGGGAGCGGCTCTATCCCCTCACCCGCGACCGCGCAAAACCCGCCGTGACGTTTGGCGGCATCTACCGCATCATTGATGTGACTCTCTCCAACTGCGTCAACTCCGATCTGCGACGCGTCTATATCCTCACGCAGTACAAAGCACTTTCGCTGAACCGGCACATCCGCGAAGGATGGAACATCATGGGCAGCGAGATGGGCGAGTTTATTGAGGTACTTCCGCCCATGAAGCGCGTTAGCGACCAGTGGTACCAAGGCACAGCCGACGCGGTTTATCAGAACATTTATTCCATCGGGTCGGAGCAGCCCCGGCATGTGCTAATTCTATCCGGTGATCACATTTACAAGATGAACTATGGACGCATGCTCACCCAGCATAATGATTCTGGTGCTGATGTGACACTGGCTACCATCCAGATTGATCTTGACGAAGTGCAGCGCTTCGGAGTAGTGGACGTTCACAGCGACAATCGCGTCGTAGGCTTCGAAGAAAAACCCAAAGAGACGAAACTGCGGTCGCCCTTCAGTAAAGACAAGGTATCCGCTTCGATGGGTATTTATCTGTTTAACACCGACGTGCTAATTCCGGCTTTGCTGAAAGATGCAGAAGATCCGAATTCCAGTCACGACTTTGGCAAAGACATTTTGCCGAAGATGGTGGATGAATACCGGGTGTACGCATACGACTTCGTGGACGAGAACAAAAAAGAGGCGCTCTACTGGCGCGACGTCGGGACCCTGGAAGCTTTCTACGAAGCCAATATGGATATCGTTTCGGTATCTCCGGTGTTCAATCTGTACGATTCCGATTGGCCGATCCGCACGTATCAGCGGCAGTATCCACCCGCGAAATTCGTTTTCGCGGAGCCGGGGCGTACGGGGCAGGCGACGGATTCCATCGTTTCCGCCGGATGCATTGTCTCCGGCAGTACGGTAAGCAACAGCATTCTTTCACCCGACGTGAGGGTCAATTCCTACAGCGAAGTTGAATCGAGCATTTTGTTTTCACACGTCAATGTCGGACGCCATTGCCGCATCCGGCGCGCAATTATTGACCGCGATGTCCACATTCCCGAAGGCACCACCATCGGATACGACGCCGAAGCCGACCGGCAACGTTACTTCGTCACCGACAGCGGAATAACGGTCGTAACGCGCGATTACTCTCTGTTTGAAAATCCTGTCACGGTGGACTACTTCACCTCGGAATAATAGCTTGTCGAAGCACCCCCGGTCGTACTCCACTGCTACAATGCGTTGTTTCTTCGGTCTCTCCAAAGAACTTTTGCCCGCACATAGACGTACCATCCATGTGATGTGAGTTGCGGTCCTCTTCGGGGACCGGTGGTGAGACTTGGATTTGGGAGTGCGGTTGGAAGACGCGCAACTTGGTGCCATGTTGGTTCGTCGCTGCATTGCTGGCGACGCGAGCGCGTGGGAGGAGATCGTCCAGCGCTACAGTCGGCGGATTTACAACATCTGCTACCGCTTTGCCGGCTCCGCGGATGATGCCCAGGACCTCACTCAAGAGGTCTTTATCAAGATGTATCGCACTTTGAAGACCTACGATCTGGAGCGCGGCGCGCTCATGACCTGGGTCACGACGATTACCCGCAACCTGCTGGTAGACCATTTTCGCAAGACGCGGCAGGACCGAATGACCGATTCGCTCGACGGCGAAACCTCCCAGCACGAGGACTCCGTCCCCTTAAGTGACCGCATTCCAGACAAAAATCAGCCTCCCGACGCCCGGGTACAAAGTCGCGAAACTAGTGAAGTAGTGCATCAAGCGCTGCAAAAGCTGTCTCCGGAGTTACGGGAAGCAGTGATTCTAAGAGACTTACAAGATATGGACTATCGCGAAATTGCCACAGTACTCAAAGTTCCAGAAGGCACTGTGAAATCCAGGATAAACCGCGGGCGTGCGGAACTTGCGCGCCTGCTTACACGTACCTATAAGCAGGTGATGTGATGGCAGAACAGAACACCAACATGATGCCGTGCAGCGAGTTCGACGGCCTGCTCAGCGACGCTCTGGAGCAGCGGTTAAGCGGCCATAAACTCGCCGATTTTGAGGCCCATTCGCGAGGATGCGCGATCTGCGGACCGCTTATGGCGGAAGCTACCGCAGGTAGACAATGGCTGAAGTCTCTTTCCGAAGTGGAGCCTCCAGCCCTCTTGATTGATAACATACTGGTCGCGACCAGCGGCCTTGACACTTTCCGGCGCAGGGACCTCGCTAACTCTCGTTCTAACGGCTCGTGGTTCGAGAGAGTGCGCGAGCGAGCGGACCTGGTGTTTGGCCCAGTGATGGCGGTAGCGAGGCAGCCGAGATTTGCCATGTCATTTGGGATGGCTTTCTTCTCACTCTCGATCACGATGAGCCTGGCCGGCGTGAAGCTTAATGATGTCCGGCGCGTGGACCTCCGTCCAGCAGCCATCAAGCGAACGTACTACGAGAGTTCCGGCAGGGTGATTAAGTATTACGAGAACATTCGGTTCGTGTATGAGATCGAGTCGCGCATGCGCGAGTTTAAACGCTCCACGACGCCAGCGGACGCTGCCCCGGATTCGAAGGATAAAACACGCAAGAACAACACCAGTGAACAACCCGAAAACGGTCCCGGTCAAGCTCCGCAAAAGCGAGAAGAACGCAACTACAGCCAGGGGGAAAACCAGCCAATGCTGGCCGCTCTTCCGAATGATTCGCCTGTAGTGATGTTTGCGAACACATACAGGAGGGATTCATGAACTGCGCCAACCATGGCGATATCGCAGCAGTCGCTTACTGCCGCACTTGCGGAAAGGCCTTGTGCGCGAATTGCACGCGTGAAGTAAAGGGCGTGATTTATTGCGAGAATTGCCTCGCAGAAAGAATGCAGGGAGCACCCGTGGCAGCGGCTTACAGTGGAACACCGCTCCCACCAACGATTCCCCACGATGTACGTTCCAGTCCGAATCCCGCTTTGGCTGGAATTCTCGCAGGTATCTTTCCTTTCGGAGTCGGTGCGGTTTACTGCGGACTGTATGCGAAAGGCCTGGCACATCTTCTTATCTTCACCGGACTGGTATGGGGACTGTCCTCGGGTCAGTTTGGCAGCCTCGAACCGGTACTTGGAATTGGCATGGGGTTCTTCATCGTGTATCAAATTATTGACGCAATTCGCTCCGCCAAAGCCATTCAGCTAGGCCAACCGGTTCCCGATCCGTTTGGCTTGGGACATGCCTTCAGTAGCGGAGAGCATGTTGATCCCGCCATCGGAGCAGAAACTTCGAGCATATCTAAGGTACCGAGGGCGGCGATAGTGCTGATCGGTCTCGGCATTTTATTTCTGCTTCACACTGCCGGAATTCTGGCAGTCAACGCTGATCGTATCTGGCCGCTATTCGTTATTGGACTCGGCGTGTGGCTCTACGCTAAGCGCCAGGGAATGGTTGGCTCGCGCTATGACCGGCAAGGCCGTGTTTGTCGTACCGGCGGGTTGGTAGGGCCTGCCGTCTTAATTACAGTGGGAATATTGTCTTTAATTGAAGGCCTTAACGGTCCAGGGTGGGGCCGGACATGGCCAGTGTTGTTGCTTGTAATAGGTCTTACCCGACTGCTCGAGAGTAAGAATCCTCCGCCAGCTGCGGTCGGGGGCACAGGGCAGAGTCCGGCTGGACCCGGCGTTGTCACAACCGATATCGCACCGGTTCCAACGGACCCGGATCGCGAGGTCCACAATGGCTAGCCCCGCACAAATGCCCGCCGCTCGTCCGCCACGCTCGTTCGCTGGGCCGGTTGTGCTGATCATCCTCGGATTAGTTTTTCTGCTGGGAAACCTTCGCATGCTCCGCTGGGAAACCCTGGCGCATTGGTTCGCGCATTACTGGCCTCTGCTTCTGATCGTCTGGGGCGTGATCAAACTGCTCGAATATCAGCAAGCGCAAAAGAACGGAACACGCGCCTCGGGGATTGGCGTCGGTGGAGTCTTCCTGCTGATTTTCATAATCGTTTTTGGGATTGCGGCCACTCAGGCATCGCACTTCAACTGGAGTGAGATTCGCGATCAAATGCACATGGAGAACGGCGACTTCCCGCTCTTCGGACACTCCTACAACTATGACAACCAGCTGGATCAGCCATTCCCTGCTGGAGGCTCGCTCCATATTTCGAACGAACGCGGAGCAGTCAACGTGAGCATTGCAACCGGCAATCAGATTCACGTGGTTATCCGCAAACGTATAAGCGCTGATAACCAGCAGGAGGCCGACAAATGGAATTCCTACACCATGCCGCAAATTAGCGTAAGCGGAAACGTCGTGACTCTGAACGCAAACACTCATGGCGCAGGCGACCACTGGGTTAACACCGACATGGATGTTTCGATCCCTCGCAAGGCTGCGGTGGTAATTTCCACGCGCCATGGCGATATCAATGTCACGGGGCGGGATGGAGATGCCGGCGTCACCAGTGAACATGGCGAGGTGTCTGTCACGGACGTCAATGGAAACGTGGGGCTGAATCTCGACCATAGTTCTGCACGGGTCTCGCAGGTGAGCTCTGATGTCTCAGTGGACGGGCGGGCTAACGACGTATCACTCGAAGACATAAAAGGCACCGTCCGCCTGAATGGTGATTTCATGGAGAGTTTGAAACTGGCGAGAATCGCCAAGCCGGTGGCGTTCAAGTCTTCGCGTACGGAAATGTCTTTCAATAAGCTCGACGGCGCCCTCGATCTCGATTCCGGCGATTTGCAGTTGTCGAATGTAAGTGGTCCGCTGCGCATTACTACACGATCAAAGGACGTCCGAGTCAATGGAACTTCGGGAGACGTACGCCTGCAAGATGAAAACGGGGCTGTCGAAATTCGAGTCAATAAACTCGGGAGCATGCAGGTGGAAAATCGCCAGGGCGATATACGAATCTTTTTGCCGGACAAAGCAGCCTTTCAGGTGGATGCTCATGTTCGCAATGGCGAGATTGAATCCGATTTCGGCGAGGTAAAAATTGATAGCCGGGACGACCAGGCGAGTGCTTCCGGGACGGTTGGGAGCGGCGGTCCTCGAATGGTGCTTAACAACGAGCACGGCACGATTGAAATTCGTAAAGGCTCGTCCATGCCCGAGGACATGCCCGCTATTCCGAAGATTCCACGCGTGCCCCGAGGACCTCATCCTCCCCACGTGCCGGAGCCGCCCGAGCCGTCGGAGAACTAGGGTTGATCGAATGATGCTGCTAGGGTCCTTCGTCGCCATTACCGCGCTTCGCACGGCTCCGCATCCCTCGAAGATGACAGCCCTACACTAATGTCATTCTGAGTGCCGCGAAGAACCTATGTATTCGCTCTCAGCTCCCACCCCCTTACGCTCTCACCTGCGGCCATGTTATGTTCGGTTTCTTAGTTAAATAGGCTTCGCAGTTTTCGCTCACTAAATATTCACTGACTAACAATGATTCGTTCGTATAAAGGCATTACCCCAACCATCCCAGCATCGTGCTACGTTGACGATTCCGCGCAGCTCATCGGGGACGTTGTACTCGGGGAACATTCCAGCATCTGGATGAATGCGGTGCTGCGCGGGGATGTCCACGCCATTCGCATTGGCGCTCATTCCAATGTGCAAGATTGCAGCGTGCTGCATGGAATGAAAGAGCTCTACGGCGTGTTTCTCGGCGAATATGTAACCGTGGGACATTCGGTAACCCTGCACGGATGCACCATCGAAGACCGCTGTTTGATTGGGATGGGTGCGATCATCCTAAATGGCGCGCGCATTGGTACCGGGTCGATCATTGCGGCGGGAACTCTGATTCCCGAGAAGACCATCGTTGAGCCCGAATCGTTGTGGATGGGGTCTCCCGGCAAACTCCGTCGCAAACTCGAAGAACAAGATCAGCAGACCATCATGCGCTATGCGAATAATTATTTAGGATACAAAGAGTCGTACTTGGCGGAAACGAAGGCCCTTCGCCTGAACAGCATTCCAGCGATTGATAAAGACATAAATGATTAAAGCCGTCCGAGGAACGCGCGATCTCCTTCCACCGGAGACCTCGCTGTGGAATTTCGTAGAGGCTGCTGTGCGTGATGTCTTTCGCGCTTACAACTTCCATGAAATTCGCACGCCGATTTTCGAGAGCACGGAGCTCTTTGCACGTGGCGTTGGAGAAGAAACCGACATCGTGGCCAAGGAGATGTACACGTGGGAAGATCGAAGCCGCGCCGCTAGCGAAAAAGGACAGTCATTAACTTTGCGTCCGGAGAATACTGCCGGTGTGGTTCGCGCCTACATCGAGCACAAGCTTGGGGATCGCGGCCTGCAAAAACTGTATTACATTGGACCGCAGTTTCGTCGCGAGCGTCCCCAGAAAGGCCGCTACCGGCAGTTCTATCAGATCGGCGCCGAAGTGCTTGGCCCGGCGAGTTCCGGAAGCGAGTCTCCCGCCCGCGATGCCGAGATTCTGGAATTGCTTGCGACCCTTCTAGACCGGCTCGGAATCGAAGGCTGGATTTTACGCTTGAATTCTGTGGGATGCAGCAATGATCGGGCAGCGTACAACGAAGCTTTGCGTAAAGCGCTGGAACCGGTTGCGCCGAACATGTGTGTGGACTGTCAGCGGCGCGCGGTAACTAATCCCCTGCGCGTGTTTGATTGCAAAGTCCCTGAAGACCAGCCAATCATCCAGGCTCTGCCGCGCATCAGCCAATTTTTAGATGAGCCCTGCCGCAAGCATTTTCAGGAAGTGCAGGAAATACTGACGGCGGTGGGAGTTCCCTTCACCTTGGATGATCGCCTGGTGCGCGGACTCGACTATTACACTCGCACAGCGTTCGAATTTATTCACGGCGCATTGGGCGCGCAGAACGCAATTTTGGGCGGAGGCCGTTACGACGGATTATCGGAAGCACTTGGAGGCCCGCCTGCTCCCGGCATCGGCTTCGCCATTGGAGAAGACCGCCTCATTCTGGCGCTGAAAGAAACGGCGGACGCCGTTCATCACAAGCCGGATGTTTATATCGCAGCCCTTGGCGCGGGAATGGACCGTGAGTCCGCCCGCTTGGCGCGGGAGCTACGCCGCCATGATGTAATCTTAGAATTAGGCGATGAGAATTTCCGTCTGAAAAAGTCTTTTGAAACTGCCGAAAAGCTGGGCGCGCGATTCGTTTTGATCGTTGGTGAAAACGAGATTAAGGCAAACGCATTCGCGCTGAAAGATCTCGAGAGTGGCGAGCAGGTGTCCGTGCCTCGAGCTGAGTTGGCTGAGAAAATCTTATCCTCTCGATAAGCAGGAGTCACAGCATGAAACGATATTTAGCTTTCTTCTCTTCCCTCGTAATTTCGACATTGGCAATTCCTGCTATGGCGCAGACACCTCAAAGTGGCAAACCTCTGACCCCTTTGGAGCAGACGCTCATAGACAGCTCCAAAACTATCCCCGAAGCGCTGAAGACTAAGAATGTGGACCTGTTAAAACGCACATTGGCCGATAGTTTTTACGGCGTGGGCAGCGAAGGAGCCCTTCATCACAGGGATGAAGTTATTGATGCGGCGGCGGAAGGAATACTGAAGGATTACACCGTTTATAACGCGTCCGTCTTTACGGTAGATGCTGACAGTGCGATTGTGACTTACAACTTGATCGTCAATATGCCGGAAGGCGATACCGACTTGGCGCCGCGCTATCAAAGGGTTTCCGATCTATGGGTCAAAAGCGGCGAGCAGTGGAAGTTAAAATTCCAGCAGGCCACTCCATTGCGGGCCATTGATTGATCTTTAGCGATCGAGGGTGCCCGCTCCACACATTCTGCGACTGTTATCCGGTGCGTTTATAATTTCCCGTCGTACTGAAACCTTAAATCTTTGCAGTCAAAGGGTAAAACTTGCCTCTGGATTTTTTAGGCGACTTAAAAAGAACTCATATGTGCGGCGGTCTGCGCGCCCCGGACGCGGGCAAACATGCCGTCCTGATGGGATGGGTAAACCGCCGCCGCGATCTTGGGAATCTTCTGTTCATTGATTTGCGTGATCGCAGCGGCATCACGCAAATTGTTTTCAATAAAGAGCTGAATCCGTCCGCCCACGCCAAAGCCGAAACACTGCGCAATGAGTTCGTTGTTGCTGCGTCGGGCACAGTCAAGCAACGCGACGCTAGTACCATCAACAAAAACCTGCCCACGGGAGATGTTGAACTGGTGGCGGATGAGCTGCGCATCCTGAATGAATCGAAGCAGCCTCCATTTCTGCCCGGGGAGTCCGTCCTCCCGAACGAAGAGATGCGCCTCAAGTACCGGTATATTGACCTCCGTCGAGACGTGATGCAGCGCAACATCGAATTGCGGCACAGAGTAGCGATCGCCATCAGGGAATATCTTTCTGAAGAAGGTTTCTTCGAAGTAGAAACTCCCTTCATGACGCGGTCAACGCCGGAAGGCGCGCGCGATTACCTGGTTCCAAGCCGGGTGCAGCCCGGATCGTTTTACGCATTGCCCCAGTCGCCACAACTTTTTAAACAGATTCTTATGATCTCCGGATTCGATCGTTACTTCCAGATCGTGCGATGTTTTCGGGATGAAGACCTGCGGGCCGACCGGCAGCCGGAATTCACACAGATTGATCTGGAGATGTCGTATCCGCAACAGGAGACGGTCTGGGGAGTGGTGGAAGGTTTTCTCAAAGCGGCTTTCAAAACCGCTGGACACGAGATCACGACACCGTTTCCACGCATGAGCTATGACGAGGCAATGCGTCTCTACGGAAACGACAAGCCTGACATGCGTTTGCCGGCGATGGTGGATGTACGCGCGGCGCTAACATCCGACGAACTCGAAGATCTCACTTCAAAGTTCAAAATCAGAAAAGATCTACCGCTGCAACTGATTCGAATTCCGAAAGTCGGAGAAATTTCAGGCACCGAACGTCGAACAATTGGGACTTACGGCGCATATCAGCACACGCAGGGAGCGTCGTTCGTTCAGCTGATGACGGATCCGAAGAGATTTGGCAAAGACTACCCTGCGCTCTCGGAGAAGATCACCAAATTTTCGGGTACTGAAAGCGACGATTTGTGGTTGCTGGCGGGCGCGCTGAACAAGCCGGAAGTTGCAGCCGTAGCCGGACAGACAGAAAAGCACTTTTGCGAGAAGTGCGGATTCCTGCGCTTAGACCTGGCGCAAAAATATGCCGCAAAGCACGGCGCATTTCAGCGGCAGGACTACAAATTTCTTTGGGTCACGGACTTCCCCATGTTCGAGTGGGACAACGACGGCAAGCGCTGGAATGCGGCGCACCATCCCTTCACTTCTCCCCATGAAAACGACATGGACAAGCTAGAAACCAACTCCGAATCATTGCGCGATCCTAAATCCTCACTGGGCGAGATCCGAGCGCTTGCATATGACATCGTGCTGAATGGCACCGAATTGGGTTCGGGATCAATTCGTATTCATCGGCAGGATATTCAAAGCAAAATCTTTCGGGCACTCGGCATGTCGGAAGAGGAAGCACGCTCTCGCTTTGGTTTCTTTTTGGAAGCACTCGAGTATGGAACTCCTCCCCACGGCGGAATCGCTCTGGGCCTGGATCGAATTGTCATGATTCTTGCGGGCGCAGACAGCTTGCGCGAGGTGATTCCATTTCCAAAAACTGCCAGAGCAGTAGACCTGATGGTGGATGCTCCGACTCCGGTCAGCGAGGCGCAATTGAAAGAGCTGGGGATAGAGATAAGGAAGAACATCAGAGGCTGAAGCCCGGGCCACCGGCCAAAATTCAACTTCGTGGCTATCTTTTGCGAACAGCTATGCGGCGGTGTCTGAGGTTTTCGCCGGGACGCGGTACTCGCGGCACAGGCTCGGCTTTTGTGGGCGTAATCTGAATTAATGTCCGGTTTCCCACGTGGAGAAAGCTCAACTCGCGAGCCGCGAGCAATGCTTTGATTGCATCCTGCACGCGCGAGCGGGGGACAAAATTGCCGAAGAAGGTTTCGATCTCCTGCTGGTCAGCGGCGATCATAGAATCCAGATATTTGGAAACCAGCGCGGTCAGGGCTTCACCGACCGACAGGTTCATTCCTTCACGCACGGAGTCCGGCGACCATCGGTAGAGCACGTCCCAGGACGATCCCTCCGCGGGCTGGTAATCAACGCGGGTAATTCGCAGCCGCGACCACAATTCTCCGAGCGCGTGATCGAGCGCCGCAAAGGAAATGCTGCCACCAAGCGCTTCGCGCATTCTTTGCTTCGACACCGGGCCCTCACGGCGAACAATCTCGAAAACATCGCATGCCAGTTGCGAATACTCGGAGCGGGCCCCAGCTCTCGGAGCCTGCTTGGGATTTCGTTCGCCTACTAAAGCGTAGAAGTATGGGAATATCGAACCCGCCACTAGCAGCCCATTATTCTCATCCATCAGGTTCGCTTCAAAGGCATCGCGCTCGCGCAGCATGCGGACCATCAATCCGGTCGCTTCCTGTGCTCGCGGATCGGCGAAGGAATCTTTCCATTGAGGCAGGTGGGAATCCGAGCCTACGAACGCCCCGACAAACGTCGGCAACAAAATAGGTTCGCGCCTGGGATACATCATGCAGAATCCAACTGACTCGATGAATGCGCGGGCGTCTTCGAGCGTGCGCACCGGATTCCGGTTGAGCCGCCACTTCTCCGTCCGAAGCTGTGCGATATCTTGATCGGCCATTTGAGCTGAGTATTATCTTTTCAAATGCGCTTGAACGCCTTTTGAATGTCTTTCATTGAGTATCGCAGAACAATCGGGCGTCCGTGCGGGCAACTCATGGGACATTCCGTCTTAGCCAGTTCCGCAAGCAGCCACTCCATTTTATTTTGTTCCAGCCTCATGTTGACTTTGATAGCGGCGTGGCAGGCGATAGAAGCCGCAATCCTTATGCGAACTTTCTCGAGGTTCAGGGCCTGATCCTCTTGAGCCAACTGCTCCAGCAATTCGTGCAGCATGTTGTCCACTTGCGAGGCATCAATTCCCGCGGGCGCGATTTTGATGGCAATGCTTCGCGTGCCGAATGGCTCCGCTTCAAATCCATTTTTGGATAGCTCGTCAGAAATATCGGCGAAGACCGCCTGTTGGGCGGGCGTGAGCTCAACGATCAGCGGCATCAGAAGGCGCTGGCTCTCGGCTTGCAATGCTGCACGCTGTTTCACGATTTTCTCGAACAGAACACGCTCGTGTGCGACATGCTGATCAATAATCCATAAGCCTTCGTGATTGACTGCAAGGATGAATGATTGTCGAATTTGTCCAAGCGGCGTCAGAGTAGCGAGTGAGGGCCCAACTTCGCTGGGTTGATCAACTTCTTCCGGAATGGCAGGAATACACTCGTCGCCAGCAACAAAGTCATTAGACCGGACAACCGGCACTGCAGCATTCGCATAAATTGCCATGCTGCCTTCGAATTCCAGGCTGCCGGACACGGCTGGAGGCGCCGTTGCTTGCAGAGAAAAAGTGTGAGCAAGGCCAGTCCCTTCAGAAAATCCTCCTCCTGCGATCGGGGCGCTCTCTGCCGCCGCAGCCGCATTCGCCCCCGGAGTCAGCGAAGCACTGGCCGTCGGATGCGCCGAAATTTCCGTCGTAAACTGTGGCACCGGCCGCGCCTTCATCAACGCGGCGCGCACCGAGTCGCGCACAAAATCGTGTAACACCGTTTGCTGCCGGAAACGGACCTCCGTTTTAGAAGGATGAACATTCACATCCACCTCGGCGGTAGGCAGCTCAAGAAACAACAGCACCACGGGATAAACCGTCGGCGGAAGAATGTTGCGATAGGCCTCGGTAAGGGCGTGCTGCACGAGCCGGTCGCGAATTAGGCGTCCGTTCACGAATACATAAATCGAGTTGCGGTTTAGTTTTTGAACCTCAGGTTTGGATACAAATCCATGCATGCGCAACGCCCCTGGATCGCTGGGGCCGGCCTCAGTGTTGGGCGCTCTTCGCCACGGCGGAGGCTGGGGCAAGCCGATGCGTTCGAGAGGCTGTGTCGCTGCCACGGGGATCAGTTGCTCGAGAACTTCTTTGCCGAAGACCTGATAAATGCGCTCGCTGTGTCCCGCCACAGGAGGCGCCACCAGCATGGCGTTGGTTGCGGAGTGCAATTCAAAATGCTTCTCGGGATGCGCCAGCGCATAGTGCGTGACTAACGATGCGATGTGGGACAGCTCGGTGGATTCCGCCTTCAGAAATTTCTTGCGTGCCGGGGTGTTGAAAAACAGATCGCGAATGGTGATCGAGGTGCCCGACGGTAGTCCAGCTTCTTCTACCTTGGCGATCTTGCCGCCATTAATTTCCATGATCGTGCCTGAGGCTTCGTCGGCGACGCGAGTCTCCAAACGCAAACGACATACCGACGCGATCGAGGGTAAAGCTTCTCCGCGGAAACCCAACGTTGCAATGCTGAGCAGATCTTCGGCTTCTTTCATTTTCGAGGTCGCGTGCCGCTCGAAAGCAAGGAAAGCATCGTCTCGCACCATGCCGCATCCATTGTCGGTGATCTGAATCAGTTTTCTGCCGCCGGCTTCGACGTGAATCCTGATGCGGGTGGCTCCGGCATCCAGCGAGTTTTCTAAGAGCTCCTTCACCACCGAAGCCGGACGCTCCACTACTTCGCCGGCGGCGATCTTATTAGCGACGGCTTCGGACAGAACGTGAATGCGTCCCATTGTTTATTGGATGAGCAGTCCGTGGTCAGTTTCGCAGATGGACGCAGGGAAGGCAAAAGCCTGAATGGCGAATAACATGTGACTGGTATCTGGCTTAGGGTGCGGGCTCAGGTTTCCTCCAAAGTTTCCCGGATGGCCCTCGCCCACGTGTAAAATCGTTTCCTCACGCTCTACCAATGACAAGACCTGCAATGACAGAGCCTCAATCCCGCAAGCTTATTATTGCGATAGACGGACCGGCTGGCGCCGGTAAAAGCACCATCGCCTCCCGTCTGGCCCGCAAGCTTGGATACGTCAATCTCGAGAGCGGCGCCATGTACCGCGCGCTTGCTCTCAAGGCCATTCAACGAGATGTCTCATTCGATGACGAAGCGGCACTGGTGGCCCTGACTAGCAATTCGCGCATAGAACTTCAGCCATCCTTCGGAGGAAACCGAGTCTTACTCGATGGATTGGACGTAAGCGCGCGCGTACGCGAGACCGATGTGACCGAAGGGGCATCGCGGGTTTCGGTGCATCCTAAAGTGCGTGAGTGGATGGTTGCGCGCCAACAAAAAATGGGATCCGGAGGCGGCGTGGTGATGGAAGGCCGCGATATTGGGACGAAAGTGTTTCCCAATGCTGACATCAAGATTTTTCTTGATGCCGATCCGGTCGTGCGCGAGCAGCGCCGTTCGCAGCAACATCAACTGCAAGGCCCGGCCGCGGAAGCCAAGGCTGCCGAATTACGCGAGCGCGACCGTCGCGACCGCACCCGGGCCGCATCACCTCTAGAGGCTGCGAAGGACGCCTTGATGGTGGATTCCAGCGGACTTTCCGAAGAGGAGGTCTTTCAGAAAATCATCGAGGTGGTAAAAGCGAAACTATGAATTCCGCTATCGTCTTCCCGTCAGCCTGAGTACCTTCCCATTAACGAACATCTTCCTGAAACAAGTCTGCGCGTCACAGACGCTGCGGGATCGCCTTGATATACCAGAAGCATTCCCTCGTTGGATGGACTCACCTCCATATCTTTCCCGGTAGGTGAGCATGCCATGCTTTTGGATATTTGGTCTCAGCTTTTATCGACGCCGGCTTTGCGTAACTGTTCCACGTTCCCGATGGTTGCCGGGTTCCGCAATTTGTCTCTTGTTGATGGCGTTTCCCGGAACAGCGCGGGCCCAGGATTCATCCACTGGGGTCATCCGCGGAACAGCGCTTGACGTAAATGGGGGCACCGTCGGCGGAGCTACGATCGCGCTGGTGAACGCGGAAACTGGGTTTCGTTACTCCTGCACAACCGATCGAGAGGGACGCTTCGCCTTCGAGCTTCTACCTCCCGGCGAGTACTCGGGGCGCGCCACCGCTGAAACATGTCGCCGCAAATCACTCCAAAGCTAAGAGCGGATGTCGGCGGCATAACCACTATCGAGTTTCGTCTGCCGGTGGCCGGAGCGAAAGAGACCATCACAGTTTCCGGCGCGGCTAAGCTGGTCGAAACTCAACCGAGCGCGGTCTCTTCGTTGATTGACGAGAGCACGATCAACGGTGTTCCTCTGAATGGGCGAAGGTTTACCGACCTTGCGTTGCTGACGCCAGGGGTGACGCAAGACCCTCGCGGCCTGACGTCGGGATCAAACGGTGACCTCGCGTTTGGTGGCATTCGCGGCTTTCAATCGAGTTATCTAGTGGACGGTGGCGACAACAACAACGCTTTTTTTTCACAGGCGACCGGACGCTATCGCGCGCCCTACCAGTTCTCGAACGAAGTGGTGCAGGAATTTAGGGTGTCCGCTAACACCTATGGGCCAGAGCTTGGGCGGGCGGGCGGCGCCGTCGTGAATGTTGTAACAAAATCAGGTTCCAACCGGATCCACGGCAGTGACTTTTATTTCGTACGCAATAGCGCTTTCGACGCACGCCATCCATTCTTGAACTTCAAGCCACACGATCAACAGCAACAATTCGGATTTACACTAGGCGGACCTGTTCGCCGCAACCGGGTGTTCTTCTTCGCGGGCTTCGATCAGCACATCTTTCATCTGCCCGCCGTAGTCAGGTTTGTAGATGGAGGCTCATCGGTCGTTCCGGCGCCGGCAACCGGACCAGTCACTCCGGGTGATTACGAATCGAGCGATCAGAATTTGGTCTTCACCGCTGCGGCGCAGCTTTCGCGGCAGGCAGGCGTGTATCCGGCGAACCTGATCGGAAATGCCGGATTTTTGAAGTTCGATTTCGCGCTCTCTGCCCGGCACGTGCTGGCGCTGCGATTGAATGAATCCCGCTATCGGGGAAGCAATAACGTATTTCTTGACCCCGCCAGCCCGCTTACAACTTACGGCACCAGCGACAATGGGCAGGAATCAAATGCTACTGAAACCGCGTCCGCCTCGCTTACCAGCCAGCTTTCGTTTCACGTCAGCAGTCATTTGCGGGCACAATTCTCTCGCGATCTGCAGTGGTCTACCAGCAATTCAACGGAGCCTCTAACCAAAATTTACGCAATCATTGATGGCTTCGGACGTTCTTCGATTTTGCCGCGAGAGACTAGGCAACACCGCTTGCATCTGGCCGAGACCTTCAGCTTTGAGGAGGGACGAAATTCCTGGAAATTTGGCGGGGACGCACTGCTGACGTGGATTTACAACTTTTCCCCTTCTCGCTTTGGAGGCGAGTACGTTTTTGATCCCATCAAAGTGGACCCTTTTACTTTTGAGCCCAGGCTTGCCGGCCTAGAACTCACACCGCTACGGGCTTTCGCACACCAGGTGCCACGCTATTACATGCAAGATTTTGGATCCGGCGTTTCGCGGCCCGACACCAACGAATATGCTGCCTTCCTGCAGGACACGATCCGGGTGTCAAAACATCTGGCACTAAGTCTGGGCGCGCGCTACGACCTGCAAACGTTCACAGCCAAGGGACTTAAGACCAATCCCCTGTGGCCAGATTCGGGAAAAGTGCCAATGAATCCCAACAACTTCGCGCCTCGCGCGGGCTTTGCATATTCTTTCGGTGAGCATCGGCCACTCGTGGTTCGTGGCGGCTATGGACTCTTCTATACTCGCGTTCCGCAGATTTACAACTCGACGGTTCAGACTCGGAACGGAATTTCGAATAGAACTCTGTATTTAAAAAATGCCAATTACTACGATCACCAGATTTTCCCCCGGTATCCGAATGCGCTGGTGAACTGCTCTCCCACTACGGCATTTTGTGAACCGCCGCCCGGCTTTGCGCAATTCTTAAAGAGCGACATTTCCGCATTCGCGCATAACTTCCTTACTCCGAAGGTGAATCAGGCTAGCCTTGGCCTAGAACGCGAAGTCGCGGAGGGAACAGCAGTTGGGATTTCCTACACCTTCGTCCATGGACAGAACTTGATTCGTGCTCGCGACGTGAACCTTCCTCCCCCCGTGAACGTCTCTTATCCCCTCTACGACCCCTCCGGAGTGAATCTGCTCGGCTATGAAAGTGTGCAATCGTTTTCCGGCTGGCAGATGATTGCCTCCATTTCTTGTCCGTTCCCGCCGTGTATAAATCCGGTATCGCGCCCGATCCCACAACTGGGGGCAATCACAGTTTTTGAGAGTGCAGCCTCAAGCGTTT
>JALYIM010000105.1 GCA_030775785.1 Acidobacteriota bacterium
AGAGGAAGCAGACTGTTGAACATTCCCGCCCGCTGGTGAGCCAGCACCCTCATTGCTTCCGAAGCGCTTAACGCGCCTTGGGCAGCGAGTATCTTATTAGTTAGAAAGTCAATCGCAAAGGTGCGAAACGGAAAGATCGCCGAGTAAAACGTTAAGCAGAGCCCTACCACGAACCAGTACGAGGGATTAAATCGAAGGATCTGCCCGAAGTAGAGTTTCTCGCTTGGCCCACTCCGAGTCGGTTCGTATCTTCCTTGCGCCCGGTTTTCGAGTAACCAGTAAATTCCCGAACAGACTACCGCCATGACGCCGGCGCCGACGGCGAGCGATAACGGTCCCTGCCAACTCGGCTCGCCCGCGGGACCATTGGGATAGAACACGTTGCTTGCCCAGGTTGGTGAGTTGTCAGCCGCCACTGAGGCCATGCGGGAAATTGTAATTTTGATTCCGAAGGCGAAGCTTAGCTCTTTGCCCTTAAACCACTTGGCGAGAACAGTCGTAGCTGCGACGATCATGGATTCGCCGCCCAGACCAAGCACAGTGCGTCCGGCAATCATCATGCCAGGCCGTCCACCCGCTGCCGTGAGCGCGGCCCCTAACAAACAAATTACGGCAAAGACCATGATCGCCTTCTTAGTGCCAATCCGATCAATGACGATGCCGCCGACGAGCAGGGTGAGAACCGCGGACACACTATAGGCTGAGTTTAACCATCCGAATGTAGTGGCAGAAAAACCGAGCTTCTGGATAAAGATTCGCTCGAGCGGATTAATACTGTCGTAGATATAGTGGCTGCTGCCCATCGCCAGACTTACAAATAGCAACACGATCCAGCGGTAGAGACGGGATGGTTCGGGTCGAGTACTTTCAACTCGGGTATTAGCAATCATCAAAAGGACTCATCATAGAGACGGAGCGAAGCCCGCATCGTGGTCATGAGAAAAATAGAACAACAAAGATAGCAGATCAGACTTCCACCTTCTGTCAGAGGAAAACCTCGGGGCAGTTTCATTTCGCGAACCACTGTTGGAACCATCGCAGCATCCGCAAGGTGTGGTCGCGTGCAGCAGATTTGTAGTAGAGCGTACTTCGTTGGGATAACCCACCAAGTGCACTGGGACGTTCATATTTTCTAAAGCGTGATAGCACTCCGATGGACTGAGCCATCGGCACTTCGCCATCACGTCACCCACCGGGATTAGCGTCGGCGTCTTAACTTCACAAAACGAATCGGATCCAAGTTCTGGTGCGTGCACGCCAGCCATGGTGTTGCGGTAGCCGCCGCTCTCTTACGTTGCTTCTCACCCAATCCGGCTTGATTACAATCCGTAAAGCTGATGCAGTCCGCGCCAGTCCATGCAATATCTGAAGGCGACCCCTTAATTGCCGGCGTCAGGTTGTGGGCGCGGCCTCCCGTTATCGCCGCCACATTGCTATCGCGCGGCCCGTGCTTGAATCAAAAACCTTCGTTTGTCATCTAAAAAGCAACGTGCGCGCTGGTATTGTGAACATTTATGGACCTTCTTTATCGGTATTCCAAACAGTATTGGAAGCTGTTCGTTGCGGCTCTTTTGCTGGCGGCAACGAACCAGATCTTCTCCCTGCTCGATCCCTTGATTTTCCGCCACATCATTGACGACTACGCGACCAAATATCACCAGTACACGCAGTCGCAATTCATTCGCGGCGCCGGATTGCTGCTCCTGGCGGCCGTAAGCGTAGCATTCGTTTCGCGGCTGGCTAAAAATTTTCAGGATTATTTTGTCAATGTAATCGTGCAGCGGCTGGGCGCGCGTATGTACTCGGATGGAATCAGGCACTCGCTCGATCTTCCTTATCAGGTATTCGAAGACCAGCGCAGCGGCGAAACTCTCGGTAAATTGCAGAAGGTTCGCAGCGATGTCGAGAAATTTATTACCGCGGCTATCAACGTCATTTTCACGTCGGTAGTTGGCGTCGTATTCGTGATGGGCTATGCCTTTCGAGTCCATTGGGCAATTGCGCCTGCATTTTTGATCACCGTTCCAATGCTTGGAATCATCAGTTCAGTGCTTAGCCGCCGCATAAAGAAGATCCAGAAGACGATTGTTTCGGAAACCACTGCCCTCGCCGGATCCACCACCGAATCGCTAAGGAATATCGAGCTGGTGAAGAGTCTCGGGCTGGCGAATCAGGAAGTGGACCGACTGAACGGAATCACGGGTAAGATTTTAAAACTCGAGCTGAACAAAGTGAAGTATCTGAGAAGTTTGAGCTTCATTCAGGGAACGTCGGTAAACGCCCTTCGAACCGGCATTCTTTTCCTGATGCTGTTCTTGATTTTCCGTCAGGAAATCACCGTGGGGCAATTCTTCTCGCTTATGCTCTACTCGTTCTTCATTTTCACTCCGCTGCAGGAACTGGGAAACGTCATCAACACCTATCGAGAGACTGAGGTATCACTGCAGAACTTCCGGGACTTGCTGGCGACTCCACGCGACGCCAAACCATCGGACCCGTCTCCGATAGACGAGCTGATGACCTTGCAGTTCGAACAGGTGTGCTTTCAACATCGCAGCGCAACAGCACTAGCACTATGTGACATTAATTTCAGCGCGGCCCGCGGAGACACGATTGCGTTCGTAGGACCGTCGGGATCCGGCAAGACAACGCTGGTAAAGCTTCTCGTTGGGCTATACCCACCGCAGTCCGGAGAAATTCTCTACAACGGCATCCATTCCAACAAGGTTGATTTAGACGAATTGCGGGAGAAGATCGGATTCGTCACCCAGGACACTCAGCTCTTCTCAGGCACAATCCGGGAGAACTTGCTGTTCGTCAATCCACGCGCCACCGACGAAGAGTGCATGGAAGTGTTGCGGCAGGCCTCCGCGAATAGCCTGCTATCCAGAGCGGATCGCGGCCTGGATACTTTAATCGGAGAAGGCGGCGTCAAAGTTTCTGGCGGCGAAAAACAGCGCTTGTCCATCGCCCGGGCGTTATTGCGGCATCCGCAGTTACTGGTCTTTGATGAAGCTACTTCTTCGCTCGATTCCTTGACGGAAGAAGAAATCAGTCGGACGATTCGCGACGTAGCGAATAGCCAAGAAGCCATCACCATCTTAATCGCTCATCGGCTATCCACGGTGATGCACGCCGACCGCATCTACGTGCTGGAGCGCGGGACCGTCGTGGAACACGGGCGCCATTCGGAATTGCTGGATAAAAAAGGTCTCTACTACGCTATGTGGAGGCAACAGGTTGGCGAACGTGAATACGCCGGGCGCGAGAGCTGATCTTCAGTTCACCTGGACACAGCCATAACTGTCTGGTCGCCCGGCCCAGCACGATCTAACCCCGCAATCACGCTGCTGCGGGTAACTTTTTAATGTCGTCAAGCAAAGCCTTCTCGTGTCCCTGTGGGTCAACTTTTTCGTAGACTTTGCGAATTACGCCCTTTGGATCCACCACGAAACTGGTCCGCTCCCAGAACTTCATCCCTTTCCAATCGGACTGTCCAATCTCCAGTTTCTTCATGAGCTCGCCTTTGGTATCCGCCAGCAAGTCAATGGTGAACGCAAACTTGTTGCAGAAATCCTTGTGTGAAGCGACATTATCTTGGCTCACTCCCAAAACCTTAACTCCGGCGGCATCGTAGTCCGCCTTCGAAGCGGTGAATGACTTTGCCTGGATGGTACAGCCGGGCGTGTCATCTTTCGGATAGAAATAAACTACCAGCCAGCTTCCGGCAAAATCTTTGAGGCTTACAGCCTTGCCATCTTGGTTGGGAAGAGAGAAATTCGGAAATGGGCTTCCAGCTTGCAGCATAGTTTCAAAATCCTT
>JALYIM010000106.1 GCA_030775785.1 Acidobacteriota bacterium
CTACATAGAAGCACCCTTCGTTATCTTTGTCGTCCGTCCGCGAAGGTTCTGCATGGAGCACCGAGTTCAGTTCAGCCAACGTCATGCCAATTTTGACGGGGCCGATGCCATCTCCACGCAGTACCCAAGCGATTGCTCTGCTCCTGGATGTTGGGCTGTTCACACTACAGAACCTGTTAGTAAAAGCAGCGTCCAAAAGAGCAGGTTGACCAGCATGTAAATTGTCTCCCGTAACGAAAGATTTTTTAGGAGGCTTTTGCAACTTCGATACTCACCATAGGAACTTTCTCGTTGCGCTCAAGCAGTTTCTGCTCTTTCCGGATTGCCGAATATCTCTGGCGGTTATAATTCAATTCGTTGCGTCCGGAAACGGCGATGAGCCACAGTTCACGCTTTAGCTCGAGCTGGCCCAGTCTTCCCCTCACAGAGTGGCAGGACACTCTCGAGACCCTTCACATGTGGACACAAATTGTCGGGAAAGTTCGCATGACATTATCTCCGCACGTGAACCACTGGTGGGAGGTGCCCCTGTATGTTAGTTCCGTGGGCCTGGCTACTTCGCCTATTCCCTACCGCGATGGAAATTTCGAGATGGAATTCGACTTCCTCCATCATCATCTAAACATTCGCACAAGTGACGACAAGACGAAGTCTTTGTCCCTCACGCCAAAATCGGTGGCGAACTTCTATTCAGAAGTTATGGGCGCCCTCGCTGCACTTGGAATTGAAGTAAAAATCTGGCCCATGCCAGTGGAGATTCCAAATCCGATTCGTTTCGACCAGGACCATGAGCATGATTCCTACGATCCGGCATATGCCAATCGCTTTTGGCGGATTTTGGTGATCGTAGATAACATTCTGAAAGAATTTCGCGCTCGCTACCTAGGAAAAGTGAGTCCGGTACATTTTTTCTGGGGCAGCTTCGACCTGGCAGTCACCCGCTTTTCGGGACGTCGCGCTCCTCCGCGCGAGGGCGCCGATCCTGTCACGCTTGATGCCTATTCCCAGGAAGTCAGCAGCGTCGGATTCTGGCCGGGTTCCGGCGACATCACAGCACCCGCTTTTTACTCCTACGCTGCCCCTGCGCCGCCCGACTTCGGGAAGCAGCCGGTGGGCCCTGCGAAAGCATTTTTCAGCACGCAACTTTCGGAATTCTTATTGATGTACGACGATGTTCGACAGGCGTCGTCCCCGCGCGAAGCGTTACTGGGATTTTTCCAGAGCACTTACGCAGCTGCCGCCAACCTGGCAAAGTGGGACCGTGCCAATCTTGAGCTGACCAAGTGACGCTTATCGCAACCAATTGACGCCTTCTTCAATTTCACGCTTACAACTCTGGTGGAGTAAGGCCCGCACGTCTTTTGGATGGATCGTACTGCTGGCATTCGCGTTGCGCTTCGCTTACATCCTAATCGCCCACACCTATGCCCTTCACACGCGCCACGCTCCTGGCATGGACAGCAATTTTTCCTTCGGATGGGAGATGGGACGGGTTGGGCGATCACTCGCTGCCGGTGATGGATTCGCGAGTCCTTTCAACAGTCCCAGCGGACTGACGGCATGGGAGCCACCGCTGTATCCATATTTAATCGCGTGGGTTTTCAAGGCTTTTGGAATTTACAGCAAATCTTCTGCCTTCGTGTTGCTGACACTGAACAGTTCATTTTCGGCGCTGACCTGCATTCCCATTTTTTTTATCGCGCGTCGCTGCTTCAGTGAAAAGGTTGCTGTATGGTCGGCTTGGACGTGGGCGCTATTGCCGAGTGTTCTGTATTGGTGTACTCGCTGGGTCTGGGAGACAAGTCTCGCGGCATTTTTACTGGCGCTGTTGTTTTGGCTTGCCCTTTCAATGGAGGATCGCGATGGTTTGCTGCCATGGATCAAGTTCGGGGCGCTCTGGGGAATCGCGGCACTGGTAAATACTTCGCTATTAGGATTTTTACCTGCGGGTGGATTGTGGATTTGGTATCGAAGGCACAAAGACGGAAAACGATCACTAGCAGGAGTTGTGCTGGCTTCGCTTATTTTTGCAACCTGCCTTACACCCTGGCTGCTGCGGAATTATCAGGCTTTCGGAAGGTTTATATTCATACGTTCCAACTTCGGGGCTGAGCTGCGAATGGGGAATGGCCCCGGAGCGAATGGCACTTGGATGGAGTACCTTCATCCCACTGAAAACGTCCTGGCCATGAGGCGCTATCGCGAACTGGGAGAGATTGCATACGTCGCGGAGCGTAAGCGCGAGGCAGTCGAGTTCATTCGCGCGGATTACGGACGCTTCGCGCGCCTTTCACTAGCCCGACTTATTTACTACTGGGCGGGAATTCCAAAACCTTCTGAGAACGCTGCACTGGCTCCATTCCAAAATTCGTTATACCTGGCTTCGTCGGTGCTTGCGTTATGGGGACTGGGTCGCGCACTGCGCCGCCACCAACCTGGGGCATGGCTGTTCTTCTGGCTGGTCGTGAGTTATCCCGCGATCTTTTACTTTGTGTTCCCACTTCCGCGCTACCGGCATCCGATCGAAGCGGAGCTGCTTATATTAATGGTGTACGTAATTTCACAAGCCCGCACAAAAAAGCACGTCGCGGCGGATTAGAATGTCCGCATGTATCACTATGATCCCAACGCAGCGTTGGAAGAACTGACGGAAGAAGCCGCTCTTCCCAACCCCGTCCATATGCGCGACATGATCCTGCGCAAGAATCTCACTGCCGACAAATCACTGGAGCTGAATCGCATGTTTGTCGAGTATCAGAAATTTTTCGGAGAGGCGCAGAAGCTGGGGAAAGAGATTCTAAAGCGTCTGGCGGTGTGAGGCCCACAAATTCCGCATTGACAGTCCGCCTCGCGGACTTTCCCTTATTCCACGTACAATAACCAATTCCCTGCTACTCAGGATTTTCAACCATGCATCGTTGGTCCAAACTATTTATCCCCACACTGCGCGAGGCGCCGGCTGATGCCGAAGTCGCCAGCCACAAATTTCTGATCAGGGCTGGATACATCCGTCAACTGGCTGCCGGAATTTATTCCTACCTGTTTTTCGGGCAACGTTCGTTCAATAAAATCACCGCCATCGTGCGCGAAGAAATGGACAAGATTGGGCAGGAGTTTTATCTGCCCGCTTTGCATCCGCGAGAACTGTGGGAGGCGAGCGGACGCTGGTCGGTGATGGGCGATAATCTGTTTCGCCTCAAGGACCGCAAAGGCGCCGATCTGTGTTTGGGCATGACCGAGGAAGAAGTCATGACCGAGATCGCGCGCAAGGAACTTCGTAGTTACAAACAGCTTCCGCAAATCTGGTACCAGATTCAAAGCAAGTTTCGAGACGAGCCGCGGCCGAAAGCCGGATTGCTGCGCGTGCGGCAGTTCCTGATGAAAGATTCTTACTCGTTCGACATTGATGCTACTGGGTTAGATCTCTCCTATCAAAAGCATCGGGACGCTTACTGTCGAATCTTCGATCGCTGCGGTTTGAAGTACAGCGTCATCGAAGCAGATTCCGGCGCCATGGGTGGGACGCAGTCCGAGGAATTCATGGTCCGGACTCCGGCGGGAGAAGATCTCATTGTGAGCTGCGAGAAATGCAATTACGCAGCCAACATGGAAAAAGCGACTTCCAGGCTTGATCCGGTCGAGGACTTGGCTGCGGAAGGCGATGGCAATCCGCTCGAAGTACATACTCCGGGACAGAAGACGATTGAAGACGTAGCGCGATTCCTCGGGGTGTCGCCGAAGAACAAGATCAAGACGCTGGCTTATGTTACTAGTGGAACAGGCGGGTTGTTACCGTCGATGATCAATTCGAGTTACCCTTCTGAACACGTTCGCGCGTTAGTTGTGCTCGTACGAGGAGATCATCAAATAAACGAGACTAAGCTGGCCTCCGTGCTTGGTCCAGGTGACATTAGGCCGATGAGAGAAGACGAAATTCGCAGCCTCTTCAAGTCCCCAGCTGGGTATCTTGGGCCTGTTGGGTTAATGGCCGCCAAGAACGTAGAAATTCCCATTAAGAAAGTGAAGCCTAGCGACGCAGATGGAATTCCAATTCTGTTAGTAGATAGGGCGCTCGAAGGCCGCAAAAACCTCATCTCCGGCGCTAATAAAGAAGACTACCACCTGAAGAATGTGACTCCGGGACGAGACTTCCATCCCACCGCCTACGTTGACCTCCGCAGCGTTACGGCGGGGGAGGGCTGTCCAAATTGCAGTGCCCCGCTTCGCATTGACACTGCTGTCGAGATTGGACACATCTTCAAACTCGGCTACAAATATACGGAATCCATGGGTGCGCGGGTTCTCGATAAGAATGGCAAGGAAGTCACACCGATTATGGGGAGTTACGGTATTGGTATCGAGCGCATTCTGACGGCCGCGATCGAGCAGAGCAACGACGAGAACGGATTCTGGCTGCCTTCCCATATCGCGCCCTTCGAAGTCGTGATCACACCTGCAAATGTTAAAGACGACGCCGTGCGACAGGCTTCCGAAAGCATCGCGCAAAAGCTTGAAGAGGCTGGATTTGACGTCTTATTGGACGACCGCGACGAAAGGCCGGGGGTTAAGTTTAAAGATGCCGACTTGGTGGGAATTCCTTACCGTATCACCGTGGGAAAGAAGGTTACCGAAGGTACTGTGGAGATCGTTCCGCGCTCGACCCGGGAAATCTACGATGCTAGCATCGGGTCAGTAGTCGAGTACTTTGAGGAAAGACTCAGGCCTGCGCGCTGATCTGAGAGCGCTGCGCCGGCTCGACTGCGGAGCCCTTTATGGCGACACTAAAACTCATGTTCGCGATTTTCGTAATCGTCGCAGGCGTCTATCTGGGGGCGAAGATCATTCCTGTGTTCTTTGCGAATTACCAATTTGAAGACGCTCTCAAGACCCAGGCTGTTATGAGCACGAATAACTCCGATTCCGAGGATGCAATTCGCGACCTGGTTTACAAAAAAGCGCAAGACTTGGAAGTTCCGCTCACAAAAGACAACATTAAGGTGCAGCGGGTTGGCACGCAGGGTTCCGGTTCCGTCAGCATTGAAGCGCCGTACACTGTTCACCTCGATCTGCCCGGCTATAGCACCGATTTGCACTTTACCCCGGCTACTAGAAACAAGAGTATCCTCTAGCATCAACCCACTGGGAATCCATCTCATTTAGAATGATGATTAGGGATGTTTTTCATGTTCAGCGCGGATTCCGCTCTGGCTAGCCTCTGTGCAATGAATTTGGATTCTGTAGCGATACTCCTTAACCCAACGTGGCCATAAAACTCAAAATTCCTCAAAATAAGAAACGTCGGAGCAAGAGCGGCGGATTTCTCGGGGGCGATCCGGTGATTCGGATTGCTCTCATCATCTTCGCTGTCCTGGCAATCGCGATCACTTCGGTATTTTCCTACTACTACGTTAAGTACGATCGCATTATCCAGCATCGCTTTGAAGGGAAAATTTTCAGCAATTCCGCGAAAATCTACGCTATCCCAAAGGCCGTTCGAATAGGACAGAAAATCAGCGCCACCGAAGTGGCCGCCGAGTTGCGGCAAGCAGGCTATACCGACAGCGATGGACGTGCTGAACTTGGCAGCTACAGGCTACTGAGCGGCGGAGGCATCGAGATCAAACCTGGACCAGCTTCTTATCACAGCCCGGAAGCGGCGACGGTCAAAATCCACGGCGGGCAAGTGCAAAGCATTACCGGAAACTCCGGCGATCTCGATGCCTACGAACTCGAGCCCCTGATGATCACCTCTCTGTTCGACGCCGGACAACGTTCCAAGCGGCAGGTCGTTAAGTATGAAGAAATTCCTAAAGTCTTGCGGGACGCCGTGCTCGCCATCGAGGATCGCAGGTTCTTCCAACATAGTGGAGTGAATTTTCTCCGCATGGCCGAAGCTACCTGGATTGACCTTACCCGCCAGCGTCATGACCAGGGCGGCTCAACTCTGACGATGCAGCTTTCGCGAGGATTTTTTCTAACTCCGCAAAAAACGGTCAAGCGGAAACTGGTCGAAATGCTGATTGCGATGGAGATGGAGCAGAAGCTAAGCAAGCAGCAGATCTTTGAGTTTTACAGCAACTGGGTTGATCTCGGACAGCGAGGTTCGTTTTCGATCAATGGTTTTGCCGAGGCCACGCGCGCTTACTTTAATAAGGATTTGAAGGACATTACTTTGCCAGAAGCTGCGCTGCTTGCCGGAATCATTCAGCGTCCCAGTTATTTATCGCCTTACCGGCATCCGGAGCGCGCGCAGGAGCGCCGCAACCTGGTACTCGACAGCATGGTCGAAACTCACTCCATCACTTTGGAGCAAGCGGAAAAAGCGAAGGCCGCACCACTGAAACTTGCTCCTCCCAACGTGGAGGCGAGCGATGCACCTTACTTCATAGACCTGGTGCGTGAAACGCTCATCGGAAAATTGAACGAGCGCGAACTGAACGAGCAGTCCTATCGCATCTACACCACGCTCGATCCGTCATTACAAAAAGTTGCGGCGCAGGCGGTTGAAACCGGGATGAAGTTGGTGGACGACCAGATCACAAAGCGGCGCACCAAGCGAGTCAAGATCGGCAAAAACAAATACGAAAACAGGGTGACGCCGGGGCCACAAGCGCAAGTCACTCTGATTGCGATGAATCCCCATACCGGAGAAGTTCTGGCGCTGGTGGGCGGACGCAATTATTCCTTCAGCCAACTCAATCACGCCTCAGCTAGAAGGCCGACCGGATCCATTTTCAAGCCGTTCGTTTATGCCGCCGCGATGAACACCGCGCTCGATGGCACGACTCCAATAATAACTCCGGCCTCGATGATCGAAGATCAGCCGGGGACTTTCTCTTATGGCGATCAAATTTACGAGCCCCGCAATTACAAAGAGGAATACCACGGAGAAGTTACGGCTCGCTATGCCCTCGCTCTGTCATTGAACAATGCCACGGTGAAACTCGCCGAACAAGTGGGATACGAAAAAGTCGCGGCCTTGGCGAAGACCGCGGGCATCACCTCGGTGAAAGCTACTCCTGCTATGGCGCTGGGCGCATACGACGCGACACCTCTCGACATGGCTTCCGCTTACACGGTCTTTGCCAATGGAGGATTACGACTATCGTCGCTGCTGGTGAATTCTGTTCGCAATTCCTCGGGCGATGTGGTCACTGACTTCAAAGCCGACAAGCGTCAAGTCATGGATCCCCGTGTCGCCTTTGTGATGACTGACATGATGCAAGGCGTTTTGAATTTCGGCACAGCGTACGAAGTGCGCCAGCGTGGATTCACCGCCCCAGCAGCAGGCAAAACTGGGAGTTCGCACGACGGATGGTTCGCGGGATATACCAGCAATCTCCTCTGCATCGTGTGGATCGGCTACGACGATTACAGCGATATCCGATTAAGCGGAGCTCAGACTGCCGCGCCGGTCTGGGCAGAATTCATGAAGAAGGCGGTCGCACTTCCGCAATATTCTGACGTCAAGGCTTTCACGCAGCCTTCTGGAGTCGTTGACGTCCAGTTGGATAAAGCTACAAACCTGCTGGCAACACCTTCCTGCCCACAGACTTACACTGCGGCTTTTATCGCCGGCACCGAGCCCAATACTACTTGCGACCAGAGCGCCGGGGTTTCAGGATTCTTCTCCCGTATTTTCGGGTTAGGTGGGCAAAAGCCTTTACCCCCGCCCGGGTCGCCTGCCGAAGCTGGGGAGGAAGGTCAAAACCAGACCGCCCAGTCCGGCCAAAAAAAGAAAAAGGGGATTTTGGGCAAAATTACGGGTATCTTTAAAGACGACAAAACGTCTAACCCTCCGCCAAGTCCTCCAGACGGCAACGGAAACATCTCTCACTGAGTGACTCGTTGCCTGACTGCTTGACGGTTGAAGGCTTGTCATCAGGGGTGAGCTTATGCGTCGCCTGGTATTTCCCCTCCTCGTTGTTCTCTTCTTTGCAGCTGTTTCCATCACACTAACTTTGCGTGCCGAAGGCTACTCGCGCATTGACCAGGTACAGGTGAGTCCTCCTATGCGGCGGGCTGAGCCGCCGGCCACATCGGCCTCGGTAGAAGAATTGGAGAAACGCGGTGATCAGTTGCGTGGAAATAAAGCTTATCTCGACGCGCTGGATTATTATCACGCGGCCCTCGTGAAGAGTCCGAATAACGGTCCGATTTATAACAAGGCCGGAATCGCGCAGCTTCAACTGCAGCGTTACAAAGAAGCCAAAAAAAGTTTCGAACACGCCATCAAGGCCGACCGCCAGCGCGCCGACGCTTACAACAATCTTGGCGCCGTGCTGTATGAAGAGAGAAAATATGGAGGCGCAATCAAGAACTACGACCGCGCTCTCAAGTTAGAAGCCGACAACGCAACTTTTTATAGCAACCTGGGTGCCGCTTATTTTGCCAAGAAAGAATTTGAGAAGGCAGCTGTGAATTACGCGAAGGCCCTGCAACTCGATCCCAATGTTTTTGACCACCATTCGCGAACGGGAATCTCCGCCCAGCTACCTTCTCCAGAAGATCGCGCACGCTATGCCTTTGTAATGGCCAAGCTCTACGCAAGTATGGGTATTACAGATCGTTCGCTGGAATATCTGAGGCGGGCCATGGAAGAGGGATACAAAGGAGTAGATGCGGTATACAAGGATCCTGAGTTCGCAGGCCTGAGAAAAGATGCGCGGTTTAGTGAATTGATGGCGTCGCGTCCGATCGCGATATCGAACTAAGTATCCAGGATGTCATTCTGAGCGCAGCAAAGAATCCAGGATCCTCCACCGCTTGATGCACAGATCCTTTGTTGCCAACGCCGCACTTCGCGCGGCTCGGGACCCCAGGATGAAAACAATAAATATTTGACTCCGAAACTTTCTGTCCCCTACGGGTTATAGCTACTAACTGCTCCTGAAAACGTAATGTGAGTAAGGACCACCACCGGATGCCGCCCCGAGTTGTACCCCAAGCAAGGCATCCGGTGTCTAAAAATCGCTCCGTCTACCGACGCGAAGCTTTTTTTGATTTGCTGTCCTCCGGAATCAGGTCTTTCATCCCCACATCCTCCAAAGCCAGCGCCTTTTTCTTGGGATTTTTCGCCCCGATGTATTGATCCACTACATCCTCCCACTTGCCTTGCGCTTTGAGAATGTATTCGATGGCATCTCGCAATGCGCCATCGCCTCCGCCGTGGCGAGTGACGTAGTGCGCTTCCTCCTGGACTTCGTCGCGAGCGTTCGCGACGGCGATGGCGAGTCCGCAATTGCGCATGGCCGGCAAATCAATCACGTCGTCTCCGACAAAAGCGGCTTCGCTTGCAAAAATGCCTGCCTCTTCAATAATTTCTTCAAAAGCCGCGAGCTTGTTCTGAATGCCCTGGTGGACATATTCGAGGTTCAGATCCCGCGCGCGGAGGGCGACGGTCTGGGATACGCGCTTGGTAATCAATCCGGTCTTGATGCCCGCCAGGTGTGCCAGAGAAATTCCCGCACCATCGTGCGCGTGAAAACCTTTCACTTCGATGAAGCCCTCGCCCCGTGGCTGGCCCTCCGAGCTTTCGGAGGTCGGAATAATAAAAAGCTTGCCATCGGTGAGGACACCATCCACGTCGAACAGCAGGAGTTTGATTTTGCGAGCACGCTTTTTTGACATTCGCGGATTCTAGCATTGGAGAGACATGGCCGGTCTTGAGGCCGCGCGAAAACAGGGGCTCGGGCGTCATCCATCTAGGGCGAAGATTTTACGAACAAACGTCTATCTCGAAAACGTTTTTCCGGATAAAATAGCGCAAATCATGGCTGTCGTAGCTCCTCCTTCTCCAGGGTCTTTCGATCTTGTTCCTGAAAATTCGCCCCTTGCGTGGGCGCATCCTCTGGTGCGGGACTGGTTCGTGCGGCGCTTTGGAACGCCTACGGAGCCGCAAGAACAAGGTTGGCCGCAAATTCTGGCTGGCCGTACGACTCTCATTTCTGCACCCACCGGATCCGGTAAAACTCTTGCTGCTTTTCTTGCCTGCATTGATCGCCTGGTTCGGAAAGCACTGGCAGGCGATCTTCAAGACCGTACCCAGGTGCTTTATGTGTCGCCGTTGAAGGCTCTCGGGAACGACATCCAGAAAAACCTCGAGATACCGCTGGGAGAGATTTTGCAGATGGCCGGGGAGCGCGGGCTATTGATGCCTCAGATTCGCACCGCCGTTCGCACCGGCGACACGCTGATGCATGAACGGCGCGCGATGCTAAAACGCCCGCCACACATTCTCGTTACCACGCCGGAGTCGCTATACATTCTGCTCACCGCCGAGAAGAGCCGCGCGATTTTGCGCGACATCGAAACCGTGATCGTGGATGAAATTCATGCAGTGGCGGACGACAAGCGGGGAGCGCATCTCACGTTGTCCCTGGAGAGACTGCAGGCGTTGAGCGATCGTCCACCGGTACGCATCGGACTTTCAGCAACGCAGAAACCGATTGAAGAGATTGCGCACTTTCTCACTGGCAGCGGACGCGGCAATCCAGTCATCGTCAACGTCGGCCACCGCCGCAAACTCGATCTCGCTGTGGAAGTTCCAGCAAGTCAGCTCGGAGCCATCGCCAGCAACGAGATGTGGGACGAGATCTATATCCGCCTGGTGGAACTGGTTGAGCAGCATCGCTCCACACTGGTTTTCGTCAACACCCGCCGCATGGCCGAGCGGCTCTGTCACCAGCTGGGAGAACGCCTTGGTGAAGATAATGTCGCCGCGCACCATGGCAGCCTCTCGCGCAAGCTCCGCCTGGCAGCGGAGTGCAAGCTAAAAGAAGGCAAGATTAAAGTTCTGGTGGCAACAGCTTCGCTGGAATTGGGAATTGATGTTGGATTCGTTGACCTCGCGGTACAGATCAGCTCGACGCGGGCCATCGCTGTGGCATTGCAACGCGTGGGACGCTCGGGCCACTGGCGGGGAGCGGTTCCAAAAGGGCGATTCTTCGCTACCACCCGCGATGAATTGCAGGAGTGCGCGGCTCTGGTGCGCGCGATCCGGCAGGGCGATCTTGATCACATCATTATTCCGGACGCGCCCTTTGACATTCTCGCGCAGCAAATTGTCGCGATGTGCTCGGCGGAAGAGTGGGATGAAGACGCGCTCTTCGCTCTCGTCCGGCGCGCTTATCCCTACCGCAATCTGACGCGCGATAGCTACGAGGGCATTCTGGAAATGCTTTCCGAGGGAATCGCTGCCCGTCGTGGCCGTTACGGCGCCTACCTCCACCGCGATCGCGTGAACCGCAAGTTGCGCGCCCGCCGAGGCAGCCGCCTAGCCGCGATCACAAGTGGAGGAGCGATTCCGGAAACCGCGATGTTCACTGTAGTGGCCGAGCCGGAAGGCATGGTTGTTGGCACGCTGGATGAAGATTTCGCCGTTGAGAGCAATGCGGGCGACATCATGCTGCTGGGAAATTCCTCGTGGAGAATCCGGCGAGTAGAGGGCAAATCCGGACGCGTGCTGGTGGAAGACGCGCACGGCGCACCTCCGACTGTTCCCTTCTGGAGAGGCGAAGCTCCCGCTCGCACGGAGGAACTTTCTCTGCAGGTGGCCGGGCTGCGGCATGAGGTGAGCGACCAGCTGTCCAACATTTCTCCGGTCGGAGCGTGGCAAAATTTGCCAGAAGTTGCTGAGACAGTCGCGTGGCTGAAGGAAGAATGCGGAGTTGATCACTCAGGCGCGGAACAAATCGTTGAGTACATTCTCCAAGGGCGGGCAGTACTGGGAGCGGTACCGACGCAAAGCACCGTGATTGCGGAAAGATTTTTCGATGAAGGCGGCGGCATGCAATTAGTAATTCACGCGCCCTTCGGTGGCCGAATTAACAAAGCTTGGGGACTGGCGCTCCGCAAGAGATTCTGCCGCAGCTTCAACTTTGAATTGCAGGCTGCCGCCACCGAGAACGGGCTGAACATCGCCCTGGCTGAGCAGCACAGCTTCCCACTTGCAGATGTATTTGAATTTCTGAATGCGGATACCGTGCAGCCGGTGCTGGAGCAGGCCGCCTGTGTGTCTCCGATATTCGCGACACGCTGGCGCTGGGATGCGAACCGGTCATTGGCGTTGTTGCGTTTTCAGGGTGGCAAGAAAGTTCCACCTCAAATTCAGCGCATGCGCGGCGACGATCTGCTCGCCTCGGTGTTTCCAGACGTGGCGGCCTGCCAGGAAAATATTGTTGGTGACATCCAGATTCCCGATCATCCTCTGGTCAACGAAGTCATGAAAGATGTGCTCCACGAGGCCATGGATCTCGATGGACTCCAGAATCTTCTACGCGGCATGGCGGACGGACGCATTCGTTGTATTGCAGTAGATACGCCGGTGCCATCACAGTTTTCGCACGAGATTTTGAATGCGAATCCGTATGCGTACCTCGACGACGCTCCTCTGGAAGAACGGCGCGCTCGTGCCGTGGAGATGCGACGTATTCTTCCCGAGTCGGTTCTGGAGGAAGTTGGGAAGCTTGATCCATCGGCGATTGCACAGGTCCGAAGTGAAGCCTGGCCTGACGTTCGCGATGCGGATGAGCTGCATGACGTGCTGCACACATTGATTGTCTTGCCGGAAATAAATCCCGGAGCAGAAACTCTTTCTTCCGCAGAGTTGCAAACTGGGATATCAGCCTCGTCAAAAAGATGGGCTGGGATGTTCGAAAAACTGGCGGAACAAGGCCGGGTTACTAAAGCCCTTAGCGGTGACAGAATTGTTTGGGTCGCAGCTGAACGTGCAAAATGCGTCAGGCTGCTATATCCGGAGGCGAAATTTGATCGTGAGCCCGCTGACGTGAATGAAACGGCTATCTCCGCCGATGATGCATTACTGGCGTTGACCAGTGGCTGGATGACTCACCTTGGTCCCACAACGTCACAACAGATCGGCGAGACCATCGGACTGCCAGCCTCGGTAATCGAAAAAGCATTCTTGCGAATGGAAGCCAGTGGTTCGATCTTGCGAGGCAAATTTACCGAACAGTGTTTGCACGCCGGCCCCACTTACGGAAACGAGTGGTGCGACCGGCGTCTGCTGGCTCGCATTCATCGCCTTACTGTAGCCACCCTAAGAAAGCAGATTCAGCCGGTCACGGCTGCGCAATTCATGCGCTGGTTGCTGCGTTGGCAGCACGTGGCTCCGGGATCGCAGGTGCAAGGCGAGCGCGCGACTCTGGATGTGTTGCGACAGTTGCAGGGATTCGAAATCCCCGCAAACGCCTGGGAACGGCACATATTGTGCGCGAGAATTTCCGACTATGAATCGAAATGGCTTGATCAGCTTTGCCTCACCGGCGTCTTGGGATGGGGACGACTATCTCCACATCCCGCGACTCTTGAGGATTCGGCTGCTGGCAGGCGACGACTAATTCCAACCAGCGTAGCTCCGATTACATTTTTCGTACGTGAGGACTCGGATTGGATGTCTCCGCATAACCCTTCGGCCGAGAATGCTGCCGCGCGCGGCCTCAGCGAAGGAGCAAAGCAGGTTCTGGAATTCCTTACTCACCGCGGTGCTTCTTTCTTCGCCGACATTGTTCGCGGCACTGGCAAGCCGAAAGCAGAAATTGAAACTGCTCTTTGGGGACTCGTGGCTGGGGGGATTATCACCGCAGATGGCTTCGATAATCTGAGGGGCCTGATAGACCCGAAGCGCCGGTCAGGAACGCAGGCCTTACTACGGATTGGACACGCTACTCGTCCCCGCCACAGTAGTGGACGATGGGCGCTGCTTTACACCGATCAAATCGTCGAGCACAACCGCGCGGTCGAAGCTACCTGCTGGATGCTGCTCAAGCGTTATGGCATCGTCTTTCGAGACGTGCTGGCTCGTGAAACCAATCTTCCGAGGTGGCGCGAGTTACAAATGGCGTTTCGCCGGCTGGAAGATCGCGGTGAAATTCGCGGTGGGCGATTCATTGATGGATTTCTCGGCGAACAATTCGCTTTGCCGATTGCCGTCGAATCGCTGCGTGCCACCCGAAAAGCCGCCGCGACTGGACAAATCGTCACCATCTCCGCCGCCGACCCGTTGAACCTGGTCGGAATTCTGGTCCCGGGCGACCGCGTTCCTGCGATCTCAGGACGCACCGTCACGTTCCGAGATGGAGTGGCCGTCCCGTCGGGGGAACCTCTTGCCTTGTCTCAGGCTGCCGGATAGCAAAACCAGCGCTTAGAAAGCTGAGATCCACAGCTCCCTACGGCATCTCCAGTTTCAACACCGTCGCCGGATCCACATAGATTCCCTGCCAGCGCACAGCAATATGGAGATGAGGACCAGATGCCCTGCCGCTGCCACCGCTCAATCCAATTTTTTGCCCTCGCGTAACGTGGTCGCCCTCCTTCACCGCGAATTGTGAAAGGTGAAGATAGAGTGTCAATAAACCTTGTCCGTGATCAATGACTACACAGTTTCCTTCGAAAAACAGCGGACGTGCAAGCAGAACAGTTCCGCTATTGAGCGCGGCCACACTGGTGCCAGTCGGTACGGCAAAATCGAGTCCCTGGTGCGTGCTCTGCGCCTTTCCATTGAAGACACGCTGTGTGCCGAAAACATCCGAGACTCGCGCGCTTACCGGGGGCATAAATTTTCCCGACCATTCGCGCTCGAGCCCGACAGATTTAAATATGTCTGCTTTTACAGATTTATCTTCTTTGATCTTCTGTAACTGCTCCGGAGCGGGCTCGGTGTACTGCTTGGCGACAGCGATGGCAATTTTCGGATAGTGTCCACGCCCGACAGCGACTTTCCGCGAGAAGGAAATCTCCTTGCCACGCGGAACTTCTCCGGTCAATTGCAACGTGTAGGCACCGGGCTTAGTTTCGAGGCTTACACCTGAAACTCCATACCAGAGCTTGGTCTTTGCATTGAAGCTGAAAAATACTTCGTGTCCAAACCAGTGGCCAGTAAGCGATCGCAATTTAACTGGGCTGGACACGCGAAACAGTATAGGAGAGCCATTGACCAATCTCTGGGGTTGCCAATGCACGGATAACCGCGGCGCCGAAGGTTGCTCGTGTGCCTGATCGGCTTGGGAGTTAGCACGCGGCGCGAGACAAATCGCCGTTATTATCACAAGAATTCTACTAAACGAGGATTTGGCTAGGTTGAGCTGCACTTAATTGCAGCGTAGCACAGCCACAAACCTCTGCAATGGCAACCGCAGATCACGAATTCAGTATCTAACGGCCACACATATGGTCGAATCCGCGCTCACTACTGAAGAACAACTCGAATCCATCTGGGCGCTTGGCGGCTTAACGGCTAAACAGCTTGCGCGCCGTGTCTGGACTGGAATCAACGATACTGACCTTTTTGGACGTGCATCCGAGTTGGCGTACAACTTCTTGCTTGCAGTATTCCCACTGGTGCTTTTTCTCCTCTCTCTTTTCGGACTATTCGCTTCCCGAGGAATTCAGCTTCGCGCAAATCTAATGTTTTATTTTGCCCAGGTATTGCCGCCCATGGCATTTCAGGTCATCAATCAGACCATTAATGAAGTGACCAAAAATTCCAGCGGCGGCAAGATAACGTTTGGCATTATCGTGTCACTGTGGGTGGCGGCAGGAGGCATGAACTCTATGATGTCCACTCTCAACGGAGCCTATGGCGTACGCGAAAGCCGCCCGTTGTGGAAGGTCCGAGCGATCGCGGTATCCCTCACAATCGCCATTGCGACTCTTGTCATTTCCGCGCTCATCCTAGTGCTGGTCGGCGGCCACATTGCGGATTTTCTTGGCTCCGAGCTGGGAATGGCGTATTTGGTCGTAAAAGCCTGGAAGATTTTCCAGTGGCCCGCAGCGCTGGCTTTCCTTGTGCTCTCCTTCTCTTTGATTTATTTCTACGGCCCAGACCTGAAAGAGCAACACTGGTATTGGATTACTCCGGGTTCGATTTTCGGAGTATTGGTGTGGCTTGTGGCATCTTTTGCTTTTCGCGTCTATCTGCATTTCTACAACAGTTATTCCGGGACCTATGGTTCTCTCGGTGCCGTGATCATTCTTATGGTTTGGTTTTACGTTACTGGGCTGGCGTTCTTAATGGGAGGCGAGATCAACGCCCAGATCGAGCACGCAGCCGCCGAACGCGGACACCCAGAGGCCAAGTTAGATCATCAAAAAGCGGCCTAGAATATTTACCATTTGACTGGCCAGTTCTTGTTCAGCCGAAAGTTGGCATCAATTCCACCCACGCGATTGAAAAAGCCATCGAATTCGCGATCGGTGTAAACGACGCCGATACTATTCTGCTTTCCAAAATCGCGGCTTACTCGGCCCACCGCAAAGTAGGCCCGCTTCCCGGAGAATGCACTGAAGTGCGGGACAAGCAGTCCGGGCGAGCGGTCGTCCGCTACAAAAAA
>JALYIM010000107.1 GCA_030775785.1 Acidobacteriota bacterium
ACATCAGTGTTGGAGAGGAAGACTCGGCCTCTGCGAGTAGCTCCACTGAGAACAACCCAAACAAGGAAGCTGACAGCAAGAAACCGAACGAACAGTCGCTCCCTTGGGACAGGTTCCGTATCGTTAAATTGCAGGCTAGGCAAGACAAGCGAATCGTTGGCGACATCAAAATTGCAATCTACGGGAAAGCAAGCCAGGAGCAGAATCTTGTAGCCTCAACTTCAGAGAAGCTTGCTGGCGATTGGATCAAACTCACGCCAACCGGAAATCTTCCAGGGGGAGAATATGCAGTCGTCGAGATGCTGGGCCAGCAAGGAATCAATCTTTACGTGTGGGACTTTCGCGTTGACCCCGACGCCCCCGCGAATCAGCTCGTGGTAAAGCCGGAACCATCCAAGCAAGGCCCTAAGCCCGAAACTCCTAAACTGGATAATCGATTCGTACAGCCGGTTACTTAGGCAATTCGATTTTCAAAGCTTCTTCCTGAATTCTCTTCCATGCGTTCGCTACGTGGCGAAGGGTTGTGTTTGTTTGACCGACACAGAAGCGGAGGGTCATCTGGCCTTTCAGCCGAGAGTGCGTGAGGTAGAGATCACCACTGTTATTGAGACTGTCCATCAGCTGTTGGTTGGCGGCGTCTCCGGCTTTGAGACGGAAGCAAACCAGATTTAGCGGAGCAGGCGCGGTCAGCTCGAAGCGCGGGTCTCCTTTGACCCAACTGGCAAACTGCTGGGCAAGCGCGACATGCTGACGGATGTGAAACTGTAACCCTTCGACCCCGTAGTGCCTGATCACAAACCAGAGTTTGAGCGAACGAAAGCGGCGGCCTAAAGGAACTTGCCAGTCGCGATAATCGAAGACCGCGCCCGATTCTGTGGCTTGATTGCGAAGATACTCTGGCAACACACTCAAAGTTTGAATCAACGCCTTGCGATCGGCAACGTAAAAACAATCGCAGTCGAAATTGGTGAACATCCACTTATGAGGATTAAAGGAGTAGCTGTCGGCATATTCCAGTCCATCATGGATGTGTCGAAACTCAGGACAAAGGGCTGCCGTACCGGACATCGCGGCGTCCACGTGAAGCCACAACTTTTCCTCTCGGCAAATGCGACCGATCGTAGCTAGGGGATCCATCGCGTTCGAGGATGTTGTCCCTACAGTGGCGCATACAAAACAGGGCAGGAGTCCTGCGCGGCGATCGTTTTCGATCTGTTTGGCCAACGACTCCGGGACCATCGCGAAATTGGCGTCAACATCAATAAGACGCAAGTTGTCCGTACCGATACCGGCGATTTGAGCAGCTTTTTGAATAGAAGAATGCGCTTGGGAAGAGGTATAAGCTACCAACATTCCGTCGCATCCGCGTTGGTTGCTGGCGAAATTGGTAGCTCTCTCCCGGGCGGCAAGCAGTGCACACAAAGTCGCGCTGGAAGCCGTATCCTGAATGACTCCGCCTCCATCTTTTAAAGAAAGAAATTTCTCCGGCAAAGCGAGCATCGCGACTAACCAGTCGAGAACCTGAGTTTCTAGCTCGGTGCAAGCGGGACTAGTGGCCCACAGCATTCCCTGAACGCCAAGCCCGGAAGAAAGCAAGTCACCAAGAATTGAGGGCCCCGAAGTATTAGACGGAAAAAATGCAAAGAAATTAGGAGACTGCCAATGCGTTATGCCTGGGAGAATAACTTTTTCGACGTCGCTTAGTATCTTGTCGAAGGATTCCCCATTTACAGGCGGGTCCAGTGGTAACGATGCGCGTATCTGCCCGGGTTTCGTCTGCGATAGCACTGGATATTGCTCGATCCGCGAATAGTAGTCAGCAATCCAGTCAACGACAGCGTGGCCATGCCGCCGAAACTCTTCTGGCTTCATGTGAAAGGTTTGTTGGTCGGACATGGGGTGCACTTCCCTCTCGAACTCAGATCATGGAGTCAAAATTCGCCAAATCTCATCAGAGTGCTAAATTAACATTACTCATGCGACTCGTCGTAAAAGTCGGTACCAGTTTGATCGCTCCGGGTGGACGCATTGACACTCTGCGCATGCGGGCCCTGGTGGACCAACTCGACTTGTCGCATCATGAATATTTGATTGTAAGTTCGGGCGCCATCGCCTCCGGCATGCTCAATTTAGGATTGACGCAGAAGCCTACGAGCGTGCCTCTGATGCAGGCTTGCGCTGCTGTCGGGCAGAGCGTGCTTATGCATACGTACGAGCAGCTTTTTTTCGGGAAAAAGGTAGTCGCCCAACTACTCTTGTCGAGCGACGATTTCACTTCCCCGACACGCTATAAGAATTTGCAGAATACGCTTCACGAGTTGTTAAAGCTCGGGGTTGTACCAGTCGTCAATGAAAATGACAGCGTATCTGTTCACGAACTGGTAGGCGCTTTTGGCGATAACGACGAACTCAGCGCGCTCTTGGCCAATGCCGTAAAAGCAGACTGGCTGCTGCTGCTCACCGATGTTGACGGATTTTATGTTCCGAACGGCAAGCGCCCGCGCTTGTTGCGCACCGTGAGAAAACTGACCGAGCAAATGGAGAAGGTATGTGAGGGCAAAAACGCGCTTGGACGGGGCGGAATGCGCTCCAAGTTGCGAGCGGCGAAGTCTGCCAGCGACGCCGGAGTTCACGTTGCCATCGTGAACGGCAAACATGATCACGCCATTGCGTGGGCCATCGAGCAAAAAATTGGCACTTATTTTCCGCCACAGGGCAACAAACGATGACTACTACCGCCAGCAATGCAATACTGTCCACGCGCGAAAAACTCCTGCGAGCCAAGAGCGCGGCCTCCTGCCTGGCGCAGCTTTCCATTGCCGATAAGAATTCCATTCTGCTGGCGATGGCTGATGCCATCGAATACGCATCGCAGAGCATACTGAAGGCGAATAAAGCTGATCTCGAATCCTCGGGATTGGCCGGTTCCATGCGGGACCGCCTGCTGCTTACTCCCGAACGTGTACATGCTATGGCGGACGGAGTTCGGGACGTGGCGAAGCTTGCCGATCCAATTTATGAAGTTATCTCGGAATGGACCCGCCCAAATGGATTGATCATCCGAAAACTGAGAGTTCCGCTGGGAGTGATCGGCATCATTTACGAGTCGAGACCTAACGTTACCGTTGACACGGTTGCACTATCCCTGAAAACAAGTAACGCAATCGTCTTGCGTGGCGGCAAGGAAGCGGCCCGCAGCAATCAGCGACTGGTCGAGATTCTGACCTCAGTGAAAGATGTCCCCGAAGGAGCGATTGAGCTGCTTGATTCCAGCACTCGCGATTCTGTGCGTGAACTCATTACGGCGCGCGGAATTGTGGATGTCATTATCCCTCGTGGCGGGGCTGAACTTATTTCCTACGTGACAAAGAATTCTTCCGTCCCCGTCATTGAGACCGGCGCGGGGAATTGCCATATCTTCGTGGATGAATCCGCAGATTTCGACATGGCGGACAACATTATCCTGAACGCAAAGCTGCAGCGCCCTTCGGTTTGCAACGCCGTAGAAAAGCTGCTGATCCATGAAAACATGGCTGCAGAATACGTTCCGCGAATTGTCGGAAAGCTTATTGCTAACGGAGTTGAAGTCCGAGGGGATGAGGAAACGCAACGCCTCGCCCCTGGATTGGATGTCAGTCTCGCCAGCCAACACGATTGGGGAGAGGAATATCTTCGACTCTGTATCGCTGTTGGCATCGTTTCTCAAGTAGATGATGCTATTGCGCACATCAATCGCTACTCGACAAAACATTCCGAGGCGATCATTACGGCTGATGCGGCAAGTGCCCGCCGATTTCTTCGATTCGTAGATTCGGCGGCGGTTTACTGGAATGCCTCCACTCGCTTCTCCGACGGAGGAGAATTCGGATTTGGCGCCGAGATGGGGATCAGCACCCAGAAGCTGCATTGCCGCGGTCCATTCGCATTGAACGAATTAACTTCCACAAAATATGAGGTCGTTGGGACAGGCCAAGTTCGCACGTGAGAATTATTGACTGCGCTTCCTCAAACCCGACGGCCTGTTACTCACTTTGCGTACTCTTTCTACTGGGAGAGAAATGAAAACTGCGTGCCTTTTGATTCTTCTGGCAATGACGGTGGCGCTTGCCATTGCAAGCCAGAAGAAAAGCGATGCCGTTATACAATCAACGGCCGGCAAAGTCTCTCCTCCGCTGTTTGGGTTCTACGATTCTGCCACAGAGTTCGCAGCGGAAAAGCATTTTCTGGCGATACCCGATCCAAAACTCGCGCGAGAACATCTGCGCGTCCTCACGCAAGCACCCCACATCGCCGGTTCACCTGCGGACAAAGCAACCGCCGATTATGTGGC
>JALYIM010000108.1 GCA_030775785.1 Acidobacteriota bacterium
GCACTGGGGAAATCTTCCGTACCGACTTCACCGGCGACGGAACTGTAGGAGATCCACTCCCGGGGACTAAGTTTGGCGCTTTTGAACGGGGTGTTAACGCTTCGAACGTCAATCAAAAGCTAGCGACTTATAACAGCACGGTAGCAAATACTCCAACGCCTGCTGGTCAGATATTGATTGCCAATTCACTATTCACTTCGACGCAACTCCAGGAACTTGGCGGCGTTGCACCCCACATCTGCTTGGCGCCGCCGGCTATAGACAACGATCCGAGCTGCACGCCAAACACTCCAGGGAGTCAGCAGGACTTTCCCTGGTTACGGGCCACGGACTTAAGGTTGTCTTGGAGTCATTTATTCCACGAGCGGTTCAGGGTTGAACCGAGCGTGGCTTTCTACAACGTGTTCAACTTCAGCAACTTCGACTTACCACCAAACACCATGAATGGCTTGCTCACCGGAACTGGAAGCGGCGCGCTCAATGGCACTACACGGATTGATCAGGAATCATTCCGGGTGGGGAACGGTACTGGTGTGTACGGCCTTGGATCGGAACGACAGATTGAGTTTGGACTGAGGCTTGTCTTCTAAGTGAAATTTGACGCTTGCAGCAAGCCACCAATTTTTCGGATTGGTGGCTTCCGCTCAGGAACCTTGGTGTGACGGCGAAATCACTGCAAGCTGAAACTAATAGACATGTAGTTGTGGTCGGATGGTCGCACGCCTTTGTCATCCAACGTATTCACAAGAATTACCGGCTTGACACTAAGATTGCGCTGGTCGGGAACCTGTCCACTGCTGACTGAGACTGTACTGGCACTTCTTGCATAGAAAACGTGGTCAATCCGGCTTCTGCGCGTGCGGGTGTAAAGGTCGGGAGGGTTGTCCACGTAAGCAACTGAAGTCTTCGCATTCACGGCAATGTCCCAGGCGTCCAAGTATTGCTGCTCGATGATGGAAATCTCTGGGGTGCCTTCCTGAGCATTGAAGTCTCCTGCAATGATGCGCGGCTCAGGAAATTTATTCGCGAAACTGACTAATTGGTTCGCCTCCGTAACGCGTTCGCTACTGGCAGTTTTAGGCCATTGAAAGTGGGTGGAGAAGAAGCTGATGACTTTTCCGTTCACGTTGATGCTGGCTTCAGCGATGGGCATCTGATAGCTCATAAAATATTGAGCGGTGCTGACGATCTTCCATTTGCTTAGGATCATGACGCCTTCCGCGCAGCCCGCATATTTGGGGACGTAAAACGAATACCAGGTGATTCCCGTCTTCTGTTTCAAAAGGCTCGTGATCAGAGCGGGATCGTTGTAGCCCCCGATGGTTTCAATGAGCGATGCTACATCCGGATTCATCTTTTGTATCCAGCCAACAAGCCTCGACAGATTGATGATGTTGTCGGTCCCGTGACCTCCATAAGAAATATTGGCTTCCATCACCTTGAGTGGCACAGCCGTCGCGGAGGTGGAATAGGAAGTCGTTGAGTACGACGTTAGCGGACTCGCTGCGGCAAAATTATTGCTGGCAGTAGGGTTTGTGGCGCTTGAAAGCTGAGGCAAATTCTCACGAAGCAATGTAGTGTCATTGCCGGATTGTCCCGGCGCGGACGCCAGATAAGCGTGCGGGGACAACACGATCTGGTCGAGCAGCAAGCCATCCTGCTGCACCTGTAAGCGCATCGTATGCGTTCCCGTATGTCCAAAATAGATCGGCTGTCCCAGAGCGCAGGAGGCGCTGCCATGCCAGCCCCAACCGGCGAGAGCAGAGCACGCTGAAAAGCTAACAGACGTTGCGGACTGAGAACCGATGCGATACGCGAGCGATCCATCGGCGGTCACGCTATCGGAAAATTGCACATAAACGCCGCTACTCTGTCCGAGCGATTTCCCGCGAAGCCAAAGCTGGTAGGGCTGTCCTGCATACGCCGAAAACGTGAGCTCAAAATAATTGGTGGGGTGCGTTTGTGGCGAACTCAATTTCGGCGCACCTAAGACTGGATTTCCGATCGCGTATCCGGAGGCCGCGCTACGGTCAGCTAGTACGGACCACGTGCCCGAGCGCACCGGCGCCTTGGAGGCGTAAAGCACCACGTCGGCACTGGCTTGCGCTGCCTGAGGAACGGTCGCTTGCGCGAACGCTGACAGGCCCACCGCGGCAAAAGAAATCCACGCGTCCATGGACGGCCAAAAGGACTTGAATTCTGTCAATTTTAATACCTTCAAATGAATCCCCCCAGAAACTCAGTAAATGGCAGACGGCTAGCGGGTAGTCCGCACCCATCTCCAAGCCGATCTTGCCGGTTCCGACCTTCGGCTTCGAAGATCAGTAATCTCCCCAGAAAAATCGGAGACACTCAGAAAAGTTTTGATTGCTCCAGCGTTCTTTGACGTAGTGGCGGGTAACGATTAATAAGAGTTTATTAATGTGCGCGGGCGGGGGTCAACGGAAAAGCGAGGTCTTGTGTACTAGTGATTATGACCAAGGTAATGCACTTATGCTGCTTTTTCGGGGATGCCATTTTGCAACTCGCGGTACAGGGAAATGTATTGGGAAACCATATGCTCCAGGGAGAAATGCTCTTCCACGTATCGGCGAATGAGGCGAGAATCGACTTGCAGACTCGTGACGCGTTTTATCATATCTCTTACTGATCGGCACACGTATCCAGAAACTCCATCGCGAACGATTTCAGGCACGGAACCGCCCTTAAAGGCGAGCACTGGTGTGCCGCAGGCCATGGCTTCTACCATCACGA
>JALYIM010000109.1 GCA_030775785.1 Acidobacteriota bacterium
GTTATTGATTGCACTTCTTCCAGACTATAAGCGTAGGTTTCTGCGGGCTCTGCTGCTCTTGGATCAACCCGGGTGTCTTGTACCGGATTTACGCCGTCGTAGTAACCTAACTGTTTGGCGAGAGAGAATAGACCGCTCAACACTGATTGAATGCGCTTCAAAGAGTTTTTGCTGAGCGGTACGCGCACCTCGCTGTCCCGGCGTTTCGAGCCATTCTTTCCAATCTCATTAAGCCAGCATTGCACTTGATAGGTGCGGGTTTGCTTCAGCCACGCGCTTTCGCAGAGCGGCTTTAAGTGTTGCCTCCAAACCTCGCGATAGCCTTTCAGAGTTGAGGGCCGCTGATGACGCTCGGTCCAGGGCATATAAACCCCCTCAACGAAATCGCCAATTGTGGCTATCCGCTCCGCGGGAATTGTTCCCCCATTGACGGTCGCCATATGCCGCTCAGCTTCAGTTTTGATGTCTGCATGAGGATGTTTCCCGCGTGACCTTACCTCGCCGATCAAATGGGTTACTCGCTTTCGTTGTATGGTTCCGCCAATATTGCGGCGCTCCCAATAGCGAACATACCAGCGGTCCCCAATCCGAACGATTTGCCCCTGCTGTTTTCGGTTGCGCATATCTACTTTCCTCCTTTTCTTTTGCGATTACGGGCCGCAACGGCTAGTTGGGCGATCCGGCTGCGATCTGCAGCAGATAGCTTAGCTGCCCTTGCTTTCCCGCCCTGGCTCGCGATCTTAGCGAGGTCGGCTTCGGACAAGTTCCGCGCCCGTGCCTTGCCGCCAAGACTGCCTAGTGCCTGTGCGTTTGGGTTTTTCTTTTGTGTCATGCGCGGAAGTATCGTGCTTATCGCTAAGCAAGTCAAGCGAAAAGTGCTGTTTCAGTGACGTTTCCTGGTCAGCCATTCTGCTAGGCGGGGCGATCCCCATTCAAAGCGAACATATCGGCCAAGCCGGATACACGGGATGCGTTCGTCTTTAGGAGTCCGGTCGCGAGTGTGATTGCGAATCCAAGATTCTGGAACCCGCCATCGCGCCGCGAGCTCCGCCGAATCAAGTAATTCGACCTGGGTTTCGCCCCTACGGGACATCAGTGGGACATCTGTGGTTTCTGGATTCATGGTTTCAGCCGTTTAGAACTGAGCAGCTGTTGCACTAACCGCTGCTCCGTTTCGATTATCGCTTTCTTGGGACGGACGATTAGTTTTGCGGTTTCCTCTCTACATCCTCCACACAGCCACTGGAGTTTGCCGCGATAAATACCTGCGCATGGCACCTGACATCCATCGCACACGTAAGAACCCGCGTAACCTCTCAAAAACCGACCAGAATAGGCCTTGTAGTGACTGGTCACCTGGCTTCTGCTGAACTGTCTGAGCGGACCGCCTGCCCACATCCGAGTCGCTCCCTCGGGTTTGTTGCCAAGCGAGGCTGGCGATGATTTGCCAACCCCGCCTTCGGGGTAGTTCTGCTGATGGTCGAATCGCTCACTACCCAAACTGTTCGTGTTGCCGCTCATGACTGTTTACTCGTGCAATCGCATTGCACAAACTTACCCGGAGAAAAGAAACTTCCTCGCAATCCACGTCCCCCACAGTATTGGCAAGAGCTGGTGCGAGTTTCTGCGAGCTGGATTTGCGATTTACGAACTGCGCGAGTTTTCGCATCTCTCGCTGCCAGGGGTGTGTTACCAGTGTTGCTGTGTTGGTCGGTTGTAAGTGTTGTCTGTGTTACCAGTGTTAGAGGGTTAGAAGGTTTAGTGTTAAAGGGTTGAGAGGTTGGTGAAGCTGCCGGATGAATTTCTCTAACGATGCTGTACCAGGTTTCAGCTTTCCGTTCTTTGCCGTGCCGATCAACTTTCACGGTTTCCACCGTGATGTTGAATAAAGCCCCGACAAAGATTTGCATGTCCACTTCTGGGCTATTGGGTTGGTCCCGGTTCAATTCGACCCACAGCTTCCGGAAATAGCTGTAATGTCCTGCAAAGGGCCGTTCGGGATCGCGTCCCAAGGACAGGAACTTGCAAAGCTTCCCTTGGTATGACCGTCCGTTGTAGTTTTGGGGATTAAGCACCAGGCGGGCCATATGCTTCCTCCACTGCCTTGCCCACTCGAAGGTTGCCTCCGTACAGATAGCCAAATATTCGCCAGGATCGAGGAGCGGATAGGGTGAACTCAGGGTTACGGCGCTCTTATTCGCCATTGGCTACCTCCGTTTTAGGATCAAACGTGAGGAAGTATCGCGAGCGGACGACAGAATCGCTCGGATGGATCTCGTTTAGAACGACGAACCCGCGCGAACGGAGCTCATTGAATAGTGCCCCGTCCTGCGCGATTCCGGCAGCCATGATTGCAGGCAATTCAACCGCGTCACCTGTAGAGCGTGCCTCCCTCAGCATGCCTAAGAGCAGGTCTGCTTGAGTTGGCCGACCGAGCTTACGCTTGGCAGAAAAGAGTCCACGCTGCGTAGGCGTGCACGCATGACTCCGCCACAGACCGCCTTTCACTGTTCACCTCCTTTCTCAAGGCGGCTGGCGATTTTAGATAGGGGAAGGGTTACATCTCTCAAGCCTGTAGCAATAAATCGCAAGCGGTTGGCGTTATATTTGTCAGGGGCGGTGCGACTCGCCGCGTCTAATTGTTTACCCGCCCGGTAGAGAAGGGTTACGGCCTTTGTTAATCGGCGGCTTGCAGTGCGGCAGGTAAGTGGGCGATAATGTGCTTCGATCAACTTAGCTCCATTCGGCGTTCGGGAAGCCTTGAGAGGGAAATCCGAACGCCATTCGTATTTAGCGACTAGCGCAACATAGGGCGGCCCTTCCTCGCTGGCAAGCTCCTAATGTTGCTGGAAACATTTTGTCGCGGAAGCCGCATATTTAGCGGGCTTGAGAGGAGTTGCTGGAAACTTCGAATGCTAAAAGCTGCGTTTTAGAAGGAAGATGATGTGCGCGACTTTGCAAAAAGTGATTTCAGTCCGCCCTCGTGAATATTGAAAGCAGCTTCCCAGGTATCGCAGTCGTCCCATGGGGTCTCCAGTTTATTCTGGTCAGCTATCCTGACGATGTCTTTGTATGTGGCTTTTCGGTTACTTTTCCAGAGCAACGCAATGCTCAATCTTGCTTCTTCCATTCTCTTACTTCTTTCACTTCGAATCGTTCTTCGAATGGGTTTCGTCGCCCCGCGCATGTTTCGACGCTTTGACCGTCGAATGTGAACGGAATCGCCAGTTGCGTTGTCGGTATAGAGATATTGGGAAAATCCCAGCTTTTGGGCACTCTGACCCCAAGGAAGGGCCCGGAACTCGAAGTGAGCACCTAAACGACACCTGAAAGCCATAATCTGACCCCCGTGGCCGCGTCGGCCTGACACTTGCATGCGCTTCCCAAAACCCCGACAAGCCTTCTGGTCGCAGAAGGGGAAATCAAACAAAAACTTCGATCTACCGCTGAGATGGCGTAACACGTCGTCCGGTACAGGCTCGATCCGTCCATTTACCTCTTGAAATCGCAGGCTCGGCTCGCTAGGACAATGGCGACATCGAAGCGTGTAGAAGACAGTATTGGGGTACTTTGCTGATCGCTTCGTCGAACGTTCTAATAGTTTCTCGCAAGTGTTACACCGTTTCGGTGGAATATTGGGGTTCCGCTTCGGTGAGGGAGGTGCAGGAACGATGAGACCGTCGCCGTTAACGTACCTTCGCTCGTAGCACAAGCGGCCGTCAAAGCGCCAAAAGTGGCCGTATTGGCCCCGATCCACATCGCTATGTGGATCTAAGGCGCATCTGTCGAGCCCACAAGGACAGGAGGGAAGTTCTGCAAACGGTGGTTTCACCTGAAAGACTTTGCTGTTCCGCCAGGTCCTCTTCCTCGGAATCGCTATCCCAGCGGCTTGTGCTCGAAAAATGGCAGCGAGTGGGACTTGCCAACTCTCCGGGGTAAGCCCCTCGGCCGTCTCGCAATTGCTTATTGCGGTTTTCCGAACACCAAGAAGTTTTGCGAGCACGCCCTGGCTGACGCCAAGAGTTTCCCGAACGTCACGGAGTTTTCTACCTGCAAATTGGGGAGCCGCATCAATATCAGGCTTCATGTCAGACTGCTCTAATTATATTAAAGGGGCGACGCTCCAGGTGAGCCCAAAGCAAACGTCAAGAAATCTCTGATCGTTTCAATATCCAGGTTATCTCTTTCACGTCCGCCGTACCCTGTAAAGTTGTTTCTCAGATAGTTTGGGAAACTTCCTCACGAACCGTTGTCTGACTTTGGCCGCTTCCGCCATTCGGAAGCCTTGTTTGTTCCTTTAGCCAATAATCTGAGTTCTTCGTCGTCGAGGCTGAATCAGGTAGCGTAATATTCCGAACGGAAACGGCGAAGGATCATTTCAGCCGTCTAAGTTACTCCGCCGCGCCGCGAGCCAAATGCTCTAGCAGTTTTTGAGAGACCAGTCGCGATGATATTCGATGCTTATAAAACTCTAGATAGGAAACAGTGCGGTATCCGCTGCTACCTAAGAGCAGTAGAATGGCAGGTTTGGCCGTCCTTTCTAGCTCAGCCAATTGTGCCTATCCTTTACTTGCATTATCGGTGGTGGAAGGTGCTGGTGAGTGTGATCGTTGTCAATCTGCTTTGGTCAAAGGTGCGAACCCATGTGATCAGCTTTCCACTAGCGATTCTAGGAATGTTTTTCGTGAAGCTGAAATGGATAGTGATCCCAGTCGCGGCGTTTATGTTCGCTAAGTCGCATCTGTGGTTTAGCTGTCTATTGACGTTGGCTACCCCTATCATTCTGCCCGCAATCGGGGAGATTACTCCAAAACCACATGGCTTAGATAACAGAATTTCAGATTACTTTATGCTTCAGCTTGGATATGTGGACCGCGATAGCCCCGACCCGGAGTATCAAAAGTTTGTTCGTTCCAAAAACCTATAACCCCGATTGCCAATTCCATTTGTGTGAAGGGAACAAAACAGTCAAAGATGAGTTGGACAGACATCATCGGGCAGGAGAACTCTGTTGCTCGACTGAAAGCATTCGGCGACTATCACGTAAGTAAAGGCGGTACCCCTGGGCATATTCTGCTCATCGGACGAGAAGGAATGGGAAAAAACCTGATTGCCACGTCTTTTGCAGCGAATTACGGCATGTCAATCCTCTCCCGAGAAGCAGAAACGTTCGTTATAAAGGGCGATCTCAGCTGCACTCTGACAAACTTGAGGGATCGTACCGCCTTCTTGCTTTCGAACGTCCAGCAACTCAAGCATTCCCTACTTGAGTTATTGTCATCAGCCATGAGGGATTATAAAGTTGACGTTATGATCGGTACGGGCCCCAGGGCGCGCCTGCACTCAGTGCAAACAGGGAAGTTCACATTAATTTGCACCGCGACTAAGAAAACGGAGTGTCCTCAGCTGTTGTCAGGACTTTTCTCTTTGGTACTCTCATTAGAAGAGTATTCCCAGGATCAGTTGCAAGAGATTGCCAAGGTCTTAGCTGAACGCAACGGTTACACTCTCGAACCTCCGGTTGCAGGCATGCTTGCCTTAAACTGCGACGGTCGCCCACACCACTTAGAGTTGCTAACTCTCCGACTAGCCAAAACACTAAAAAAGAAAGTGATAACGGAATCCGATGCTGTGCAAGCATTCTCTGCATTCGGGATGAGCGTGCGCCCAACGATTTCTCCTTTGGGCGACAACGACATCTTGAGCGTTTCAGGCGAGCGATTTGAACAGTTAATCTCTGATCTGCTCAATCGGATGGGATTTCGTACAGAACTGACGAAGACCACAGGTGACGGTGGCATAGACATCGTGGCGATGCTTGATAGGCCCATAGTGGGTGGACGGTACCTGTTCCAGTGCAAAAGGTACCAACCTGGGAACTTGGTCGGGGCGCCAACGGTCAGAGATTTTTATGGTGCGGTAATCGCCGACAGGGCCGTTAAAGGCGTGCTGATCACAACGTCTGATTTCAGCGCGCAGGCTCGAGAGTTTGCGCAAAAGGTGGGTTTGGAGCTAATCGCCCTCGACCAGTTGCAGCTACTTCTAAATAAACACGGGGAGCCGATTCAGCCTCCAAGCCACGCCATGTCAGAAGGATCTCCTATGCTCGTTTCGCGCGGTATTAGTGATTCAGAAGCAGCTGAATGCGAAAGTGGCTTACCGGAAAAACGTCCAGCGAGCTCGCCCCCGCAGATCCTTGTTGTGGATGACGAGGAGCCGATTCGCGAAATCATTTGCTCAATGTTGAGTTCGGCGAATTACCAGTGCCGCGCGGTTGCCGGGGGGCAGGAGGCACTCACTCTCCTGGACTCCGGCGAGGTATTCGACCTTGTCATCCATGATCTCTTGAATTCACCCATTGATGGCATAGACCTTCTTTGTCGCCTTAGGAGAAACTTCCCAGACATCCCCGTAGTTGTGGCGAGCGCAGTGCATGACGTTTCTGTGGCACTTGCGGTGTTACGCCATGGCGCATATGACTACTTACTCGAGCCATTCGAACGCGAACAGCTGCTACTTGTGGTTCGCCGAGCTTTAGAATATCGCCGTTTGAAGCTCGAAAACCGCACCTAAAGGAAAGGCCCAGTATGCGCTTGTTATAGGCAACCACTAACACCTGAGGTTTACCTCGTGGCTTGTAGGCTTCTAATTTTGCCGTAGTGCCGAGACGGTAGGTACTTGAAATCGTTGGTTCTAATCGCGTTGTTACTTATAGGCGGGCGGGACAAGTACGGTCATGTGCCTCGCTCGTCCGCTGTTAGGCACCTTGATGAGAAATCGTATTCACGTACACGTTACAAAAATCTCCCTTCTCAAAATTTAGGCGGAAATTTTCGGAAATGCGGAAGATGACGTTAGTCGCGTGGAGCAATGGAGAAATTTCCTGGCGGCTCAATAACGGCAGTATAGATTTTGGAAAACTGACCATGCATCAGGGGGACCTCATTATGGTTGATTTGTCGAATGACGCCTGGTTTGATTTAGATCTCAACAATTACCAGGACCAAATGGTGAATGGTTACACGCGCATGACGCCCGAGGGCGGTCTACAAGTTTTCATGCCTGCTCTGGAGACCCTTCCAAAGACCACCAAGAAACAGAACCCTGGACTGGAGTGGCTAAAACACCGGAATCTTCCTCCACCGCCCGACGTTACCGCAAAGTAGCGAGCAATTGTTGCGGGCCGCCCGGGTTTCATCCCAAATTCATGCTTATTTGCTTTAAGTAGATTTTGAATCAGCTCACTTTTCTTAACCAAGACCGACCGACAACGATGCCGTCTCCGCGTTTCCAGGTCACAGCAACCGAGTGGTCTCGAACCGAACCCGTCAGAGTCGTTTGCGCTGCTCGTGTATAAGAGCTCAGCTCGAGAGTCAGCCATCGAGGCCGATCCTGCCCCATTCCTCCGTCACGAACTCCCCCCGATCAGCGCGTCGAATTCGCTGGCCACGGAGTCACCGTGATGTCCTGCACAAAGGTTCGTCCCGGCTGTGGATATGTGTAGGGTGACGTCGGCAGCTCCGTTAGATCACCCGTAGTGTGGTTGATGGCAAATCCAGCCACTCCGCCAAAGCCGGGAGCAATCTTGCCGTTGACGCACGCGCCCGCATAAAGGTAATTCCCCGAAGGATCGGTGCGAACCGCACCGTAGCATGCA
>JALYIM010000110.1 GCA_030775785.1 Acidobacteriota bacterium
CAGGCGGAGTTTGCCAAACGCATTGGCATCAGTCAAAACTATCTCTCCATGATGGAACACGGAAAGGTGGAAATAGGGGCGGAAATTCTGCTGCGCATTAGTCGCGAGTTTGAGACGAGTGTTGAGCAGTTATTAACCGGGACGGGGTAGTGTTCGTCTGCTGATGAGTCCACGATCTGAACAACAAATCTGTTTGTGATCGGGCTTTCGTTGAACCAAAATACTGATGGTCGGAGTTTTTCTGTTTTTCGCTCCGGCGGCGGTTCACGAATTTAGTCAGTTTCCAACAAGTTTTTGAGCTAAAATCATAACAAGCACAAGTGTGTAAAGCCCGACTCCGGTCGGGCTTTTGTGTTTTGCACTCGAATCGGGGATTTGGAGAAGAGAGTTATGCGTCATCAGACTGCGAAAGCACAAGAAGTCGCAACTCATACTTTCGGTGCGGTTCTGCCGGGTTTGAGCATTGAATGCGTGCATGACTTCGCGCGTGCCGGCAGCTTATTGCTGCACAGCTTTGATGGCCGCAACTACAAGACGTCGGAAGTCATCCGCTTCGGAGGGTGCACGCGCACGCCGCCCTCAACCGTGAGTGGTCTTGCCTGTAGTGTTCGTTTTCCTCCCGTAAGCAAAGCGTTTGGATCTGGAGCAAAATTATGTAGCAGCATGCAGAATTTTATATCTAGGTATTCTGCCCTCCCAGCTGAGGTGAACGCGCTCGTAGTGGCGTTCGCTTTTTCGAGTTGGTTTACCGATTGCACGCCCGTTGCGCCGCTCCTGTATCTTCTCGGTCCAGAGAATGAGGCGTGTCAACTGTTGCGGCTGCTCGAATGTCTCTGCCGACGGCCTATTCTGCTGAGTGACGTCGATATCGCGGCCCTTCGGACGTTGCCCAACAACCTGAACCCAACCCTGCTGTGTAGTCAGCGCCATCTTACCCGATGCGTCATGCAGGTCGTGTTGGCCTCAAAGAATCGGCACTTTCACGTCGCACGGGGGGAAAATGAGCTTCACGTTTACGGCGCAAAAGCCTTTTCTATAGGTCCTGGCTTCGATAATGATACCTGCGTCAGGGCAAGTCTCTCACCGGCACAGAATTTAGTACAAAACATAACGGATGAGGACAAGGAAAAATTCGCCGACGACTTTCAGGCTAAGCTTCTTCGATACCGGTTTATCAACTACCAGCGGGTGCGGGACTCGCGCCCGGATGCTCAAGAATTCGTTCCCGCGATGCGAGACCAAGTCCACACTTGGCTAGCACCATTATGTGACTGTCCAAATTTGCAGAAGTCGGTTCGCAGCTCCTTGCTGCAGCTTAATCGGGAAAATGTAAGCCACCGACTAATCGATGCGCGATCTCTTGTAGCGGAAGCTGCGCTCTTTTATTGTCATAAAAAAGATAAAAATGCGGATTTTTTTTTAATTGGCGAGCTGGCAGAGTGTGTCAATGTGCTGCTGAAAGGTCGCCATGAAGATCAAGAGTTGACCGCTAAAAAAGTGGGCTTGGTGTTGCGGTCTCTTGGAATTTGCGGCGAGCGGGTGGTTGAGGGGTACAGAGTTATGCTCTCAGAAAATGTACGGGCACAAATCCACGGCATCGCGCGCGCTTATCAAGTGCCTCCGGCGTTGGATGGCGTCAAGCGCTGTAGTCATTGTCTGCTGGCTAAGTAATGCGTCCAGCATGTACTTATGCACGTATGTACATCAAAACATCAGACTTTGAAAGGATAAGCCATGGTTAAGATACAGGACAGACTAAAACTTGGCGCAGCGCTCCGAGAATTGTCGGCAGTTGGAAGCCCGGTGGACGTTTCAGTGGCCGAAGATACTGGAGAAAATCAAAAAGTTGAAATCGAGCAGATCGGTGGTCCGCATGAGTCGATGATTTTTGAATTACCCGATACGCGATCAGGCTACATCTTAGATCTAGAAATTGTTAACCAAACTTCCAAAACACTGTATTGCTCCGACATCGAGTTGCGGGTGCCATGGGAAGATGCCTCACTTGCATGGCTCCCAGATCCGAAAGATACGGAGCAACGCTTCTCCTATATCCGTAAAAACCGTTACGGGCGTCGCGAACGAGTTGACGTCGCATCCGAATTATATTGTTTTCCCGGGGGCTCACAACTTGAGTATCCGCGGGACGAGGTCCTCAACCACATTCTGCTTAAGCAGTGCACTATACCACCGCACCGTCCTCTCAAAGGATTGATTCTGGCCGCGGGGACTCCAATGCCAAACGTTCTGCGTCACGGGCAATGGCTGGACGCGACATTCTCGATCTTTGCGTCCGACCATGATGAGTTTTCTGTCAAGGCACAATTCTGGGTCGAACGGCTACAATTCAAGCCAAAGCCGAGAACCCACAATCTTTATGAACCTATTGGATTGAAGTCCGGGCCTCCAGTGGAACAGCAGAGCGACGGTCGTGGGGCGCATGACTCGAAAACAGGAACTTCTGAAACTGTTCGGCGAACGAGGCCTGAAGATTCAAGGGGGCAGGCCGTCGACTAGTAGCCACCGTGTCCTCCTCCTGTGAGATTGCTGGCGTCGTTGCGTGGGTTGACGAGCAGACAGATTTGGTTGAAATACAATCCGATCAAATCGCACCAGATTTGTCTCTGTTACAAGACGGTCTAAATTCTTATTATTTAATGTCTTTACACAAACGCCACGCGTTTGAACGCCCCTAATTTGGGCAACTATATACTTGGCTCACATGTTTGTGTATAGCCGCAGTAGCCGTGACAGGGCTATTTTATGTAGTTGTGGTTGATGCATTTGCGCTCCTCAATTCCGACCGCCAGCGTTATTTCAACGTTGGCTCGTTGGCAAAAAACCAAGATGTAATGCGGCTTGGGCGGTGGAAACATATCGGTGTAATCAATCTGCCCATAAATAACCATGGGCTTTTTCGCGTCTTCGGTTTTTTCGAGCGGATCGGAAAACACAGCGATTGGCGGGAGATTTCCAGGCGGAACGATTCCGATATCTCGATCAGTGGGAAGATTAAAGTTGATGTGCTTGATTCTCTCCTCGCCTATGGCGATTCTGGCGTAATAAGTAGCCCCCAGAGCCGGGGATTTCCCGTAATTCTGAAGTGGCATGAGTATTCGGACTCGTCCTTCGTGGATACCGAGAGCGCCAGTCGAAAATTGCGCAGGGAGGGCAATATATGGACGTTGATCCATTCGGAATTGTTTTTTAACATCTTCAAGGCTTTGAGCGCCCGTGTCGGCACTACGCTTGGCCGCATCGGCGCCATTTTTCGCAGCATCAGCAGCGATGGTGGCTTGACGGGTCGCTTCGCGCATTTGACCAAGTTGTCTAGCGGCAATTCCAGCATAGATCGCAGCCGCAATGAAAGCCGCGCAAGTTGCGATGGCGGTTATCCACTGGGCCCTAAGAGTGCTGTTGCGATGGGTTTTGGCTTCGTTCTCTCGATTTGCGTCTGGCTTTTCGTATATTTCCGCTTCAACCCCGAGAGGTGGCTGTGGCAATTTCCTTTGTGTCTGTTGCTCTTGGTATTGTCGTTCTTTTTGATCGCGTATAGCGTCTATGCTCTTGCGGAGCGCGGCGAGTTCTTCTCGCAGTCCATTGCTAGCAGGTGGTTGATTGTCGGTCATGGTCGTGATGAGCCTGCCGTAACAAGGTTAGTCAGCATCATTTTGGCCGCGAATGTAGATTCCAAATACTCTCCCGTTCGGATACCACGTGAGGATTTGTCCGAACTGTGTCTTGTGCTCAACGCCAAAAATATCCTCGTAAACTACGAGACCCCAAACATGCAGAGCTTTTCCGCTCCCTTCCTTGATAAGGGAAACTTCGGAGTCTGGCACGAAGTCCTTGACGGCAGCGGAGAGGGTATAGGTTTGGTGCGCGGCTACAATGCCTTCATACTTCGAATCGGCCTGCTCCTTCGGCAGCGGGTAGGAGAAGTCACTAGGCGCGGGGACTGGAAGAATCTCGGCAACCGTTCTTATGCGAACCTTGCGAGCTGGAGTGTTTCCAGTATTAAGCAAGGCTGGCTGGCCCTCAAACTTAATATCAAATTGATCTTCACGTTTTTCTTGGAAAAGAGCCCCGCCAACCGTCACAGTAAGGTATGCCCTAGTGATGTCTCGATTTCCTCTTTGGATGACGGCGACCATGTCTTCCATGGCCCTACTCTGCTGTTCGGCGGACTCCACGGTTTCCTTCAACTTGGAGGCTTGGTACGCGTAAACCAACAACTGCAAAAACGCTACGACCACGAGGCATCCGTTGAAAAATGTCAGCTTCCGATCATTCGCCGCTTTTTCATTGCGATCCTGTCGCTCTTCATCGGTTTTTGCACGAGTCTGCGAGGATGGAATTTCCTCCACGAAGAGAGGCGACTGCTCGGTGCCGCGCTCGTGGGTATCGGCTGGCTTGTGGGTGGAATTGCCTTGCTGCTTTTCGGGGGGACTAATTTTCACTGGAGTTGGAGATGGATTCTGTGAGTGGGCAAGTAGGGCTAGGAGTATAGCGGGCAACAGTAACGAAATTCGCATAAGGAGTAAGCTGAAACCATGAAACGGGAATATACAGAAGGCCCAAAAGCATTGGAGAACTTTGAACGGGGGATGAAAACATTGTTCAAAGTTCCCAAGGCCGACATTGTACAGCGCGAGAAAGCGAAGAATCAGAGCAGGGCTGCTAGTGTTCGTAAAACGAAACGCTCCGCCAAGGACTAGGCTTGTGCTTGCCCCGTCCCTGTCGTTTCGTAGCGCGGCGAAGATTCTTTGCCCGTTAGTTCGCTGTACGTGAATCGCTTGCCAGCGATTTGGCTCATGCCAAGTCTGAATCGTTGACCGTCGTTTAGTCCTTTGCGGTTGTTGTATCGAAAAGTTTGCTCGTCAAGGTATGTGAATAAATGAAAAGGTTCGACGCTAACGTAGGTTCCAGAGATACCGCGCTTGAGAAGGCTCCAGAAGTTCTCAAGGCCGTTAGTGTGGACACGTCCGTCAACGTATTGAACGGCATGATCTGCAACCTTGTGGGCGTAATCGCTGGCAAGTCCGTCGTAGGATCGCAATGCGTCGGAGTAGAGAGCCGCACCAGCTTCGACGTGCTTGCGAACTTCTTGCTGCAAGGCATGTTTCTTGCGGTTAGGTACTACTGTGGCGCGAATCTTCCCGCCACGCTCAAGAATACCCATAACGGCAGTCTTGTCTTTCGTACCAGTACCAGTAATCCGTCGTTTACGTTCGCTAAGGTGCATGTTTCTTGCTTTGCCGCCAATAAAGGATTCGTCTACTTCGATTTCTCCGCTACCACTACCGAGTTTCTTACCGAAGAAATCATCCTGCAAGGCCAACCGCAGTCGTTGGAGCATAAACCATGCCGACTTTTGAGTGATGCCGAGAGCGCGATGGACTTCCATGCTACTGATGCCGTTCTTAGAGTTGCAGAGCATCCAGAAGGCAGTCATCCACTTATCAAGTCCAAGCGGAGAATCTTCAAAGATAGTTCCGAGTTTCAGCGTGAACTGCTTCTGGCACTGGTAGCAGAACCATATCCGGCGAGTCTTAATGAACGAGTGTTTCTCGGAGCCGCATCGTGGACAGGACACCTTGCCGTTCGGCCAGCGGAAATTCTTGGCATAGTCGAAGGCACGTTGCGGATCGGAGAAGTAAATGATCGCTTCTTGCAGTATCTTTGGTGCGTCCATGCTTAAAATATACGCCGTTTATTCTAGTGTGTCAAGTATATATTTACCCTAATTTGGAGGGGCGCGTCGGTGAGTCTCGCGCTGCAACCAGATCTTCGGGTGCGCATTTATCTTGCCACCCTATTGTGAAGCGCGCCTCTACTTGTGCCTACGACAATGTTGCGACCCATTCTGAATTCGGATTTTTTAGTAAAGGATTTCTGTTTATTGCGAACGTAAAGATTATGGGTCGGGGGAGACTATCTTCCTTGGAATTTTGCATCGTCTTAGCGGCCATTCTTGTTGCGACTTTTTCCAGCCTTTTCAAGACCTTTAACCGAGAGGCCGGGCGATGGTTCGCCAATACAAACGCGGGGCGAAAAAGTTTTCCCAGACATTTTTGCCCAGCTCATGCTGTTCTAAAAGTTTGTTACCATGCGTATACGGCATGTTGCCCATTCTGCTACGTCGGTTCCTGGTCCAGCGTGCAGCACTCATAGCCTGTGTCACCTTGTTTCTGTTTCTAGCGATTAATGGCTATGCGCAGGCTGCGCCGTATGCAGTCTCAGCCTCTTCTAGATCGGAGAAATCTTTCTCTCAACTAATTGCTAACTTCACCGATGTTGCTGACAAAGTCGGACTGAACATGAATAACGTATTCGGTGGATTAGATTCCAAAAAATACATTATCGAAACCACCGGCACCGGCGTTGCCATCTTCGACTATGACAACGATGGATGGCCTGACATCTTTATCGTCAACGGAACCAAGCTGGAAGGATTTGCAGCCGGCAAGGGCCCAACCAATCATCTCTATCGCAATAATCACGACGGAACCTTCAGCGACGTAACTGAGAAAGCGGGCCTAACGGCCACCGGCTGGGGACAGGGTGTGTGCGTAGGAGATTACGACAACGATGGTTGGGACGACTTATACGTCACCTATTACGGCCACAATCGCCTCTACCACAACCAGCACGGCGTGTTTAGCGAAGTCGCGCAATCCGCGGGGGTGGCCGGATCCGGAAAAGCGTGGGGGACCGGCTGCGCGTTTGTAGATTACGACCGCGACGGCAAGTTGGATTTGATGGTTGCGAACTATGTGGACTTCGATCTTGCGACCGCTCCGGCGCCGGGTGAGCGCGCTTCGTGCATCTGGAAAGGCGCCCCCGTGATGTGCGGGCCCAAAGGTTTGCCAGCGGCAAAAAATATTCTCTACCACAACCTCGGTGATGGCAAATTCGAAGACGTCACCGTGAAAGCTCACATAGATCGCACCAACGGCCACTATGCGTTCAGCGTCTCAACCCTCGACTACGACGATGATGGCTGGCCAGACATCTACGTTGCGTGCGACAGCACGGCCAGCATTCTCTATCACAACAATCGTGATGGAACATTTACCGATGTGGCAGTCACAGCAGGCGCGGCCTTCAATGAAGATGGACGCGAGCAAGCTGGCATGGGGTCCGCTGTTGCCGATTTTGACGGAGACGGGCGCTTGGACATTTTTAAGACGAATTTTTCCGACGACACGTCCACTCTTTACCGCAATAATGGCGATGGAACTTTTACGGATGCGACTTTTACTTCCGGGCTCGGCCTGTATACGAAATATCTTGGCTGGGGCACAGTCTTTTTTGATTTCGACAACGATGGCTGGCCTGACCTGATGCTGGTTAATGGACACGTGTATCCGGAAGTGGACAAATTCCATTTGGGCAGCAACTATATGGAGCCGCGAATTCTCTATCACAACAACGGCAATGGAACTTTTACCGAAGTGCAATTTCCTGGGGTCGGCATTTCAACCGCGATCTCCTCCCGAGGACTGGCCGTCGGTGACCTGTGGAATGACGGAAGATTGTCCGCTGTAGTCAGCAATATGAATACCAGGCCGAGTTTGCTGGTGAATCAAGTGCACTACACAAATCACTGGATTGCGTTTAAGACAGTTGGCACCACCTCAAATCGTGACGGAATCGGCGCGCGTATTACCGTAAAGGCAGGCAAAAGAATTTTGGTGGACGAAGTGCGCAGCGGCTCGAGTTACATCTCAAATAACGACATGCGCGTACATTTCGGATTAGGCGCAGTGGATAAGGCTGACTCGGTGGAGGTCCGCTGGCCTAGCGGCCGCGATGAGAATTTCGACGATTTAGCGGCGGACAAAATCCACACCCTGCAAGAGGGAAACGGAACTGCAATCGCAAAACCTGAGAAGAAGCCTTAGCTTTTTGGGGGTGTCTTACTCTTTGCGGAATCAAATTGCATGTTTCGTACAATTCCGGCGCCTTCTTTCACGAAAATCAACTGGTTCGGCTTGAGGTCTTTCAAAGTATCCACCTGCCCGCTGGGCCAGTGAACTTCCAGCAACTCTACTTTGTCGGCGTTGCCAATCCCAAAGTGTATGCGCAGATCATTCTGTGAAATGTAGCTGCCGCCGCTTCGCACTTCATCAATCTGCTGATGCGGTTTACTCTCGCCGGTGGGGCGTGTCACGCATTTTAAACGCGCGCCAATTCCACTGCGGTTTGATTTTGTTCCGATAGTGCGAATCTTTATCCAGTTGTTTTGCAAACGCGAATCGCAGCGAAGAAGCTGGGGATAATCATTGACGGTATTAATGACGACGTCTATATCGCCGTCGTTGTCGAAGTCTCCGAATGCACATCCCCGGGATGCGCTGGGCCCAGAAATACCTGGGCCAGCATTCATGGAGACATCTTCAAAACGTCCATTGCGCAGATTGCGATAGAGCAATTTTCGTTGCGCGTAGCCGGCTTCGGTTTGTAGTTTCTCGACTTCCGGATACACATGGCCATTGCAGATCAAAATGTCGGGCCATCCATCATTGTCGAAGTCAAAGAACCCGCAACCCCAACCAAGAAATTGCGTGTGCAGGCCGAGACCGCCGGTGAAAGTGGAATCTTCAAAAGTTGCTCCGCCCTGGTTGTGGTAAAGAGACGGGGTGTCCCCGGCAAAATTCGTCTTCACGATGTCCAGATTTCCATCAAGGTCATAATCAGCTGCCGAAACCCCCATCCCAGCTTGGGGTTTGCCGTCCGCGCTCAATGCGCAGCCGGCCTCGACGGCGATGTCTTGGAAACTTCCCTTTCTATTGTTCTGATAGAGAAGGCTCGGTGTGGAATCGTTGGCGACGTAAATGTCGGGCCAACCGTCGTTATCGAAATCAGCCGTGAGAACGCCCAGACCGAACGTTCCGTTCACCTGCGTGATGCCGCTGGAGTCGGAAACATCCGCGAAGGTACCGTCTCCATTGTTGTGGTAGAGAATGTTCTTCCCGCCCTTAAGTCCGGGAGGACCGCATGCAACCATCACGCTTTTATAAAGACACGGCCCCGATTCGGGAACCGGTGCGGTCGCTAGATCGAGATCAATGTAGTTAGCGACGAACAGATCGAGATGTCCGTCGCGATCGTAGTCCACGAAGGCACATCCAGTGCCCCAGCGCGTGTTCTTGCCCGCGACGCCTGCTTTCTCGCTGACGTCGGTGAAGGTTCCATCCCCGTTGTTGTGGTAAAGAACATTTTTGCCGTAATAAGTAATAAACAAATCTTCGTATCCATCGTTATCGTAATCGCCGACGCAGACGCCTTGTCCCCAGCCGGTGTGGTTGAGTCCGGCTTTCAGAGTGACATCGGTGAATGTGCCGTCGCGATTGTTTTTGAAGAGGTGAGAGAACGGTTCTTCGTCCTTGGGAAAACCCTCCAACCGCGCGCCATTCACCAGGAAAATATCCAGCCATCCGTCGTTGTCGTAGTCATAAAAAGCCACGCCGCAGCCTGTGGTCTCGAGCAGATATTTGTTTTTATGCTCCCCGCCGAAGATGGTCTTTGCGTTTAGTCCGGATTCACGCGCCACGTTAAGAAAGCTGACGCCCAAGTCAGGACTCCTAGCGGAAATGCCTTCTTGTTTTGCGGCTGTGGATTGCGCAAACGTGCGTGACCCCCGCCCAAGAGAAAGCACGTTTTCGAGAGACAGCACAAGCGCGGAGCGGCTCAGAGAGCGCAGAAAGTTTCGGCGTGAAAACGACAAAAGGGAAGTACCGTCCGGCGTTGGCTCGTGCTAAAATTCGCCACCTAATTCTTTAACAGAGAAGCTTAATTTGCAAGTTAACGCCGCCAGATTGCCGGATAAATCCACTTTTGAATGCGACATGAAGCCGCCAAGCTGCAAGCAATACCGTAGTTGGGATGCTTTCACACTCCGGATTGCATTCGCGCTTTTGATCGCTGTGGTCCCCGTGCTCGCGCAGGAGACCGATCCCAGTTTCCATTATTCACCGAACTCGACTTCTAGCCCGCATTCACTACTGCTCTCCAGGCCAGTTCATCCTTTGGAGTTTCTTTCAGCAGTCGGAACTCGTGCTGGAATGTTCGGGAACGAAGCCGGAGATTTTGAAGCGTGGGTATATCCGTTAAAAATCTTACGGGACTTTCATCTTCGTTTTCACATTGCTGGACGTATCATTCCAGCGGAATCGCTAGCCAGAACTGTCTCGGTTCGACCGGAGTCTTCAACCATCTTGTATGCAAGCGATACATTTCAGATCCGCGAAACCATCTTCGTCCCGGTGGATGAAGCGGGCGCCGTGATCCTGATCGAGTCCGAGAGCAAAGATAAAGATAAAGACGTGCTGGAAACTGAAGTGGTTTTTCAACGCGATTTTCAATTGGAGTGGCCGGCTGCACTGGGCGGCACCTACATGCATTGGTATCCCGAATTTAAAGCATTCGTGCTGGGCGAGGAGCAAAAGAAATATGTCGCGCTGGTGGGATCGCCGTCCGCTGCAAGACCACAGGAAGAATATTTCACGAACTATTCGTCCTCATCCGAAAACTCTTTTTTGCTCGGGCCGTTGGCTGCGGGCAAAAGCAAAGACACAAAAGTAGTCGTGATCGCCGGATCCATGAATGGTCAGAAGGCGGCCGAGGAAAACTATCAGAAGATTGCGAGCAACTATCAAAGCATGATGCAGAGCTCTGCCGACTACTACGAAAAATATTTGTCCCGCACCGTCAGCGTGAACCTTCCCGACAAGCAACTACAGCAAGCCTACGACTGGTCGCGCATAAGCGTACTTCAGGGCACGGTGAACAATCCATTTCTGGGCACGGGACTGATTGCCGGATACCGAACTTCCGGAGCCAGCCAGCGGCCTGGGTTTGCATGGTTTTTTGGACGTGATGCAATTTGGACTTCGTTCGCGTTAAATGCGGAGGGCGACTTTTCCCGCACGCGAGCCGCCCTGGAATTTCTAACACACTTTCAACGCGCAGACGGCAAAGTCCCGCATGAGATTTCACAATCCGCCAGCCTAGTGGATTGGTTTAAAGATTATCCCTATGGATTCGCTTCGGCTGACGCCACGCCCTTATTCATCGTGGGAATGAATGACTATGTCCAATACAGCGGCGACGTGGATTTCGCGACGAGCAAATGGGACAACTTGTGGCGGGCATACGAATTTCTCAAATCAACCTACGACTCAAACGGGCTGCCGCGTAACTTTGGCATCGGACACGGATGGGTTGAGGGCGGTCCGCTGCTGCCGGTGGAAACTGAGTTATACCAAAGCAGCCTGGGCGCCGAGGCGCTTTTAGCTCTTTCGAACCTGGCTCATCTCGCGGGCAAAGAAGACGTAAGCAGACACCTTCGGCAGGAGTATTCACAACAAAAGCAAACCATTGATGAGAAGTTCTGGTCGGCGGCGAAGAATATTTATTCCTTTGCGCTCAACAGTCAAGGACATAAAGTGGAAATTCCGAGCGTGCTCGCGACCGTGCCACTGTGGTTCGATTTGCTTCCGGACAATCGGGTACAGCCGACACTGGATACGCTCGCCGATTTTGATCATCAGACTGACTGGGGAATGCGAATTATTTCTTCCGGGAATCCGCTGTATGATCCGGGCGGATATCACTTCGGAGCTGTGTGGCCGCTCTTCACCGGATGGGCTTCGGTCGGCGAATACCGCTACCATCGCCCGCTTCCCGCGTACGCAAATTTGCGTTCGAATGCGTTACTCGCGCTGGATGGTTCACTCGGACACGTGACCGAAGTTCTTTCGGGAGACTATTACCAACCGCTTTCGACCAGCTCTCCGCAACAAATATGGTCGGCAGCGATGGTGATTAGTCCGATGCTGCGTGGAATGTTTGGACTCGAGGTGGATGAAGTCTCACATCGCCTGAAATTTTCTCCCCACGTTCCCGCCGACTGGAAGACTTTCGAGATTGACAATGTTCAAGTAGGAAACGTAGTCCTGAATCTTAAATACCGCCGTGTTGGTGGTTCCATCACGTTAGACGTAGCAAGGTCCGGAGCCGGAGACTGCACGATGGAATTCGCGCCTTCAGTTAGCCTGCGTGCGGATGTAGCGGGCACTACGATTAATGGCCGTGCCGTCCGCAGTGAAATTGACGGGACGGGCGAAGATCAGCACATCGTCACAAAATTCACCGTGAGCAGCCCAAATACTGCCGTGCAAATTCGTGTTAACAACGATTTTGGGATTGCATATTCGCCCACTTTGCCGCTTCCCGGTGAGAGCAGCCAAAACCTCAAGATTGTTTCCGAGAGCTGGTCAGCTAACAAGAACGAATTGACTCTCCAACTGGCAGGGATTCCGGGCAAGCAATATGAGTTGGCTTTGTCAGATGCTGCTCAGGTCGTCGCGCTTGACGGCGCCGAACTCGTCAAAGATGAGCATGGCAATGCCCGGTTACAAGTGAAACTCTCAGGCGAAGGGCCCTCCTACGTGCATGGCAAAGCGGTGATTCGCTTCTCGTCTAAAGCTAAATCTCGAAAACAAAGAAGCAACGCCGGGCGCTCCTGAGCATCGCTAACCGATCGAAGTTCGGCTCAAATTCGAGTTTGTTTTCCCCGCATAAACACCCTTCTGGAGTTAAACTTACAAGGTTTGCTCGAATGAGTTTAGGCCGCCAGGAGATGCTTATGCTTCCACGATGCTTGCCGTTAGGTCTTGCACTCGCTGCCGTGATTTCAATATTTCCACATGCCCACGCACAAACCACAAAGGTTGACGCGGAAGGGCACGAGTGGTGGCAGCATGCGGTCTTTTACGAGATCTATCCTCGAAGCTTCGCCGATAGCAATAACGACGGAATTGGCGATCTTAACGGCATCGCGTCCAAACTCGACTATTTGAAAGATCTCGGCGTGGATGCGATTTGGATTTCGCCGTGCTTCCCGTCGCCACAAGTGGATTTCGGCTACGACGTTTCGGACTACGAGAATATTGATCCGATGTATGGGACGCTGGCAAACTTCGATCACTTGCAACAGGAGGCAAGCAAGCGCGGAATTAAAATCATCCTCGATTTCGTGGTCAATCACACTTCTGATCAACACAAGTGGTTTCTGGAATCGAAATCTTCGAAAACATCGCCCAAGCGCGACTGGTATATCTGGCGCGATGGAAAAGGACCGAGCCAGCCGCCTAATAATTGGATCTCAACCTTTGGCGGATCCGCATGGAAGATAGATCCGGCTACGAATCAGTACTACTATCATTACTTCTACGCTGAGCAGCCTGACCTTAACTGGCGCAATCCCGAAGTGAAGACTGCGATGTTCGATGTGACTCGCTGGTGGTACAAGCGAGGTGTCGCTGGATTTCGTCTTGACGCTGTAGACACCATGTTTGAGGACCCGCAGCTGAAAGACAATCCAGTGTTGACCGGAACCAACAAGCAGGGCGATCCGAATACCGACCAGGTTTACAACACCAAGCTTCCTGAAGTCCACGACGCACTGCGCGATCTGCGCAAGGTGGCGGACGAAAATAACGCGGTACTGATCGGCGAGACTTGGACCAAGGACATTGGCGAGCTGAAGCAATATTATGGCGAGCACAACAATGAGTTACAGATGCCGATGGACTTCATGTTCACGCGCGTGGATAAACTTTCCCCGCCGGAGTTCCGCCGTCAGATTGGGGCGGTAGACGCTGCCGGAGGCTGGCCCGTGTTTGTCATCAGTAACCACGACATTCCGCGGTCCTACTTGCGCTACGGCGACGGACAGCACAACGACCAGATTGCGAAGCTTATGGCCGCTCTGTATCTCACGCTTCGTGGTTCTCCGATCATGTATTACGGCGAAGAAATCGGCATGACTAACAATGATCCAACGCGAAAAGAAGATGTGAAAGATCCGATCGGACGCACGGGATGGCCGAACGAAATAGGCCGCGATGGAGAACGCACACCCATGCAGTGGAGCGCGGACGAAAACGCCGGCTTCTCCAAAAGCAAGCCATGGCTACCGGTGTCGCCGACTTACACGACCCACAACGTTGCTGGCGAACTAAAAGACCGGTCCTCAATTTTGCAAACATACCGGCAACTGTTGGCATTGCGGCACAAGAACCGTGCACTGCTTGATGGCGAATACATTGCGTTGAATGAATCTGATCCGAACGTTCTTTCCTACCTGCGGCGTTACAAGGACCAGGCAGTCTTAGTGGTCCTTAATATGTCAGGGCAGAAGCAAGACGTCAGTTTCGATCTGACTTCTCAAGGATTCACCGGCAAGTCAGCACATACGCTGTTCAACTCGGCGGTCAAGGGATCGGATGACAGCGCGCTTTCACACATGTCGCTGGAGCCGTTCTCCGCGTATGTTGGAGCGCTTTCGAAGTAGTAAGCTTCTGGCTTTTAGCCTTTAGCTAACAGCCAAAGCCCAATAGCCATATTCGAGTCAATCGGCCGAACTCCCGTTCGCCGTAGTTGAGCGCAGCACATGCGCTACCGGCTTCTCATGAAGCAATAATTCCGTAGCCTGTACGCGCGGGTCTGCGTGAAACCAGCATTGCACGACGCCGTCGTGCAAGAAGTTCGCAATGGATAGCAGCGTCATACCTTGATGGTGGGCCATCCAGCAGCGTACAAGTTCGTAGCGCTTTCGCCATGAGCGTTGCGGCGACGGGCTGAAGTCGGCTGCTTCGTAGAATCCGTAAGCGCCAAACCATCCCTTGTCGGCCATCTCACGCAGATTACGAAGGGCTTCGGAGGGGTTCAGGTCGAGAGCCAGGAACGTGGAGTAGGGAGAAATCACAAGAGCCTTAAAATCAGGCTTCTTCAAGGCGAGACGGGGAAGACCAAAGGCATAATACTGATAGTTTCCTGCCTCATCGGTTTTAGCGTATGCCGATTCCGAAATGCCCCAGGGAATGCGCTTGGCAGCGGTGTAATCTTTTTGGGCTTCGACTGCTGCGGCGCGCGAACGTTCCAGCAACGTGTTCGCATAGGTGCGCATCCAGAGCGTGGGCATTAAATACTCGAACATCGTGCCTGTCCACGAAACCAGCACTGGGCTGCCGTTTTCAAGCGTGTGGAGGCGTCCTAGCAGGAACCAGCTTTCTTGCGGAATATCTTCCTTGGCAATTGCGGCGAAAACCGCAATGCGCGCTTCCGAGGCAAGCAGATCGTAGCAGGACGCATTGAGTTGCTGCGAGTCTCCGTCGAACCCGATGGAGAGAAGTTTTCGGCGGCGGTTCAGCAGAAAGCTGAAGTCCATCGCATTGGCCAGTTCGCCTGCCTGAATGGCAGCGCTTCGAAATTCGTCAATCAGGCGTAAAACATTAGCGCCAGCTTCGGGAAGTAACGCAAGCAAATTCTGATGCAACAGCTTCCGCTCGCCGGTGATGTGCTCCGAGGCTAGAGCCTGCTGCAAACGCAAGGTCAGCACATCAATGAAGCTCGGCAAGTCACGCAATGGCGCGCATTCCCATCTGGGTTTCAAACCAATCGAGGTGTCATCCCGTAGACTGTCAAATTCTGATGACAGCCAGGGCGAGTAAATCGTTACCATGTGACGCACGCTGGCAAGTCTCAAGGCGGCTTGCTCGGCAAACCAGGACACGTCTTCTCCATGCTTCGATGCGCTGGCTTTTGAATTAACGTCGAGAGCGCCGGCCGGCAAATTGAGCAGATGCTTTAACCAGGCTTTTCCTTTTGTTTCCTTTTCCAACCCTGACAAAATACTTCGCGAAAGGGCACGGCGGTCGCCCAGCACTCGAAGACAATCAAGCAATCCTTCTGCCAGGCTATCTCGAAATAGAGGGCAAGTGAGCTGCTTCAGACATCCTTGCTCGAGCGTCCACAAGGAAGCAACCAGGTTTCCGCTGTCCACGGAAGAGACGAAGGCAGGTGGCAGGGGCGAAAGCGTTTTCGTGTCGTACCAGTTGTAGAGGTGCCCGCGATATTTTGAAAGTTGCCCGATCGTTGCCAAGGTTCGCAGCGTTTGCTTGATAAGCTCCGGAGCGGTGAGATATCCAAATTCGCCTGCGACCTGCCGGGTATTGAGCAGAAAACTAATGTTTGTGGGAGAAACTCGGGCCGCTATTACCGGAGGCGTCTCCTGCACATTGTCGGGGATGAGCCAGTGATGTTCCTCAGTGCTGAATTCCGCAAAGTATCGCCAGGTGCGAAGCGCGACGCGACGGAGAAACAAATCGTCCTTCTCGGAAGTCTGGGTTCGAACCGGCCGCGGGGGCAAGTTCAACCAATCGGAAACCAGCTTGCTGCTGGCCCAGAGCAGCAGTACGGGAAACGCCCAGGCATAAGTGGGCCGATGTTGCAGCCACACGATCAGCCCTAGTCCGATGGCCAAGGCGGGCATCCAGTTCAAATAGATATCCAACGATGTTCGCCTCCGGACCCCACTCTCCGCCTGGGCTGCAGTCTCCCACTCCAGCAAACGACGCCGAGTAAAGCTGCGGCGTATCATCGTGCGCACAACCGCATCGAGCGAGACTAGAGTTTGGTGCGCAAGAAAAGTAAGAGTCAGAAATATGTTTATGTTTGCGGTAAATAATGCGCCGGCAGCGTCGCCGGCGATCACCCACTTGCGTTCGACCACGGCCCGGATGAGCTCAAATGCAAATCTGAAATAGGCCGGAACAAATAAAATCACCAGCGTGGCGATTGTCCAGTAGCGCGGAGTTCCGGGCAACACCAGCCATCCAAGCGCGAGGAGCAGGAAAGTCGCAGGTTCCACCAGGCTGCGGCGAAGATTGTCGAAGATTTTCCATTGCGCCACAAGCGAGATCGGATTGCGCACGCTTTTGCCTGCTTCATCTGGCACATGCGACGAAAGCCACCCAGTGATCTGCCAGTCTCCGCGCAGCCAACGATGCTTGCGCCGGTTGTAGGCGCTGTAGTGCGACGGATAATCCTCGATAATTTCGATGTCGCTGACGAGTCCTGCACGTGCGTAAGCGCCCTCAATAAGGTCATGGCTGAGCAGGTAGTTGCGCGGAAACCTGCGCTCGAGCACGCGGTGCAGAGTCCCAACTTCATAAATTCCTTTGCCTGCGAAAATACCTTCACCATAGAGATCCTGGTAGACGTCCGAGACGGCGCGTGTGTAAATGTCGAAGCCGGTTTCCCCTGAATAAATGCGTGCCAGACGTGATCTGACGGCGCTCTGAACACTCACACCTACGCGCGGTTGCAGAATTCCATATCCTGCCACAACCACATTCCGGTCGGGGTCAATGATTGCCTGGTTAAGTGGGTGCGCCAGCGTGCCAATCATGCGATGCGCTGATCCTCGAGGAAGCTCGGTATCGGAATCGAGCGTGATCACAAATCGTATGTTTGGAAGCAGTCCAAGATTGCCCTTCTTGACGGGGAAGTGATCGTTTTCTCCCCGTAGCAGCTTATTCAAGTCGAGCAGCTTGCCGCGCTTGCGCTCCCAGCCCATCCACACGCCTTCCCGCGGGTTGTAAACGCGGTGGCGATGGAAGAGAAAAAAGGATCCTTCTTTATCGCCATGCTTCTTATTTAGTCCCTCGATCAATTGCGCACACAGAGTTACCAGGGGATCGTCTTCGTTCCCGGGTTCCCTCGAATCAGGCAAATCACTTACCAAAGCGAAATGAATATTCGCGTCGTGATTTCCCAGATAGCGCACTTCCAGGTCGTCAATCAATCGGTGGACTTGCTTTTCATTCATCAGCAGAGTTGGGACGGCAACCACTGTGACGCAATCGGAAGGAATCTCCTGGAGTTCAAGCTTGGGAAGAATTCGAGCTGGCAACAATGACGTGATTAGGTAGTTCACCAACTCCACCGCGCTTTGCGAACTCGGCAACAGCAGAACTACAATCGAAAACAGAACCATTAGCAGCGAGTTATGCGTGTCCAGCGACAGCCAGACCATCGCTGACATGATCACCAGAGTCAAAATCTCGATCCCGGGAAGATAAAAGTCGTCGGGATGCTTACGCAAGACGCTCTCGATGCGGTAGCCCAGAGGCATTCTGAATCCGACATTCTGATGAAGCGCATCCGCGCCCTCTGCGATGAGGTAGTAGCCGACGTGGGAGCGCCTGAAGGTTCTTCGGGGATCCGCATCGCCGCGATTCTGCGCAGCGCGCGCAAGCGATAGCACCTGCTCCGCAACCTGTACTTCAGTGAAATCTGAGAATTCGGCTATTTTGACAATCTGATTTCTGTAAAGGTCGCGGCTCTCAAAATCCATCCGTGGATAGGCGCCTGCAGGATCCTGGCGAAGCGCGCGGTCGAAAACAATTAGGGGCTCGATCAGCGATTTCCACGGAGCCTGACCGGCTTCCCGCAAGCTTCGAATACAAGTCCCAACATCAACAGTTTCATGTCGCTTCGCGAACGCCAGCTTACTTCGCTTGGCGATTTCTTCCAGCAAAAGCAGTTTTACGACAGGGACCAGCGCCCAAAGTTCTTTCAAATTCAGAACCACATGTCGCTGGAATGCTTCGATGTACGCGGAAAACGTCTCATCACTGAAGTGAAATCCACTCGCATGTAGAAACGAATCTGCTACCGCCGCAACTCGCGGGATCCCAGAGGGCCCAGTGCTTTTCACGTGTGGAAGCTTCTGTAATGTCTTAACCGCGGCGGTTGAGTCTTCTAAATCGGAACTCAGGAGGCCTACATTATCGCGCAGCCAGCGGAGATCATCTGAAGCTTCGTCCTTATCAATTAACGAGATTGAATGGAAAATAGGTTTAAATGCCTTGCAAAGGTGGGCCACACGTTCGGGCAGCGAGCGCGATGTTTTGACATCAGGCAGCGAAACCAATTCACGGGAGAGCCGCACCGCACTGGAACGCAAGTCGTCCAATTCGGACACAGTATCCACCGGAGTAGACGCAGGGTTATCCGCTTCGGCCTCGATCATTTCGAAAATACGATTCTGTTGCATCTTTCGGAATTCCTAACGGTAACTGGCGGCTTGCATTTCAAACATTTCCGCGTAGCGGCCTCCGCGGCGAGTCAGCTCGGCATGGTTCCCCTCTTCCGCAATTTTGCCGTGCTCGAGCACTACGATACGGTCCGCCATGCGGACGGTGGAGAACCGGTGGGAGATAAACAATGCCATTTTCCCTTTAGTCAGTTCCGCGAAGCGTTGGAACACTTCAAACTCGCTGCGCGCATCCAGAGCAGCGGTGGGCTCATCCAGAATTAAGAGCTGCGCGTCCCGTAGGTATGCGCGAGCCAAGGCAACTTTCTGCCACTCGCCACCGGAGAGGTCAACCCCGCCATCGAAGCGGCGGCCCAGCATCTGGTCATAGCGGCCGGGAAGTTTTTCGATGACGGAGTCGGCGAGGCTTTTCTGCGCCGCATCGTGCAATAACTGTGGGCTGGCCAGATCTTCAATACGTCCCACTGCAATATTCTCGCTGGCGGTCATTTCATAACGCATGAAATCTTGAAAAATAACCCCAACCTCACGGTACAAATCCTCCAGATCATATTCACGGAGATCAACACCATCGAGCAAAATCTGCCCTTCCGTGGGATCGTAGAGGCGGGTGATCAATTTCACGATCGTGGTTTTGCCTTGCCCGTTTTCTCCGATCAGAGCGACTCGCTCCCCAGGGTGCAGGTGGAAGTTGAGTTGATCCAGAATGAGCCGCGGGCTTCCGGGATAGCGGAACGAGACACCGCGAAACTCGAATCCCTTCAAAATCGGACGCGGCGCCGGCAATGCGTTCGGCTTCGATTGGATAGTGGGCTTCATGGCAAAAAATGCCAGCAGGTCGGTGAGGAACAATGCCTGGTCCGCGATCCCCGAGAGCGTGGAGAATATCTGCTGAATGTTACTGCTCGCCTGCAATATCGCACCCGATAAAAGCGTGAAAGTTCCGATTGTGAGGGGAGCTTCAACGGTGCGCCAGATCACAAATACGTAAGCGGAGTAGTATCCGAGGCTTCCAATTACCGACAACAGCGAGCCGGCAATCAGTCTGCGGCGCGATAGACGAACGTTCTCTTCGTAAATCTGATCCGAGTATTTCGTGAAACGCTCAGTGAGGAATTTGCTGAGTCCAAAAAGCTTGAGTTCTTTCGCAGCTTCGCGACTACCGCCAAGCACGCGTAGATAATCAAGCTGGCGCCGGATCGGAGTCTGTCTGAAGTTCTTCGCATACCCTAGAAATGCGAAATGCGTTTCGCCCAGAAAGGCGGGAACTACTCCGGCGATAAGAAGCACCATGAGCCACGGGGAGAAAATTACGATTGCGACGGAGAGCGATATTGTAGTGATGAGCTGCTGAACCAATCTTCCGATTGCTTGAATCATTGCGAGGCGGTCGGTAGCCTGCACACGCGCGCGATCCAACCTGTCGTAGAAAACTGGATCTTCGTAGGCGATCAGGTCCAGCTCCGCCGAGTGCTTCATTACCTGAATGCTGACGTAGCGGGTGTACTTGTCCGCCAGTAATGAGTCGAGATAATCGGTTCCGCGTCCTAAGAAGTTCCCGAGAATCGCTATGCCGAACTCTGCCCCTACCAGCCACCAAACGTGACGAGAAATTGGCAGCTGAGTTCGGAGGGCAAGGTCAATTCCATCAATGATGAACTTTGCTACCGTCAGAGCGGCTAACGGCAAGACAGCAGCTAACAGGCGAAAAATTAAGCCGAACGTAACGACGGCACGGCCAGAGTCCCAGACAATCTTCAGCACAGGAGGCACATTGCGAAGCGCCACTAAACGCTCGCGCCAACTACTCCAAAAATTCTTGTGTGTCGTCATGTGAGAAGTGCGGGAATTCCAAATGCTGTGGAGCTCGGGCTTCCCCTGAAAATTGAGTACTTGCTAGGTAAAGGATAGACCAAGTTGGCTCGCGCACTCAGAGATGCGGTAAATTAACCTAAGGGTTTGATTCAGAGGGACTTCCAAGTCCCGTTCTTAGTTGATCGGCGCGGTTTTACCGTATTGAAACCACGATAATTGTAGACGAATCAACTGCTTAGGGATATTTCCTAATGTAAGCCGACATATTCCTGCCAAGCATTCATCAATGCGAAAGCCTCGCTCACTTTAATTCGATCACCACCAAGCCCTGCGCGGGAATTTCCACCGAAAGCTTTCCGCCGTTCAACTTCGCTTTCTCTGGGCCTGGAAGCTCAGCCGCCTTCCGCAATTTCGCGAGTTGATCCGTGGTCGGATATTGCGGAGACCCCATAGCTTCGTAGGCGACCCGAACATCTCCATGCTGACGGTCTACGTGCCAAATGGAAGCGGTCGTCACTTTGGCGTTCTTAACCTCAAGCGTCAACGTCTTAGCCGGTCCACTCGCTTCCGGCGCAACCAAGTTCCAAAGAGCAATCACCAGCGTACCGTTTTTCCTTTGAGTCACGAGGGCAGAATCGGAATTGAGTTCGATTCGCGTATCACCTAAGAAATGAAGCACTTTGAAGGTGTTGAACGCGGGCTTTGGAATATCTCCAGCAGCTATCAGTCCGAAGCCACCGTAAAATGGACGCTTCACCACGCCCTGCTCTTCGAAGACATCCGAGAAAGTCCAATACGACATCTCGTTCACCAAGCCGTCGCATTGTCGGATTGTATCGGCCATCCATGGACCCATATAAGTCGAGTCCGTGACGGCCGGTTCGTTGAAGAAGCTGGCGTTGAACTCGCTCCATATCAGAGGGATGGTAGGACGATCGGAAGCTTGAATCTGGTCATGGACCTTCTTCACGGCGCGGCAGACGAACTTGTCGCGCGCTATGACTTCGTGGGTGCCGAAGACATCGGGCGAACTGTCGTTGCCATAGACGTGAGTAGAGACGAAATCCAGAGGGACATTATTTTCTTTACAATGCTTGATCAACGCGTCAACCCAGGAAGCCTGAGCTGTGGATGGTCCGCCGACGCGCAGCGATTCGTTCGCGCGTTTCACTGCCTTTACAGTGTGGTCATAGAGTTCCCAGTAGCTCGCCTGTTTTGGGTCTCCCGCCCAGAAATCAATGTTCGGCTCGTTCCAGACCTCAAAGTACCAACTGGAAACTTCCTTAACTCCGTAGCGATCAACCAGATGTTTCGTAAATTGGAAGATCAGATCGTCCCACCGGTCCCAGTCTTTTGGCGGAGAGACGTTTTGCTTATACCAGAAAGCATGCAGGTTATTTTTGGACGCCAGCTTCTTAGGCATGAAACTGAGCTCGACAAATGGACGGACACCATTTTGAAGCAAGCCGTCGTAAATCTGATCTATATAAGAGAAGTTGTAGACGACGTTTCCTTTCTCGTCCTCGTCGTAAACCTGCAGCTCGTCCATTAAAATTCCGTGGAAGCGGATGTACTGAACGTCTGTGATCTTTTTCACGTCGCGCAGATCGCTGCGGTAGCTTTCGCGCAGACTTAAAACCGCTCGTCCAGAGCCAAACATGTGTTCCCAGAAGTGCGGAAAGGGATGGGCAGGAGCGCTTGCATCTATTTGGATGGTGTCGGCGTTTTGTGCATGGGCCTGCTTTCCCTCGCCGATCAAGCCAACGGATAATGTCAACAGAAGCGAAATTCCAACTTTTCTAAACACGATTAACCCTCACTTTTCCCTTTGAGTGACGCATATTCTCATGCGTTAAGATATCCCACTCGGTTGTCTTGCGGTCGCACTTTTTGATGCTGTCTCAGTCCTAAGCGCTAGTCGCGCCGATGTAACGAGGAGAAAGAACTTGCGATTGAAGATTGTTCAGGTCGGGGATGCGGTGTTACGGCAAAAGGCGCGACCGCTCTCTCGCGAAGAAATCCTAAGCGAGGACATGAAACGCCTCATCGGCGACATGCGAGACACCATGCGCGACGCTCCCGGGGTTGGTTTGGCTGCTCCGCAAGTTGGGTTGCCACTGCAGATTGCTGTGATCGAAGATCGGGCGGAGTACCAACAGGAAGTTACTGCCGCGCAATTGCTTGAGCGCGAGCGTGTTCCTGTGGCATTTCATGTCTTATTTAATCCGCAAATTGTTGCTTCGGAGGAGCCATCGCTCGAATTCGTAGAGGGCTGTCTCAGCTTCGCGGGATTCTCTGCGGTCGTCCCGCGTGCTCGTTCCGTGAGAGTGGAGTATCTGGATGAAACCGCCAGGCCCAAACACGTCGAAGCCTCAGGCTGGTACGCGCGAGTTCTGCAGCACGAATTTGATCATCTTCAGGGAACTCTATACGTGGACCGCATGCACAGCCGTACGCTCATGAGTGTGGAAAACTTCAGGCGCTTTTGGAAAGACTCAACTGTTAAAGAAATGCTTCACGGACTCAGATAAAAGGATCCGCGCATTCGCTCCTAGGGCTTTATTTGTTGGGGTTTGTATTCCTCCGGATTGTGCCAGCCTCCAACATCTTTCGCCAGGAGGTTGGCTTCTTCTGGCCCCCAGCTTCGCGGCTCATATGGAAGCGCCGGACTCTCATTGCCTAGAATAGGTTCCACAATCGCCCACGCAGCTTCAACCGCATCTTCGCGGACAAATAGCATGCCATCGCCTTTCATCGCGTCGCCGAGAAGGCGCTCATAGGCGTCCACTTCATCGGAGCTGGGGTTCTCCACGGCAGAGAGAGTAGATTCAGTAGAAATGAGATCGTCGCCCGGACGCTTTACTTGCGCACCCAGCGAAATCGAAATTTCGGGCCCTAACCGAAATCGGAAGGCGTTATTTTCTCCAGAAGTAAGCGTATCGAGCGGAGGTTTGCGCAGCTTCACGAGAACTTCGGTAGCGGTGACTGGAAGGCACTTTCCCGCGCGAATAAGAAAAGGGACGCCGGACCACCGCCACGAATGCACCTCAAGGCGCAATGCAGCAAAAGTTTCGACTGTGGAGTTCGGTGCGACGCCCTCTTCTTTCTTATATCCCGCAAACTGGCCACGAACTAAATGACGGCGATCAAGTGGCGGAATGGTGCGAAACACTTTGGCCTGTTCGTCTCTCATTGAATCACAATACAAGCCGGTAGGTGCCTCCATCGCCAGAAAAGCCACCACCTGTAGCATGTGATTCTGCACGACATCTCGAATCGCTCCAGTTGCGTCATAAAAAGCGCCCCGACCTTCAATGCCGAAGTTTTCCGCCATTGTGATCTGTACGCTTTCGATGTAATTACGATTCCAGATGGGTTCCAGAAAGCTGTTCGCGAAACGAAAGAAGAGAAGATTTAGCACAGCTTCCTTGCCAAGGTAATGGTCTATACGAAAGATGCGCGACTCCGGCAAAACCTTATGCAGGGCGTTGTTTAAGGCTTGCGCTGAGGGAAGATCATGTCCGAAAGGCTTTTCGATTATGACTCGCGCATTTTTCAAGCACATGGAGTGAGCGAGAGATTCGACAACGCTGGTAAAAAGGTCTGGCGGGATTGCCAAATAATGCGCCGGGCGCTTGGATGAGCCGAGGGCTTTTTTCAAATGTTCGAACGTTTCTAGCTTTTTGTAGTCGCCTCCCACGTATTTCAGGAGGGAAAGAAGTTTACTCAGAACGCCGTCGTCAATATTCTTGATTGACTTGTGGATGCTGTCGCGAGCCCGTTCTCTTAAATGGTCATCCGTGCGTCCGGCTCGCGCCACCCCGATTACCGGAATGGAAAGATGACCGCGCCGCACCATCTGATAGAGAGCCGGGAAAATTTTCTTGTATGCAAGATCACCCATGGCTCCGAACAGAACCAGCGCGTCCGACGGCGTAGTTTCTTCGGAAGTACTTGCAGGGTTGCAGCCTAGTCTGAGATCGGGCATTCCGTCCTTTTTGCTGGGGAAGCTGCTGAGTTACTTGCCCTGATAGCTTACACGCCAGATGGATTTTGAGCCGTCGTCTGTCACCATCAAAGAGCCATCGTTCGCTATGGCTACCCCCACTGGACGTCCCCAGACCTTTCCGTCGGCAGTGACAAAACCGGTAAGGAAGTCCTCGAACTCACCGGTGGATTTACCTTGCTGATGCAGCGGCACTCGCACGACCTCGTAACCCGACGGAGTCGAACGATTCCACGATCCGTGTTCGGCCGCGAAAATGTCCCCTTGATATTCCTTGGGGAACTGGTTGCCGCTATAAAACGTAAGCTGAAGAGAGGCTGTATGGGGCTGCAATAAAACATCCGGCGTTAGCATTCTCTGCCGCAGGTCAGGATGCTTATCTTTCAGTCTGGGGTCCTGATGTTTGCCGACGTAGTACCAGGGCCATCCGTAGAAGCCGCCCTCCTCCACATGAGTGATGTAGTCGGGGACGAGATTGTCTCCAAGCGCATCGCGCTCATTGACCGAAGTCCAAAGCTGGCCGGTTTTTGGATCAATCGCGATGCCGACAGGATTACGAATGCCGGACGCATAAATACGAACGCCCGATCCGTCCGGATTAAATTCGAGAATATCGGCGCGATGAAACTCGGCCGGATGATCGTCGGCGTCATCGGCATTCGACTTCGATCCGACTGAGACGAACATTTTCTTGCCATCTGGTGTGAACGCAAGATCGCGCGTCCAATGTCCGCCTCCACGCAGACGGCCGCCACTCGGGACTTCGACTATCTTCTGCGCGCCCCCACGAGCTTTCAAATCACCTTTTTGATACGGAAAGCGCACAACCGATCCCGTATTTGCGACGTACACCCACTGCGGATTATCAACAGGATAAAAAGCAATTCCGAATGGCTGATCGAGACCACTGGCAAAGACCTCAACCGTTTCAGGCTTTCCGTCTGCGGTAATCCCGCGAAATACCTTGATCTGTCCCAGATGACTCTCCGCGACAAATAAATCTCCATTCGGTGCAGTCCTGATTTCGCGGGGATTGTTCAGCCCACTTGCGTACTGCTCCACTTTGAATCCGGGGAGGGTTTTCGGCCACGCGTTCGCAGGACGGGTGCTTACGTCGGGACCATTGTCCACGGATTTGGAGGCAAATGGCTCAGGCAAATCGTCAACCGTAATTTTGCGAAATACCCCCGGAGTCTCGCCCGCATAGCCGGTAAAGGCAGCGGAACCAGTCAGCATCTTTGAGTTCTCGGCAGATTGCGCCGGAAGTGTCGTGCTCGGCAGAAGGAGTAAAGCCGTGAGCAAAAATAATCCGGCAAGCAAGAGTTTTGGATTCATGGGGGGCCTTTTTGAAATGCCGGTCTTCGCCGGTAACGTTAATGATGTGATTGCTGTGCTATCGGTTGTCGGAAATTTATTGGCGAAGTTGAGATTTTGCGCCGCACGAGTTCATCAGGTACTGCAAAATAAAAAAGACGCTCCAAGATTCTGGAGCGTCCTGAGGCAGCGGGGAGCTGACCTAACTAGTTGGGTTGCAGAACGGTATCTACCACGTGAATTACTCCGTTGGACTGGAATACGTTAGCAATCGTTACCGTTGAAACGCCGCCCTTTTCGTCTTTCAACATGAGCTTCTTGCCGTCCATGGTCGCGATTAGGGTTCCGCCGCTTACGGTCTTTAACGAAGCCTGGCCGTTTCCTTCTTTAATTTGCTTTTTCAAGTCGGCAGCGCTGAGATTTCCCGCAACTACGTGGTAGGTAAGAATCTTCGTCAGCATCTCTTTGTTTTCCGGCTTGAGCAACGTGTCAACCGTGCCAGCTGGCAGTTTCGCGAACGCCTCATTGGTCGGGGCGAAAACCGTGAATGGCCCCGGTCCCTTTAAGGTGTCTACCAGTCCTGCCGCTTTGACCGCTGCCACCAGAGTGGTGTGGTCGCTGGAATTTACTGCGTTGTCAATGATGTCTTTGGTCGGATACATCTTCTGTCCGCCAACCATGGGGTCTTTCTTGTCGGCTGCGATGGCGGAAGTGCCGGCCAGTGCAACGACGCTAAGCAACAGAACAGCAATTTTCTTATTCATTTATGTAAATCCTCTCGGTTTGAACTTTATCCTTCGTTGTATGTACGGATGCCCCAGGCAAACGGATGGGGGGTGACCGCGTTTCGTTGGAATGGCATCGAAGTAGTTGATGGCAAAGAAGAAAACCGCGAAGAAGTCGCCTACCGAGATCTCTCGAGTTACGGTTGCTGCCGTGCCTGCAGAAAACTTAGAGCAGGGATTCCCTGATATCAACCTTCCCATCCATCCTCCTTTTGCCCCCGCCGAGGCGAAGTCAGTCGCCGACATTCCGGACGGTGAAGGTTGGCTATATGAGCCCAAGTGGGATGGCTTTCGCTGTCTGGTATTTCGCAAAGGGGATCAGGTGCTGTTGCAATCCAAAGCTGGACAGCCTTTGGGACGATATTTCCCCGAGCTTGTGAAGGCTGTAGGAGCCCTGGACGACAGCCAATTCGTCCTCGACGCAGAAGTTGTCATTTACTCTGGCGCACATTTGTCTTTCGACGATCTTCTAATGCGAATTCATCCCGCGGCGTCGCGGATTCGTAAACTGTCTGCCGAGACGCCTGCGACACTGATGTGTTTCGATCTCCTGGTTGATGCGAAAGGGAAATTGCTGACTGATCTCCCCTTGGCGGAGCGCCGGAAACGGCTGGAACAGTTTTTAAGCAATCTGCCGGAGAAAGCCGTCTTGCGACTTTCGCCGGCTTCAGAGAAGCGCGCTCAGGCGGACAAATGGATGATGGAACTCACGTCCATGGGACTGGACGGCATCATCGCCAAGCGGCTCGACGCCAGTTATTCCTCCGGAGAGCGGACAGCGATGGTCAAGATCAAACGCCTTCGCACGGCGGACTGCGTTGTTGGCGGCTTTCGCTACTCCGAAAAAGGAGCAGGAATTGGCTCCCTGCTACTTGGACTCTATAGTGAGAAGGGAATTCTAGACCACGTGGGTTTCACCTCTAGTTTTAACAAAGACCAGAAACAAGAGTTGAAAAGCGTCGTTGAGCCTTTAATTGGAGCTCCCGGCTTCACCGGACGCGCACCCGGCGGGCCCAGTCGCTGGAGTACCGAGCGTTCCTCGGAATGGCAGCCGCTCAAGCCGACGCTGGTCTGTGAAGTACAGTATGACCACTTCTCGGGCGGGCGTTTCCGCCACGGGACGAAATTTTTACGATGGCGTCCGGAAAAGAAGCCGGAGCAATGCGCGATGGAACAGGTGCTGCGAAAGTAAGCCTAGATTTTGAGTACGATCAATGCGGCAAACAAAAAACAGATCCCCCGACTGCGCCCGGGATGAAAGTATTTTATTGAATTAGTAGAAGTTCAATCTTGCCACGACATTATTGTCATCCCGAGCGCAGCCGAGGGACCTCTTGAAGGTTTAGTCTCGGCGACGCTTCTTTACCTCTTCAGTGTGTGAATGCCACGTTCAATCCAGTTGTGAAAGTGATGTCATTTTTCTTTTTCCCTGCCGGAGGGTTGGTGACGTAAATATCGCCGAAGGCATTTTGCCATCCCAGCCACTTGCTGATTTTGGTAACGGTGCCGAAGGTGAAAGTCGTGCGATATTCTCCGGCTTGGTTGAGGTTCGGAAACAGGTAAAGCTTTTGCGCCAGCAGGGTGCTCGCGCCGAGTTTATGGGTGAGCTCTTCTCCCAGGGTGAGGGCCGCGAAGTTGTGAGTTAGCGTAGTGTAATTTTCTCGAGTGTAGTTGAGTCCTCCGAGCAGATCGAGAGTCGTCTCTTCGTTCTTAATTGCGTGGAAGCCGAGACCGCCGCCGAAGACGCTTCGCAAATTTAATCCTTGGAGAGCATCAGTTTGAAAGTCACCGCTCACAAATGCGAATACACGCTTCCGAAGGTCGCGCTCATATTTAGCTCCGCTCTGGATCGAATTCGCAGTGGTGGCGGAGACCGTTCCAGAGTCGCTCGATGCATATACGCTGTTGGCGTATAAGCTGAGATCGTCCTTGAGCGCTTTGCGCTCGGCGGTGAATGCCAGCGCCAGGTTTTTTGTCTGGCTATTGCCATGAGTGAGCGCGAATCCTACATTGGCTCCCCCAGCCCATCCTTCTGTTAGGCGTGGATGCTGCGTTTTCTCAAAGGCAATTTGCTCCTGGTCGTTTCGCAGGTCCACAACGTCATCTTTCGGCGCAGTTATCGTCCCGGACGCCGTGGTGACCGCGAGATTGTCATCGGCGGTAGTTACCGGACCAACAAGTTTTTGCCCGCTCTTGAGATCAACGTGCAGCGGCCCCGTCGAGTGGACTTCTTTCACTGCGGACCACTTAATGGATACCTCGCCCGCGAACTCAGACTTGATGATCAAAATTTTGGAGTCTGATTTGGTGATGGTTCCGCTTAATCGGTCTCCGTTGGTCAGTACTACCTGGTCAGCAAATGCAGCCAAGGGCAATGTTAAGAGAGATAGAACTATAAAGAAATTCAGCAACGAGCGAAGAAGTGTGAGCACAGTACTCCCGGAAACTGAATTGACGGCTGGAACATTGGATGTGGTTCGCGAAGCGGCTGAAGTCGGGACAGTCAAAAGATAGCTTTTCGCGGTGTTAGTTTCGGAATTGCACTTAGAAGCTGGAAAAAAGTAAGTTGAGGGCCGGGTGTTCACTCACGGACAAAATGCGGACGAGGAACGTCTAGCTTTTCGTTTCCGGATTGCTCGTCGTCGTCGTCGGAGGAACGGGCTTTGGCTGCTCCGCCGCAGCTGAGTCGTGCTTCATTCCTTCTTTTAGTGCCTTGATTCCTTCACCGATTCCTTTGCCAAGTTCTGGCAGCTTTTTAGGGCCAAATATAAGCAAGGCAATGGCGAAAATCACCAGCAGGTGCATTGGCTGAAACAAGCCCTCAAACATAAAAAGCCTCCACGTGGGACCCGAATTCCTGATCTAACCTTACTGAAATCACTAACTTCAGTCAACTAATCATCGGTTTGAGACAGGCCGTTCAAACCGCCCAATAGACGGCTGACCTTAGCCCGGTCTGCGGCGGGTTTGGCCCTGTAAAAGGGCCTGCACTTTGGCGCAATTACCTCCGTTATCTTCCGCAGGTTACGTCCCAGGGCTAACTTCTGATAACTGGCGTCCCAAATTCAGTTTGGGCCGCAAAGGAGTATCCGTGCGACGCAGCGGTCTGGCCCTCGTTTCGCTTGTTTTATTCGCTCTACCCGCTTTCGCACAACTTCACCAACACCCTGCCGTCACCTGCAGTCAGTTGCTGGTGTGGTGGAGCAGCGGGGTCTCAGACGACTCTCTGCATCGCGTCATCGAACATCGCGGCATTGCTCTCCCAAACCCGGGCCAGGACTCGGCGAGTCACCCACGCACTGGCCTGGAAGTTGAATTCTTTCATTTTCTGCGAACGATTCAGGCCGCCGGTGATGATGGGTCGTCCTGTCCGGACGAACTGGTAAATGCTGCCAGCCTCATCCACCACAGTGATTTTGCTGCAGCCGAAGCTAGCCTGCGAAAGTATATGGATCGCTTCTCAGGGAGTAACCAGCTGACAGCGGAGCAATCCGCAGCTCTGCATTTCGTGATCGGCTACGTCCTCCAAATGCAGGGCGACTGGGACGGGGCTTTCGACGAGTACACAGAGTCGAAGCAACGCGATCCCGGATTTCCCGACGTTCATAAGCGGCTCGCCGCGGCATTCGTTCACTCCGACGACGGCGATAATGCCATCGCGGAAGCCCGCACCGCCTTGAGTATTGAGCCGAAAAATGCAGAAGCATACGATTTGCTCGGTCAGGGCCTTCACCTCAATAGCGAGGATGAAGCGGCGCTCCATGCCTTTCACGAATCGCTTGCGCGCCATCCCGGGAATGCCGTCGTGTACTACCACATCGGACAAACACTCCAAGAGCAGGACGACTCGCAGGCAGCAATAGTCGCGTATCGAAGCGCCCTTCGTTTGAACCCTTCAATGTGGGAAGCGCACAACGGATTGGCGCAAACATTGCAGGAGATCGGCAAGCTGGACGATGCCATCGGCGAATTTCGCGAGGCAAAGCGCCTGGCACCGCGCGAAGCAAGCATTCGAAACAGTCTCGGCAACGCCTACAACGACAAGCATGACTACGACGCGGCCATCGCGGAATTCCGCGAGCTTTTCCGCATCGCTCCCGAATTCAGAAGTGGACGGCAGGAACTTGCAAAAGCACTTCTCTCGAAAGGCGAACTCCAGACTGCCATCCCAGAGCTGAAGCTAGCCTTGCTGCAAAATCCAACGGCATCGGCGGTGCACCGAATATTGGGCCAGGTATTCATGGAGACCGAACAAGCTAAAGAGGGGTTGAGAGAGTTGCGAATTGCCGCGGAGCTCGATCCCGACTCAGCTCTCGTGCATCACTGCTTGGGCACCGCTCTATTCGAGGTGCAGAATTTTGATGCTGCTTTAAAGGAATTGCGCGAGGCGGTGCGGCTTGAACCCTCCGCCGACGACCATTATTTCTTAGCGGCGTGTCTGATGAGTATGGACCGTGACGATGAAGCACTGTCCGAGTTGGAAATCGCCTCCAGCATGAAGCCGGAGCAACAGTTATTCCGCGCGCGAAAAGAAGAGCTCATGAAGTCAATGGCACAAAGTCATGCGCAGTGATTTTCGAGAAACGCGCAAATGGCGAGACAACTTTTGTGCGGTGTACGTAAGTAGTCAGGATCAAGAAGTGCGCAGTTCAACGTGGGAAAGTTCCAACTGGACACACGTCAACATGAACTATCGTGCGGATGAGAAATAAATTTACGGGCCTAGAATCAAACCAGAAATCAGGGAGCACGAACATGAATTACACGATACAAGCCCCGTCGGTAGACGAGCAGAGGCAACCACAGCAGGCCATTTCTTCGACGCGAACTGAAATCTCGCGTACCGAGATTCGACTTCCCGAAGCCAAGCCGTCAACAGTTTCCATGCCTCCAAGTTTGGCTCCGAAGCGCGCTGGGTACGGAATGCCATGCGCGAAGTGCAAGACATATTACGCGTCGGATTTATCCACTTGCCCGGTGTGCAAAGATTCGGTGCGCTTGTCTCCGGTCGTGGAGCGGGCTGTTTCTGCCGCGGCGATTGTTGAGCCGGCTCCTGATCCTGAAGTCGTCGAGCAGGAACGTGACCGTTTTCTCCGTGAGTTCCAGTCCCAGCTTTTGAGTTCACCATTGCAGACGAATGCGGCAGCCACTGCGACCTGCACGCGCCACGAAAACCACTTCGGATCGGTTGAGACGGCCTCCGTATGCCAGAGTTGCTACGAGAATCTGCAGGAACGCGTGGACGTACTCGAAGCGGTGTTGCACATGGACCTCAAAGAGGCCGCGGAAGTAATTTATGACGCGGTCTGGTCAGATCCCTCTGACCCCAGCAAGACTTATCTGAACGCTGCCCAGTCACTTCTGGGTGAGTTGCGCAAGCGCTCCGGAATTACGAACGTTTTTGGTTCGATCGGACCGCTGCCGGACTGATCGTTAACTCGGAACACTATTTAGGTAGCCGTTTTTTCACTGGCAAGAAACGCAAATAGCCGAATGCACTCGGGACATGGAAATTCGGCTCCGGCGAATTCGTAGGCTGCCACGCCAGATAAGTCCTAGGCTCTTTTGCGCCTTCCACGCGGTAGAAATTCACCCTCCAGACTGATTTAGGATCGAAATCGGGCGTCAGTGACTTCATTGGGATACCCAGCTCCGCCGTCCATGTTCGGGATTTCTCATCCATAAACACGGAGCGTTTTAGTCCGCTCTTCAAGTCCGACAAACCGCCCGGAACAATATCAAGGTCAACCCACATCCCATTCGGACTGACCTCGAATTCGCGGTAGTAAAACTCGCGCGCAGGGTCGGGCTGGATGAAGGCTTCTACCACATCACGGTCCCAGAGATGATCGCGGCGGCCGTTCGCGTCCGAGTCTTCGAACACATACAATTCCCGATAGCGGCACACGAAAAGTAGATATAGAGTTTCTGGCGACCACAGGACACGGACTTGAGTTTCAAGTTCAGGGTCGGGGTTCTTGCCTTGCCAATCAGCGGAGAACGCAATCGGCGCAGCCTCCTGCCATTCCGAGTCTGGGTGCGCGGCATTGAGATGAATTGGACCTTCGGTGGCAGCTGCCTTGATTTCTGTCGGCATTGATGGCTCAGCGGTAAATTATCATGACCACTACTATCGCGACTCGCAGCAGGTGATCAGCGATAAATTGCCTTTTAGGATTCGTCAAGAGTGTAATTGTTGCAACAGTTAGACTTGACAAAAGCCGCGAAGGCGAACATTAAGTGTGTCGAGCGCCTCTGAGCAACTGTAGGGACGGACGGTTGCGCTAATGACATCAAAGTAGTGGGTTCACTTGGCTTCGGCCTGGATGAGGCAGCTGTTTTTGCATTACGGCGGTACCGATTCCGCAAACCTCCCTAGGCGAGGCAAATCAACGTGGAGTTCACCCTTGACCCAAAACTCTCGTCAAGAAACCCTGTGATCGAACTGACATGCGAAGAAATACCTCATCGAGGCGCAAGTCGGAAATAGTTGAGTTAAAAATTATCATTCCTACCGCTAAGGTAAGCCGATGAGATGGGCCGTTGTAGCTCTGACCCTTGTTGCTCATTCCACTTTGGGAAGCGCGGGTATTTTCCCCCCGGTTAGTGAGGTTTCCGTTCGTTTCCCAGAACTCGTTAGCCGGTCGTCATTCGTATGTAAAGGGCAAGTAACCTCGGCGCCTGTGGTTAAGAACATCAATGGTTCACTTCCGCGGATGACCGGAATCACGACAGTTAGGATTGATCGCTGTTTCAAAGGCGCGCTCAATGGGCCGATTCTCGTAGCCTCCGACGAATATCGCCCCGCGGGCGGATGGGGTGGAGGTGGACACATTTTCACACCTGATCCGGGGGAATATCTCCTACTCTTCTTGAATAAGACAGCTCAACTATACGAACTCGCCGATCAAAATAGGGGAGCACTGTCGATTTCTACACGAACGAGCACAGCTGAAGCGATCAGCGATCCGATTCTCAATCTTGAGAACGATTTCAAGGCTGGACTTGAGGACTCCGACCCGGAAATGGTGCTTAAAAGCATTTGCTGGCTAGGACATCTGGGACGCTGCGATCTACAACGGAACTTCATTTACTTCTCGACAGAGGGGATCCCATTGAACAGATGTACGTGTTCGAGTCCTTGCTTACGGTTGGTGACCTTTCGGTTATTCGGGATATAGCCGATTATCTAGACCGAAACCCGCCGGTGTCGCGTCCTTTATTCTTACCTCGAGATCGGTTGCTCCAAATGAGGGGCCGAGTTTTTTTTGCTTTGTGCGACGTCCGCAATCCCGTCGTTGCTTCATATCTTGAGCACTTCGCTGAATCCACTGACCCGCACATTCGTTTTTACGCCCTCATGAGTCTCAGGGCAATCGGAAGCCTCAGAAGTGCACCTGTTTTTCTTCGCGAGCTCGATGACCATCGCGACGACATGGATTTCATTGCAATGCAGAGTCTGATCGAGCTCGCTGGAGGTGGCGTGATTGACTGGATTCCGGAATTCGAACAATTCTCAGTGAGCCCTGACCTTTACGTTTCGATGTGTCGTTCATGGTGGCGAACAGAGGGTGAATCGAAAGCGAGGGCGCGCGAGCGAGCCTCGACCAATGAGTGACAAACCCCTGAAAAGTAGTTTGACCGCAAGATTCGGATAGCCCACTGATTCCACGCAGGTCTAGTGTCAGACGTATCATGACAACAACAACGGCGTTCACTTCGGTTGACGGACAGAATATGAAGCTAGCTCATCCCATTGAATCTCGAATGCAGGATGCTGCTCCGGCGATCAGCGATGACGTTTCCTGGCAAGCAGTGCTGGCACGAGATGCCGCTCAAGACGGTATATTCGTTTTTGCGGTTTCGACCACCGGCGTCTATTGCCGACCGTCGTGTCCAGCGAGGCGTCCACGTCGGGAGAACGTAAGCTTCTTCCGCCAACCCGAAGATGCGGAGAAAGCAGGATATCGCGCTTGCCTTCGCTGCGGCCCGCGAACTTCCGCCTCAAATTCGCGTCAGGATTTTGTGAAATCCGCCTGCCGCTTTATTGAAACTCATCTGGACGAGCCCCTGCCCCTGGCTCGACTCGCTGCTGAGTTTTCGCTGAGCCCTTTTCACTTCCAGCGAACCTTCAAGGCTGCACTAGGGGTTACTCCGCGCGCCTACGCCGACTCATGCCGCATGAAACAACTCAAGCGTAACCTGCAAGCGGGACACTCGGTGACACGGGCCATGTACGACTCGGGATACGGTTCCAGCAGCCGCTTATATGAGCGCACCTCAACCCAGCTAGGCATGACTCCGGACAAATATCGCCGCGGAGCAATCGCAGCTCCCATCCGCTATACCATTGCTGAGTCGCCACTAGGACGCATGCTGGTTGCAGCTACCGATAAAGGAATTTGCGCGATCCAGTTCGGCGATTCCGATGAGGAGCTTGAGCAGGGTTTCAAACACGAGTTCCCCTTCGCCATTCGACGCCGTGATGACGATGGTCTTGGCGACTGGGCTCGAGACTTGGTTTCTCAGATGGGCACGCAGTCGAGCTCCAAGCTTCCTCTGGATATCCGGGCAACGGCTTTTCAAAGCAAGGTTTGGACCTACCTACAGACGATCCCAATTGGACAAACTCGCTCCTACACCGAAGTCGCTAATGCGATCGGACAACCTTCTGCAACTCGCGCTGTGGCGCGTGCATGCGCCACAAACCGGCTGGCTCTAGTGATCCCTTGTCATCGTGTTGTACGAGGCAGCGGACATCTCGCAGGCTATCGTTGGGGCATTCAACGGAAAAAAGCACTGCTCGAATTGGAAAAACAGAGTCAGAATTCCTAGCCGTTCCCTTTATCCAGAGGATTCCGCCAAAGTTTCAAGAGGAGCGCGCTTGCGAACCAGCAGCCAATTCACTGCGGCGACAATTGCGGTTCCAAGAAGAATGCGGAAGCCGCTGCGATCTACCCCGGTGATCAGTACAGCGCAGACAGTTACACCGGCGACGGAAAAGATCACTCCACCCGGCAAGCGGAAGAGAGCCAAGCCAGGCTGCTTTTTTCGCAATGCTGGTAAGGCAGCGCAACCTAACCCGTAATAGAACAGCCTCGACACCGCGGAGAGGGTTACATTCCAGGTAAAACTTCCGAGAATCGCTAACCCCCAGACCAAAATCGCGAAGACAAGAATGGAAAAATAGGGCGTCCGAAATTTCGGATGTACGGCTCGAAATATGGCAGGGAAGTCGCCGCGCTCAGCCATTGCAAAAGTGATTCGAGGAGTGGCCAATACGTTCGCACTGAGATAGCCATACACCGAAACCATGGCGCCGACGGCGATCAACGCGGCTCCCCACGGTCCGAAAATGATCCGAGCGACGTCCGCCAGCGGACGTTGACTATGCGCGGGGTCGGGCAGCACTCCCAGCACGACCCATTGAATGGCCGTGTACAGAAACGTGCAGGTGATCAGGGCGATAAACAATGCGAAAGCGGCATCGCGGCGCGGATCTTTAGCTTCGCCCATGGGAGTGAGTCCGGTTTCAAACCCTCCATAGGCGAAAACCATCAGTAGGATAGCTTTCAACCATGTATGCGCATCCGCGCCCTCACCGCCAACAGACAGCACTGGGTGGTGGACAGCCAGATAAAACATTCCGGCGAAAGCCACAAGAAGAAGTGGCACAAGTTTTGCGACAGTAAATATGTTGCTCATTCGCGTGCCCGTCTTCGCGCCCCGAAAATTCGCGAATGTAATGGCTGCAATGAGTGCCGTCAAGATGCAGAGTCTCGGAATCGGATGCGTGGCTGCGGGCCAAAATTCTCCTAAATAAATGACAAATAAGTTGGCGTTCGCAGCGGGAGAAGTGAGCCGAGTGAGCCAAAGCATCCACCCTATTTCAATTCCGACGAAGCGGCCAAATGCCACGCGAGCATACAAATAGGGGCCACCGGCCTGGGTAAATTGCGATGCTACTTCGGCCAGGCATGCCATCACAATTCCTACTGCTACGGCTGCGAACAGCACCGCCCAGAAAGCGTTCTTCCCAAGTAGTTTTGCTAAATCGGAAGGCAGCCCGAACACTCCGCTGCCAATCACCGCGTTCACCATCAGAGCAGCGAGGCTCCAGCGGCCGATAACTCGCGCTAACCCGGCATTGCTTTGAACTGGCATCGCGACTTTGTACCACAGAAATTGAGTGTCCCGAAAACATGCTTTGCGACTTCGGTTGGTGGCCCCCTCTCGCCGCAACTTTAGATCACCCCGATGATTGTCGTACCAAAGTAATGCCGAATTACGAAAGCGCATGCACGTGGGACATCTGTTCGCTTTCATGGCTGGATGAGATCGTGGGATGTCAACAAGAGAGCCGGGAGCCCATGAGCACAAATGAATGTCTGGACGAAGTGCATGTCCGGATACTGCGCGTCACCGAAGACCTCCGCGCCATTCAACGAGAATTAAACTGCGCGGCCATGCAAGCGCCGGGCGATCCGGAATTGATGGAAGCTCTGAGCCAACTACCTGAGCTCGAGGCTTTGCAGGTGCTCAAATCGGCCATTGACCAGATGCGTCATTTTCTCTGGTTCTATATGCAGGTCCTAACCAACGAGTCTGAAACTGGAGAGAAGATCCGACATACGATCAGACAGAAGGCTTCCAACGACGCGAAGGTAAATCACGAAGCCATGTTTGTGGAGAAACTGAAGCATGCCGGCGATGCGGCGCTACTGCGTTACCTCACTGACGGCAGCAAGACGCGCAAGCCGAACTAGTTTATTCAACGCTTACGGACTTCACCAGGTTTCGCGGACGGTCTACATCCAACCCCTTGCGCACCGTCATGTAATAAGCAAAAAGCTGCAGTGGAACAATTTCCAGCATCGGCAACAACAACTCTGTCGCACGCGGGATCGAGATCGTGTAGTCCGCCAGTTTGGGCATCTCCGCGTCACCCTCAGAAGCAAGCGCAATCACTCGCGCCCCTTGTTGTTTAAAACCTCGAATGTTGGCCACATTCTTCTCGTAGCGCATTACTGATCCCGGATCGCTGCGGTCACAGGTCGCAATAATTACTACCGGCAATTTCGAATCAATTAAAGCGTTTGGTCCGTGCTTGGTCTCCCCGGTTGGATAACCCTCAGCGTGGATGTACGAAACCTCTTTCAACTTCAGAGCTCCGTCCATTGCAATCGGATAATGAATGGCACGGCCTAGAAACAGAAAATCTTCTACCTTGTAGAAAACCTCCGCCAGTTGTTCGCAAGTGGCCGCGGATTTTAGAACCGTCTCGACTTTTTCCGGCAGCTCAAGAAGCTCTTTGATATAAAGCCGGCGCTGTTCTTTGCTGAATTTCCCTCGCACCTGACCGAGATATAGCGCAAACAAATAGAGCACTGCCATCTGCGCAGTAAAAGCCTTGGTTGAAGCGATACTTATTTCCGGCCCTGCGTTGGTGGCAAGTAGTCCATCCGCTTCGCGCGCGATCGTTGAATCTACAACGTTGGAAATCGCGATCGTGCGTGAGCCTTTCGCTTTGGCCTCGCGTTGCGCCGCAGTCGTGTCCGCGGTCTCACCCGATTGCGTGATTACGATTGTGAGCTCTCCCGGGCCTATCAGCGGATTGCGGTATTCAAATTCGCTGGCATAATCTACGTCCACGGGGATATTGACTAGGTCCTGAATCATGTACTGGCCGGCCATGCCGGCATGGCGACTGGTACCGGAGGCGACGAGGTTAATGCGTCTTAGCGCGCGCAGTTCATCGGCGCTGATGCGAATTTCATCCAGTTTGACAATGCCTTCTTCCAGTGAAACTCGCGGGGCAACAGCGGCGCGCAAGCTGGACGGCTGGTCAAAAATCTCCTTGAGCATGTAGTGGGGAAATCCGCCCTTGTCGGCCATCGCCCTCCTCAATTCACTGCTGAACTCAAAATGGGATGCTACAGAATTTCGCCGGCGATGATGGTGTTTCTAATCTCGCCGTCGGCAGTCAATACTACAATATCAGCCACCGCCCCAGTCTCCAGCCGTCCGCGATCTGGCAATGCCGCGACCTGAGCGGGATTTAGGGTTGCGAGCCTTAGGGCCAGCTGCAAATCGCACCCGGTAAAACGCATTACGTTGCGAACCGCGAGGTCCATCGTCAACACGCTGCCGGCGAGACGTCCGTTGGATGTGCATCTTCCTTCTTTCACTTCCACTTCGAACGAACCCAAACGATAGATACCATCGGGCATGCCCGTGGCGGCGGTGGCGTCGGTTATGAGAACAGTTTTTTCCGGTCCCTTAGCCTCCAAAATCAGTTTCACGATTGCCGGATCAAGGTGAATTCCGTCGGCGATGAAATCAGCGCTTTGACGAGAGTCGGTAAGTATCTGCCCAAGTAACCCGGGATCTCGATGTTCCAGCGGACGCATGGCATTGAACAGATGCGTGGCATGGCGCGCTCCGTAGTCAACGGCTGCCCGCGCAGACGAGAGATTTGCGTCCGAATGTCCCACACTGACGCAAACGCCGCGACGTGCGGCCGCCGCAATGACCTCGGTAGCTCCAGCTAATTCCGGAGCGATCGTCATTATCTTGATTTGTCCTCGCGCGGCCTGCCAGAAGCGCTCAAACATTTTCAGCGAAGGGACCAGTAGGTTCTCTGGCGGATGAACTCCCTTGCGTGCGTGGCTGATGAATGGTCCCTCAAGATGAATGCCGAGTGGGCGCGCTCGCTTGGCGCCATTAGACGGGGCCTCAATCGCGGCCGCCAAACGCTCGAGAGCCGCCAGCGTCTGATCAATTGGAGCGGTGACCGTCGTAGGAAAATAGCTGGTAACGCCATGCTTCGTGATCAGTCCCTCGACCGCAGGAAGGCTGGCGGCGTCGGCGTCCATTACATCGTGCCCCGCGCCGCCGTGGATGTGGATGTCAATCATCCCCGGTGCAAGAACGGCGTCCGCGAAATCGAAAACTCGGGCCCCGCTGGGAATCGCACGCGCCCCCCGGGAACTTACTTCCACAATTCGGCTGTCCTCCACCAAAACTATGGGCTGATCTACTCGGACGAGCGGCGTGTAGAGAGATTTTGCGGTAAAGGCAATCATTTTCTTCTGTTCAGGTTCTGTGATTCAGCTTTTGTAAGTCGGTTCCGCCTTTTGCGTGCCGTCTGGTTTTGATTTATAGCGTGTCGGACGATTTCGTCCAAATTAAAAGATCAGCGCGCAGAAAATTGCGGACAGATTGGAGGGGCCAACAAGTAGCACGGCAGACTGGCGACACAGGATTGCGACGCAAACAGGATGTTATAATCCAGCGTGTTGACGCCTGCAAATCTGGCGTCCGCCTTGCGCTTACTCCTACCAGCGCAGCCGAATCAAGCCACGTCGGGGCGTAGCGCAGCCTGGTAGCGCACCTGGTTCGGGACCAGGGGGTCGGAGGTTCAAATCCTCTCGCCCCGACCAACAGAAGTGCTATTTCAGCGGCCTACAAGCGCAACTCCGTCGCTTTCGAACTTATATCTCAGGTAAGTTGTGTAATCGCCTGGTTACAACATTTACGCTGCGGGCCTCCGACCGTTTCGCTACACTCAAAAAATGGCAAAACCTGATCTCCAGCTTCGTCTCGTCCAAGGCGGCTGCATACTGTTTATTCTGCTGTACATTATGCTCCTGCATCTTGGTGTGCTCGGAAGCCTTGAGCCTGCTGGCCGGGAAATCAAGCTCGTGCAGTTCCTGATAATTGTGGGAGCAGTTTGGTCTGGAATCGTGGGATTTACCTTCCAGAGGAAGCTGAGTCGTATTTCAAAGCCCCGGCGAGATGGGTCGGAATCGACACCCTTTACTCGATGGAAGGCCGGACATGTCATGCGCCTCGCAAGCGCGACCTCAGTCGGAACCTGGGGCCTGGCCTTGTATTACTTCCATGGTCCTTTGTGGCTGGTCGATACAGTCTTAGTGGCTGCACTTGTTCTGTTGATAACGTGGAAACCGGGTCTCGGTCCCGAAAAAAATATGGCCGATGAATAGTTGCGACATTAGTAGTTGGCGAAAAATCGCGATCTCACTCATTGACCCGGGTCCGCCCAATTGAATGAGCGTAATCGCTGATTACAACAGCTAGAATGAAAGCGCCATGTCGCCAGAGGTATCGCCACTAGCCCTGCGTGCAATCGGTGGTCCGCTGTTTATCATCGGCGGTTCCCTGTTAATCGTGATGTCGGCGCTCGGGGCAGCCCCAAGCATGTGGTATTTCTTCTGCTATTGCGCCCTGCCCGTCGTCGGGATTGTGTGGGTTTGGCGACCATCCTTAGCAGCGGCGCTTAGCATTGGGCCTCTAATTTCCCTCGTTGCTTTGATGCAGTACGTTCCGGGTATGTGGGCCTCTTCTCGAATTTGGGCGGCATCGGTGATCGCGGGGCTGATCGCGGCTTCGGCGCTCGTGCTCGGAGCCTTGCGTGGGCTCCGTAAGTGGCGACTGCCCGTTGTTCTTTCCCTCACTTTTGCAACTTCTGCTTTCGCAACTGACCGCCTGTTTACTAACAAAACGTCTCTCCGCTCTTATCAGATGAATGTTTTGATAAATGGTCATGCCCCATGGGGAGACGTGGGGCCGGATTGGTCGGGAAATTCGTTGCCTATCGTCTTGTACCGCCGCCTCGGGGACAGCTATTGCTATGATGCCTTGCAATCAGAAGAATTGCGCCAACGGCTCTCTTCTAAGGATGGGCGCACTGTCGAAGTGGAGTACAACGTTTTTAGCGACTTCGGCAAGGAGCGAAGCTACAACATTAGGTCGGTTGATGGATTGCTCCTGAACGAAGGGCAGCGCACGGTGCGAGACTTCGAGGGGTTTGGCGGGCAAATTTTGGGGAGTACGAGTACTTCTGCAAACGGCATCAACAATTGTCGATAGATCGCCGTTCACCCATCATGACGCCCAAGGGTTTTGAGTGTAACCGCCTGGTTTCGCCAATCATCGGCGTTCCGGCATAATGCGGATGAGGCAAGTCTATATGACCGACGTGGTTCACCTGCTGTGGTTCGCAAGAGAGATGCCCGAAGGAGAGGACGACATCGAACTCCTGATTGGCGTTTATTCGTCCAACGATGAGGCGAGGGCGGCCATTGAGCGGATGAAAGATAAGCCCGGTTTTGCAGATTTCCCGCAAGGTTTCGAGGTTTGTCCATATTCCCTTGACAGCGATCATTGGACAGATGGCTTCGTTCTGGATGGAAAACGAGCGTTGCCTCGGTGGTTGGCTTGATTGCGTGCGAACACCGCGACGAACTACAGCCACAACTCAAAGCTGCTTTCGAACACTGGTACGAGTTCAAAGACATCCCCGGAAAAGAACGCGAAGCGCAAAAGAGCCGAACAAAAGGTCGGCCACATCCAGCGTGCTCTGCTCCATCACTACACGAAGCGCGGATGCAACAAGTAACTCGTGACTAACGCAGGGTAGTTGGCGAAAAATCGCCATTACACTCATTTACTGGGCGTGAAACCGCCGCTTCGCCGATAATGGGCCGTGCAGGATACATCCCACAAGTTGCCGAAAAGGTTCAAAGATCGTCTGCTAGAGTCGGATGGTTTCGACGACTTCGAACCTAAACACCTGAATGCAATAGTTCAAAATTATCTATTCCCAGCAGAACAGTTCGAAAATCCTCTGCTAGGGGCGACCAACAAAAATAGGCGGCTACTTCGGAGGCTTACATGCGTTACCCATCCATCACTTTTAACTCATGTCTCGGGTAAGTCGTGTAATCGCCTGCTTACAACAATCATGCCGTTTCGGGCTGCTTTGTCCTACACTTTTGATTGAGAGGTTCGATGGAATGCGAGAGCGGGTGCTGCGGGACTTCTTTGAAAGTAAGGCGACGTCGGCTGAATTAGCCCAAGACGTCGCGGGCGCAATTTCGCAGAAGACTGAGAAAATGTTTGTGGTCTCGATTGAGGACATGGACGAAAAGTTCGCGGTTAACGCTGCGATGTTGGTTCGCCTATGCGATGTTGTCCTGCAAGGCGACCTTGAACCGGATGCTCTCCACACCATTGGATTCGCGTTGATGGCCTCGGATGCGTTTTGCTGGGACGCTGATGAGGACGACGTGCTTGCAAATGTCATCGGAGATTGGTCCTGCCCAGAAGTGAATTACGCATTGACGCTGGAGAATGTGAACCATTTCCGCGCTTGGCTAACGCGCTTTGAACCGTATCCACCGAAGCCACCGTTGAAAAAGAGTGGCAACATCGTCTCGGTTACCGAAAAGAAATTGTTGCGTCGGTAGTCAGGGACTTGCCTGATCGTCGTAATACTGCCATTGCACTCATTGACTCGGCGTGAAACCACCGTTTCGCCGACAACAGGCCGTTGGCTGCATCCCAGAAGCTGCCATAAAGGTTCAAAAATCGTCTGCTAGAATGGGATAGGTTCGACGAAGTCGAACCTAAACGCCTGAATGACGCTGCCCGAAGCTAGGGTTGCACAGAGAGCGGCCGACAGTTCAAATCCGGCCGTTTACCCAATCTTTAAAATCAGGCATAACTCGCAGAAACGCCAGTTTTAAGATTTCAGCATTGACAATTCAGAGTTCGAAAATCGTCTGTTAGGGCCTACGGCAGCTATTATCAGATGCTCAAGCCCACCCGTCCCTGCCGGGAAATTTAGCCTACCGCTTTCTGGCATTGACCCGAAGTAATGATGCGGTGTGAGTAGAGATAACTTCCGCATAGCCCGTGATCCGGCCTTCATCGAGGCCTAGCCAGCACGGATATCGCTTCCAATTCCACCAGTCGACAGTGCAGCACTCATTGGACGAAAACCAGCGTATATTGTTCTGCTGTAATTCCTTGCGTCGCATCCGCGATTAAGCTCGAAAGGAGACCTCATGAGCACATCCACAGGCACGACTTCCTCCGCCAGCGTCTACATAACCCCTGCGTTCTGGGAACGCTTGTGGCGAACAGCCGGCATCCAGTCAGTCCTCTGTTTCATAGTCGCGTACATCGCCTACGGCCATCAGCCGCAGGTCGGCGCATCGGCCGACGCACTCGCAGCCTTCTACGATGGCAATCGCATGCGGATACTGATCGCGTCGGTGTTTTACGGCTTGGCCGTCCTCAATCTTATGTGGTTCGCGGGGGCGCTCAGAGTCACCCTGGCGGATGCGGGACAAGACGGTTGGGGCGCGGCGGCGACCGCGTCCAGCAGCGCCTTCGGAGCGATGCTCCTCTTGCAGATCAGTGTGGGCGCGGCGCTCGCGTACTCAATCTCCGGCTCTGGAAATAACATCCTCATATCCGGACTGAACGACTTCGGGTGGGCACTTGGTGTGTTGATTTCATTTCCGCGCGCGATGCTGATCATGTCTGCGGTGTTTGGCCTCTGGCGGGCAAGGTTGATCTCGAACGCGCTCCTCACAGTGGGAGTCGTAGCCGTTGTGCTCGGAGTGTTGGGTGGCACTACGTGGGTGAGCGGCGGATTCTGGGCACCGGACGGCGCTTATTCGCGGTTTGTTTCGCCGATCATCCTCATGTTGTGGGTAGTGGTTGTCAGTCGAGTCCTCTTGACCCAAAGCCCTGCTACACGCAGTGGATGGTGAGCCAATGTGGTCCGCAGTCAAGCTAATAAACGTGCCCCTTTGCCAAGCCATCGCCCCACAAGTCTGATTGGTAGACTGAATTGCTCGAAGGAGAAAGTTCACCCAACATGGTCCAGCAGACCTGGAGCGCTTCCGACTACAACACGCACGGTCGCTTCGTATCTGATTTAACCGAGGAACTTTTTTCGTTTCTTAATCCGAAAGTTGGAGAAAGAATACTTGATTTGGGATGCGGTGATGGCGTGTTTTCCGAGCGCATACGCCGCGCCGGAGCCATAGTCGTGGGTATAGACAGCTCGCCCGAGATGGTTGCCGCGGCCAGAGCCAGGGGAGTTGATGCAAACCTAGGAGATGCTCAGTCACTCGAATTCGACAATGAGTTCGACGCCGTCGTTTCGAATGCCGCTCTTCACTGGATGCGCGACCAAGACACGGTCCTTGAAGGTATTCATCGGGCCTTGAAATCAAACGGAAGGTTCGCCGCAGAGATGGGCGCACATGGAAATATTGCCGCCATTCGTGCCGCGTTACGTGCCTGCTCCGCGCGCTACGGACTCGACTCCGAACAACTCAGCGGCAACTACTTTTTCGGTGCAGAGGAGTATGCCGCTCTGTTGCGTAAACACAAGTTTCACATTCAGGAAATTGCAACTGAGCAGCGTCCAACATTTTTACCAACCGGCTTGGGAAATTGGCTCAGGACCTTCCGGCGATCTTTTCTCGAGCAGGTTCCCAGTGAGCATCGTGAAACGCTGATCTCGCAAGTAACAGAACTTCTACAGCCCATATTATGTGACAGCACCGGAAGATGGTATGCAGACTACATCAGGCTGCGGGTGCTCGCTCGCAAGACTTAGTCCGGCCTCACGCATTGTGCCCCCTGCGAGCATCAATCGGTCAGAAGGTAAACCGTGTTGAGAATTGGAAGCTACGTGAGCCGAATTTGGGAACCATCGCACCTGGTTTTCCGAAGTCTGGATTCGGCGACCCAGTCCAGAGCTGGTCAGTGCTGTTTGTCGGATTCGGACCAACAAGATTTGCCGTGTATTGGACATTGTCTACTACGTTTTGCTGAAAGTTTGGATGATTAAACACGTTGAAGGCCTCGGCTCGAAACGTAATGGCGAAGCGTTCTCGCAGCCGGATGTTTCGGGACATACTGAAATCAAAATCCTTAAACGTCGGGCCTCGAAACGAATTAAATCTTTCTCCGGGAACAATTGAGAAGTTCACCTCAGGAGTGTCGAAAACCGCGGTGTAGGGGCGGCCACTGGCCAAAGTAAGAATTCCGCTGAATTCAAAATCTTTGAGTGGATGGAACTGAGGAAGCCACACTCCAGTCATCACAAAGCGATGAGTTTGATCCAACTGCGAAGGCCCCCGTTGCGAGCGCTGGTCGAACTGATTGAAATATCCTGTGCCCTGGTCAATGGTGCGCGATAGTGTGTAGGCGACAGAAGAAAGGAATTGGCGCGAGTGATGTCGCAGCGAAAGCAGCAGTCCGTTGTAGACGGACATCCCAGAATTGTCTATGGCGTTTATCGTGCCGAAGTTTGGATTGACAAAGCCGTCAATCGCACTAAAGTCCGGCGTTGTATAAGTCTTTCCATCAGGGAGCGTCACGGTTGCCGTCGCAAAGGATCCAGGAGAGAAAATGGGTTGCTGATCAGGAGGTACCAAGTTCAAATCGAAACCGAAATTGCCATTAGCTTGCCGAGTAACACCGTTCGAGTTTCCGAGAAGACGAAGGCCGTGACTGTAAACGTATCCAGCACTTAACGCGGTTTGACTGCCGAACTGATGCTCCACGGCAGCGTTAGCCTGCTCGACGTAAGGGCTCCGAAAATTGGGAGAAAAGACGACGATAGAAGGAGTACCTCCAGCTCCGCTAGGGAACGCCGTAAGGCTATTGGGATAAGTCACTAGAGGGTTTGAGTTGCCGAATTTTGGTCCGGCTACGACCAGGAATGGGCGGGTTACGCCATTTGAGGCGAAGGCTTGGGAAACGTCGAGCAAATCTTCCTGGATATAGAAAAGTCCGAATGATCCGCGGACAACGGTATTTCCTTTGTCATCCAGGGCGTAAGCAAATCCGAGACGGGGCGAAACATTATTCTTGCTGTAAGGGATGTGACAGGTTGGCTCGAAATCGTGATTGCACTGCTTGGGTTGAGGCAGTACCTGCAAGTCGTAACGCACGCCATAATTCAGGGTCAAACGCTGAGTGGCACGAAACTGATCTTGGGCGAAAAGTGAATACGTCGGTGAGGTTTGAACGATGGTTGATTGCCCAAACGACTGTAGATAGAGCTCGAAGTTGCCGCTCGGCACATCAGTAAGGTCCGCGAAACGGTACTCTCCCTTGGGCCCATAGGTGAAGGAGTCTGCGTTGTGGCTGATGTTGACGTCCACTCCAGCCTTCAAGGTGTGCTTCCCGAGAATTTTGGTGAAGTTGTCAGTAAATTCATAGCGACGGTCAGTATTGGCAAGTTGAAAGCGGTTTCCGCCAAAGACGAAGCCGGTATCAGGATTTTGTATCGTGACTGCGGGAGAGTTAGGCGGAGACGCGGGCAGGTCGAAATGATAGTCGCTGCCGAAGTCAAACCGGAACTCGTTAACGGCGGTAGGGTTTAAGGCAGTTTGTAATGATGCCTGAAAGAAATGACTAGTGGCTCCGTCGGTTAGTGAAAGACCGTCGCCTGTGGACGTCGGGGTATTGAAATATCCATGTGGGCTCCGAAAGCGTTGATAGTTGTAAGTGACACTAAAAGTGTTCTTGTCATTGATCACGCCGTTGATCTTCCCGAAGCCGACGTTCTGATTAAAACTGCGCGGGAAGGAACCAGCTGCGCTTTGAACCTGGGCAGCTACGCCGGGGTTATTCGCGAAAAAATCCGGCGGAAGTCCATTTAGGGCAGGACCGTCGTTCACCGTTAAAGGTTCGTTCCGCATCTGGCCTTCATAATTGCCCAGATAGAACAGGCGATCACGGACCAGAGGTCCCCCAACTGTTCCGCCAAACTGCTGCCTCCTGTTGTGGGGTTTTGCAATCCCCTGTTGTTCGTTGATCTTATCGTTAGCACTGGTCGAGGAGTCGAGAATGTAGTAGTAGGCGTCGCCGTGAACATCATTAGTGCCGCTTTTAGTGACGCTGTTCACCAAGCCACCTCCCGACTGCCCGAACTCTGCTTCGAATCCGGTGCTGGTGACTTGGAATTCGCGGATCACGTCTTCGCTAAATTGAAAAGGAATGGTGCGTCCGATCTGCTGTGCGAAGAACGCGTTGTTGTTATTTCCTCCGTCCACGGTGTAGTTATTAAAATTTCCCGCCACACCATTAAAGCTGATCATGCCGAAATCGCCGTCCGTGGTTGCCCCGGGAGTGAGAAGCGCAAAGTCGGTGAAGTTGCGGCCGTTAAGTGGTAGTGAGTTGATACTCTGTTGGTCCACGACTGTGCCAAGAGACGATTCGGCGGTATCAACAAGTGGAGTGCTGGCGTTTACCGAGACAGACGTTTCTACCCTGCCGACACTAAGTTGTGGGTGAATTATCGCCCGCGTACCAACCGTGATGGTGATGTCCTTCAATAGAAGCTTATTGAATCCGGCTTTTTGAACTTCAACCTCATAAACTCCGGGATCAAGATACAAGACGGTGAAATCCCCTTCGGATCGCGACCGCAAGCCAGCGGAAACGCCGGTGTTCTCGTTGCGAACTGTAATCGCCGCATCGGATACGGCAGCGCCAGTTGAATCGGTGACGGTCCCTTCCAGTCGCCCGGTGGCGGACGAGGACTGGGGATAAACCTTTGGGGAAAACAGAAACAAAGTGAATAAAAGTATCGAAGTTGAAGACAAAAGTACTGAGTATCTCAGCACCAACTGGCGCATAGGGACTCCCGGGATCTTTTTGCAGAAAATTGTGAAGCTTGTTGAATTAGGTTTTCCATTGAACAGCTTATTGAGCAAGATAGTCAACAACGTTTTGGAATCAGCCCAGGAATTGCGGAGCAAGGCCGATTTCAAGATTGGATACCCATCTTTCCTTATTGATTTCCAATCCATCCTATTCCGCGCATGAGATTCACGCAGCGGAGCAGCCCAACCAGTTTGCGCCGACAATTCTCTGTCTGCTAGAAATTGATCCTGGGAAATTGAAAGCTGTCCAAATCGAGAAAACACAATCGTTACGGAGTTCTAACGAGATGCGTTTAATATTAGAGGGATGTTAAAGGAGGATCGTGGCCTGTCTACAGCGGGGGCTGTTATGATGCCCCTCGTGACCGGACATGGGAGGGTTTCTCATTGAAAATTACAATAACTTTTCTTCTTTCTCTTTTATTCGCACTACATGCTTTGGGACAAGCTCCTCCATCTAAGAAAGCATTGCCGGTAAAGAACGTCATCCTCCTCATTGGGGATGGTATGGGAAATTCGGAGATTACGATTGCCCGCAACTATCAATATGGCGCCGCGGGCAGATTGGAAATGGATGCGCTTCCATTTACGGGCACGGCGACCACTTACTCTCTGATTGAGACTGAGCCAGCGAAAATTAATTATGTGACAGATTCAGCCGCTGGTGGAACTGCATGGGCAACAGGCGTTAAGACGAGCAATGGAAGAATTTCTACCGAGGCCGGAACCAATAAACCGCTGCGTACAATTCTCGAGGTTGCCAAGCGGCTGGGGCTTCGCACGGGCAACATTACTACCGCCGAGATTACCGACGCCACCCCGGCAGTGCTCGCATCGCACGTCAGCTCTCGTTCGTGCCAGGGCCCTGCGGACATGAAGAATTGTTCCGCGGAAAGGAAATCTCAGGGTGGACTGGGTTCCATAGCCGAACAGCTCATTGATCACCAGGTGGATGTTCTGATGGGCGGAGGCCGCCACCGCTTTGAACCAAAAATTGAAGGCGGAAAATACGACGGCAAAACCGTTCTCCAGGCGGCTGAAGCGGAAGGCTATCGAATCATCGAGACCGCCTCAGAACTAGAATCTCTAACTTCCGGTTCCAAAGTCTTAGGTTTGTTCAATTCGGGGAATATGAGTATGGAATGGAAGGGAGATCCTGCGATAGCGTTCCCCGGAAGCGGACCGCAAAGGTGCCAGGAATCTCAACGTCCCTCGAAAGAGCCTGGGCTGCCGGAAATGACCACGAGCGCACTAAAGCTGTTGACTGCTGGTCGGTCGGCGCCGGGTTTTTTTCTTCAGGTCGAAGGAGCCCAGATTGATAAAGCCGACCACGTTGCTCATCCCTGTGAGCAGATCGGTGAGACTATTGCATTCGACAATGCGGTCAGGTTGTCGTTAGATTTCGCTCACGCTCATCCAGATACGCTGGTCATTGTAACAGCAGACCATGGGCACACCAGCCAGATCGTGCCAGCCGTTACCGGAAATGAGGCCGATCACCCTGCCGGATTGATTAGCACTTTAACCACCGCTGATAAGTCGCCGATGACGATCGCGTATTCCACGAACGTGGCGTGCTGCTCGAGTGGACATTCTATGGAACATACTGGTGTGCAGGTTCGGGTAGCGGCGTTCGGTCCGCATAGCGAAGAAGTTTCTGGTACACACGATATGACGGACGTCTATCATGTGATTGCCAGAGCCATTGGGGCCAAATAATCGTCCTTTGGGCTGCTTTAGCACGGCTAGCTTTCGTAAAGTTCAAATCAGCCCTTCCGACTATTCTTTAAATAATTCAGCAGTCAGCCCACCGTAGCTACTCCCCTGATTTTTCTCATGAATTACTGACGTAACTTGTTCGAGTTCGGCGCCCCCGCCAGAATTTGGTCTGCAACTCTCAGTTCGGCGCACTCATTAATATTTATGTCACCCGCCAATCATCAGGCAGCCATTCGTCTCTCCGATGTCGTGTCTGCACTCTCGATTGCTTTAGATCTTACTGAAGGGCAGCCCATGGGGCATTCCATTCGGAGTTGCATCATCGGCATGCGCATCGCAGAAGAACTTCAACTCCCCGATTACGACCGCCGCGACCTTTATTACGCTTTGCTGCTAAAAGACTCTGGCTGCAGCAGCAATGCTGCCAGGATGCATCAGATCATGGGATCGGATGATCTCCAGTCCAAGAGTGAAGTGAAGTTTGAGGACTGGACCAAACCGTCGTTGTCGGGGCTTCGCTACCTGAACCGGAATGTAATGCCCGGTGCTCCTTTCTGGCGCCGTGCGATGAGGATGTTAAAACTTGGTCTTGAGCAAAAGAGGAACAATGCCGAACTGATCGGCGCCCGCTGCGAGCGAGGCGCAGAGATCGCGCGCAAGATCGGCCTTAGCGAGAATGCCGCGCAAGCGATCCACGCATTGGATGAACACTGGAACGGAGGCGGGTATTCAGAAGGCCGCAAGGGGAAGGACATCCCGCAGCTGGCACGGATCATGAACGTGAGTCAGACAATGGAGGTCTTCGCGTTTCGATCTGGTCCGGCGGAAGCGGTTAAAGTCATCTCCGACCGCAGTGGAAGGTGGTTCGATCCCGAAATCGTCCGCGTGGCCCGGTCGCTGGGGTATGATCAAGCCTTATGGGAACGGCTCCGGGCTTCGAACGCGCGCGAATTTGTTCTGCAAATGGAGCCTGGCGTCGCAGTTCCAGCGTCAGCGGAGCGCATAGACAGCCTGTGTGAAGCTTTCGCGCAGGTCATTGACGCCAAGTCCTCTTACACATTTCAACATTCGGTGGGAGTAACCGATGCGGCTGTAGACATTGCAGAAGGGATGGCCCTGGCGCCTTCAATGATCACCATGGTGCGGCGCGCAGCTCTGCTACACGACATTGGAAAGCTTAGTGTGTCCAACGCCATTTTAGAGAAGCCCGGCAAGCTCACCGATGCGGAATGGAAAATAATGAAGATGCATCCCGTCTATACGCGCATGATTCTCGAAAAGATCTCGGGCTTCGAGCATCTGGCTTTCGTTGCGGGCGCTCATCATGAAAGGCTTGACGGCAAGGGATATCCGGACGGTCTGTCTGCTTCGCAAATGACCCTCCCCGCCCGGATCGTGGCCGTGGCCGATGTTTTCCAGGCGCTTTCGGAAAAACGCCCGTATCGCGATAGTTTGCCTACGGAAGTAGTGATGCGAATGATGGAAACGGATGTTCCCCATCGCCTGGATGCAGAATGTGTAACTGTATTAAAGGCGAAAAAAGCACTAGCGGGAGCGCTTCCGCAGCGCAGAGCGCAGTCCGCCCACGCCTAATATGAAAACTGGGATTCGGCCGCTTCTAAGCGGCTTCATTTCCACGAATTGAATTCGCGGGTAGGGGCCATCGCCCCCGAAACCTGCCCATATCAACTCACTTTTTGCCATGATCGCGCGTCTAATCCTTTTGCTCGCGTAACGCAAATTGTCTGAATCCGTGGAGCCGCGCGGAAAATCTAGACATACAAGTAGAATGTAGTTTTGTTTGAGCCGCTGGCCCGGCAACCGCCGCTGGCGATGGTTATGGTGATTCGTCCCAATAATTAGCGAGCAGGCGCTCGCGTGAAATTGCCTGGTTTGGCACCAAACTTTGGTTGTTTAAGAGGAACTCATGGCAAAACGGATGATCTTGATGCTGGTTGTGGCGGTTTTAGTCGTCGCCGGCCTCGGCTTTGTGAAGTTCAAGCAGGTGCAGGCGGCTATTGCTCAGGGGTCTGGTTTTCAGCCGCCCCCAACGGCAGTTACTACTGTAGTTGCGAAGCAGGACAAATGGTCCTCCACCGTAAAGGTTATTGGCACCGCAGCCGCAGTGCAGGGCGTGACGGTGAGCGCCGATCTTCCGGGGACCGTTGCGCGGATCGCTTTCCAGTCCGGAAAATCTGTTAAACAGGGCGACGTGCTAGTGGAGCTTGACACCCGGCAGGAGCGCGCACAGTTGGCCGCGGCCGAGGCACAAAGCGAGCTTGCCAAGTTTAATTTCGAACGTACCCAGGAACTCGTGAAACAGGGCGTTACCGCTCGTCAGGAATCGGATAACGTGACTGCGCAGAAGAAGGCCACCGAGGCGAATGTTGGAGAGATACGCGCCACCATTGAACGCAAAACGATCCGTGCGCCATTCTCAGGAATGCTCGGCATCCGTCAGATCAATTTAGGACAGTACCTTTCCGCGGGCGAGGCTATCGTGTCGCTCCAGTCGCTGAGCCCGATTTACGTCAACTTTGGAGTTCCCCAGCAAACCGCCAGCGAAGTGCGTATGGGACGGAAGCTCAAAGTGACCAGCAACGATGTGGCACATATTAGTTCTTCAGGCCAAGTGACCGCCATTGATTCGACCGTCAACGAGGGAACGCGGAATATTCAAGTGCAGGCTACCCTTCCCAATCCGGGAGGCAAGCTGCGACCCGGTATGTTTGTCGAGGTCGAAATGGGAACGGGGGGAGACGTCCCAGTGATCGCGCTTCCGGCGTCCGCCATTAACTATGCGCCTTATGGGGACTCTGTGTATGTGGTCGCCGACATGAAAGATAAAGCTGGCAAGACCTACAAAGGAGTGCGCCAGCAACTGGTCAAACTCGGCGGATCACGAGGCGACCAGGTGGCCGTGATATCGGGGCTCAATCCAGGAGAAGAAGTTGTGAGCTCAGGTGTCTTTAAGCTTCGCAATGGCGCTGGCGTTGTGGTCAATAACAAGGTTCAACCGGAAAATAGCCCTGCTCCCAAGCCGGAGGATAGCTAGATGAGATTTACCGATCTTTTCGTCAAAAGGCCGGTGCTCGCGATGGTGGTCAGCCTGGTGATTTTGATCGCCGGCCTGCAGTCCATCCGCTCTTTAAGCGTACGACAGTATCCCCGTAGCGATATTGCGGTGGTTCAGGTCACTACAGTCTATGTCGGCGCCAACGCTGACTTGGTTCGGGGTTTCATCACCACCCCTCTGGAGCGTGTCATTGCCAGCGCGGATGGCATTGACTACATGGAATCCTCGAGTGCCCAAAGCCTCAGCACGATTACCGTCCACCTTAAGCTGAACTACGACACTAATGCTGCGCTAACGCAGATCCAAGCGAAGCTCGCGCAGGTGCGGAACGACCTTCCTCCGGAATCGCAGGCTCCCGTCATCGAATTGCAGACGGCGGACACGCAATTTGCAGCGATGTACATCGGCTTTTCTTCCCCGAGTCTCGATCAAAACCAGATCACCGACTATCTGACTCGCGTCGTTCAGCCAAAGTTAAGCTCCGTCAACGGAGTGCAGCGGGCGGACATCTTAGGCGACCGCACCTTCGCAATGCGCGTCTGGCTAAAGCCCGACAAAATGGCAGCGCTGGGGATTTCGGCTTCCATGGTAAGAGAGGCTCTCTCCAAGAATAACCACCTCTCGGCGCTGGGACAGACCAAGGGTTCCATGGTTTCGGTAAACCTAATAGCCAATACTGACCTGCGAAACGCTGAAGAGTTCAAGCAGATGGTGGTGAAGCAGGATAAGGGCGTCGTCGTTCGCCTTGGCGAAATTGCTGACGTAGTCCTGGGGGCTCAGAACTACGACCAGGACGTGCGCTTCAATGGAGAGACCGCCACCTTCATGGGCATATGGGTCCTTCCCACAGCCAATTCATTGTCGGTGATTAAGCAGGTGCGCGCGGCGATTCCGGAAATCCAGGCGCAATTGCCTCCGGGAATGAAGGTTGGAATTCCGTATGATTCGACGGCTTATATTCAGGACGCAATCAACGAAGTGCTCAGTACTCTCACTGAGACGCTGGTTATTGTAATCATTGTCATCTTCCTGTTCCTGGGGTCCTTCCGTTCAGTACTGATTCCGATTGTGGCGATTCCGATTTCGTTGATTGGCGCCGTTTTCCTCATGCAGATTGCGGGCTTCACTATCAATCTGCTGACGCTTCTTGCGATCGTGCTTTCTGTCGGATTGGTAGTAGACGACGCAATCGTGATGGTAGAGAACGTCGAGCGGCATATTCACATGGGCAAAAATCCGTTCCGGGCAGCCATTGATGCGGCGCGCGAATTGGTTGGTCCCATTATCGCCATGACTATCACTCTGGCTGCGGTGTACACGCCGGTGGGTATTCAGGGTGGTTTGACTGGAGCGCTCTTCCGCGAGTTCGCCTTCACCCTTGCCGGAGCAGTAATCGTGTCGGGCGTGGTGGCGCTCACCTTGTCTCCGATGATGGGATCAAAGCTGCTACGCGCAGGCGATACCGAGCGCGGTTTCGCGGGCTGGGTCAACCGGCGCTTTGAAAGCGTGCGCAAGACTTACTCCCGCCTTCTGACTGGCACCCTGCAATACCGGCCGGTGGTTCTTGTTCTGTGGGCGATTGTCATCCTGTTGATTGTGCCCTTCTATATGTTCTCGCAGCGAGAGCTTGCGCCCGCGGAGGATCAGGGAGTCGTGTTTGGTGTGATTCAGTCGTCGGCGAACTCCACGATTGATCAAACCAATTTATTTACCAAGCAGGTCTATGACGTCTACCATGCATTCCCTGAGAGCGAGAGCGTCTTCCAAATTACGTCTCCCAGCGGGGGCTTCGGCGGAATGGTCACCAAGCCGTGGAGCCAGCGTAAAAAGACTGCCCAGCAGCTGCTAGTGCAATCAGTGGGACCGCTTTCTAATATTGCTGGCATTCGGGTAATTCCTTTAACTCCACCGGCGTTACCGGGCGGCGGAAATTTCCCGGTCGAGTTCGTAATACTCTCAGCCGCCGAGCCAAGGCAGCTCAGCGACTTCGCAAATCAGCTGGTACAAAAAGCGATGGCTAGCGGACTCTTCATCTTCGCCGATACCGATTTGAAATTCGACCAGCCGCAAGCTGAAGTTGTGTTTGACCGCGACAAGCTGCGCGCGCAGGGAGTGGACCTGACCCAGGCGGGACAGGATTTATCCATCATGCTCGGCGGAGATTACATCAACCGCTTCAGCATTCAGGGCCGAAGTTATAAAGTCATTCCGCAGATGAAGCGGAGCGAGCGGTTAACCCCTGATCAGCTCTCGCAAATCTATGTGACAGGTTCTGACAATAAACTTGTCCCTCTATCTACCTTTGCGACGCTGAAAACTACAACTGAGCCGCGGCAGTTGAACAAATTTCAGCAGCTGAATGCGGTGACGATTCAGGCAGTGATTCCGCCTCCGGTGCCGCTCGACAAGGCGTTGAAATTTCTTGAGGATCAGGGGAAAGCGATTTTGCCCCAGGGATTCACGGTGGACTATGCCGGAGAATCGCGTCAGCTTCGCGTAGAAGGGAGCAAGTTCCTTGGGGTCTTCATGTTGTCAGCCGCTCTCATCTATTTAGTGCTGGCAGCGCAGTTCGAAAGCTTCCGCGATCCGTTTATTATTCTCGCGGGCTCGGTGCCGCTGGCTCTTTCCGGCGCGTTAATGTTCTCTTTCCTTGGACTGACCAGCCTCAACATCTATAGCCAGGTGGGTCTGATTACGCTGGTCGGACTGGTGTCGAAGAACGGAATTCTGATCGTGGAGTTTGCCAACCACCTTCAGGAGCATGGCAAGAACAAAGTTGCGGCAGTCATAGAAGCGGCCGCCACGCGGTTGCGGCCAATCCTGATGACAACGGCGGCAACAATCGCCGGCCATTTCCCCCTGGTGCTCGCTAAAGGTCCTGGAGCCGGAGCGCGTAACAGCATCGGAATCATGCTGGTCAGTGGCATGTTCATCGGCACGCTTTTTACGCTGTTCGTAGTGCCGTCCATTTATGTGCTGGTAGCGAAGACACACTCATCGGCTGCAACCGAAGAGGATTCAATGGACGCGATCGGTGAGCCAGCCGGCATGGCGGTATAGTTTCGGAGTCGGTTCTTGGTTGGGGGTTCTACGCGAGCGCAGAACCTCCGTTTCCTCAAGATGACATCTGGCTTTTGTCCAAGTGATCGCAATTCACAAATTCCCGTTTAGTCAGAACGACCGAAACACCAATCCAGCCAACGCGGCGCACGCGATCAGCGCTGGTTCCGGAACCTTCCAGCGAAAAAGAATCAGCAAACTTACGCAGGCGATGGCGACGGTAGGGAGGTCGTAGATTGAACGCCTCGCCAACACTACTACCGCCCCTGCGATTGCGCCCGTGGCCGCGGCGGTGACGCCACGTACGAAGGCGTTCAACTGTTCGTTCTTTGCCCAGCGCTTATACGACGGGGCCAACACGATAACGACCATATAAACTGGAAGAAACATTCCTAAAGCTGCCGCAAGCGAGCCGGGGGTGCCTGCCACCAGGTATCCGATGAAAGCGACCGTGATGACAACAGGTCCGGGAGTGATCATAGCCACGGCGACAGCGTCCACGAACTGATGTTCAGTGAGCCAGTGGTGTCCGAGCACCACCCCTCCGTATAGAAAAGGTAAGACGGCGAGACCGCTGCCAAAGACGAAAAAACCAGCTTTCGCAAAATACAAAAATATCTCCGCGAGCGGACGAAACGCTGGCAGAGTGCCCGCCAACACTATCAGCTTCGCAGATGCTGACCGCGAGCGCATGCCGGGAGCTTCCACGAGCATGGCAACGACACCGGCAAGCAGAAATAGCCAGATTATTTCTTTCGAGGTCACCGCCGTCGAAATCGCCAAGATGGCGAATATGGTCCACAGCAATTTGTTTTTGCCCAGCGTCAGCTTGGTGAGCTTGAATGCGGAGCGCGTGATGATGCCGATGACGCCTGCGCCTACGCCGTAGAACATGCCTTGCATCCAGGCCAGACCGCCATACCGCACGGAAGCCGCCGAGAGAGCGAGCACCATGAGGAAAGACGGGAGGACGAAAGCCACGCCTACGGCCGTGGCGCCTGGAATTCCAGCTCTGACGTAGCCGAGGTAGATGGCTAATTGAGCGGCCAGTGGGCCCGGAGCGAGCTGCGCGAGGGCGAGGCCTTCTAGAAAATCCTGCCTACTAATCCAACGGCGTTCATCCACCAAGTCTTGCTGCATGTGTCCAGCAAGGGCGATTGGGCCGCCAAAACCGACCGTGCCAAGCCAGAGGAAGTAGCCGGCGAACGTGAAAAAGGGAACTGTGGGCTCGGATAGACGCACGAGAGGGCCGGGCTCTTCGTTTTCATCCATGTCGAAAAGTTCCCGACCCTCTACGGTGATCTATTACTGCGGAGGTGGCAGTCGTCGTCGAGGCGTCGTCCTCGTTCCTCTCGAAAGCCGGACGTCCTGCGCGAGCTTGAAAGAGAGTTGCGTCTCTGCTGGAATGTTCAGGGTTGAGCCGCGGGTTACGGTCTGAGCACCGGCACCGGCCGCGCCTCCAGCTAAAGCACCGATCGCCGCGCCTTTTCCGCCACCTGCAATAGCGCCAATAATTGTGCCCGCGAGAGCTCCGCCACCAACGTATTCGCCAGTACGCTTATTTTTGCCAATACCTTCTTTGCCGCCGCTGCGCGAGATGGATCCCGCGCTGATCAGGTACCGGTTGCCTCCAACCGTTAACGAGCGAAGATCGAGGGTGACGTCCTTAGAACTGGGAACTCTGCTTACGGACAGTTGCGCCCGCGATCCGCTTGGTACTGCAACCTGGCCGTTGGCGTCTGTAATGTCCTGACTGACGGTGGCCGGAACCATGCGGCCAGCGTTCTGCGAGGTTGCTGAAATGGCCTGATCGGTGCGGAGTTTAATTTCCGTTCCCGCCGGCAATACAGCTCGGGACTGGGCTACGCCGGCTGAGAGCAAGGCGAGTAAGACAAGAAGTATTGAAGCAAGATTTCTGGTTTTCATTTTAAGCTCCTGATCTCGAATACAGCGGCCAAAGCTTATCACGACGGCGTAACAAATTTCATTAGCGGGAAACCAAAGAGTCGCCAGGGTTTGTACGATATTGCCAGGCATCCGTGAGGTTGCGATCTGGCGCAGCATGCTCAGACATGTCTCCGCCTGAGTTAATGCGCAGCAACTGCTCTTCGATTACCGAATGCCTTGGGGACAGAGAGCATGCAGGATCGGTAGCGCTTGCGTCGCCCGCCAACAAGAGTGCCTGGCAACGGCATCCTCCAGAGTCAATTTCTCTTCGCTCGCAGCTTCGACAAGGCTCCTGCATCCATTCCTCTCCGCGATATCGCTGAAAGGCTTCCGACTGCTGCCATATCCATTGCAGGGAATGCTCGCGCACGTTGTCGAATCTCATGCTGGGAATTACTCCGGCAGCGTGGCATGGCAGCGCATCACCCTTGGGATCAATCAGAAGTAGACGGCGTCCCCATCCTCCCATGCATGCCTTTGGATATTCGGCATAGTAATCAGGAGCTACGTAATCTATTCGCATAAGTCCGCGCAATCGTTCTTGGGCCGATGTAACGGTGAGTTGCGCCTGCTCAAGTTGTAGCCGGGTCGGCAGGAGGGCATCGCGATTTCGCAAGGCCCATCCGTAATATTGGACGTTGGCAATTTCCAGGCGATCGGGATCGAGTTCTTCAGCAAGACTAATAATTTCTGGGAGTCGACTCATATTCTGGCGATGCACGACCACGTTCATGGTGAACGCCAGTGGGGATTGTGATTGCAACCGCTTAATCATTTGAGCGATTTTTACTTTATGGGCGTGACTGCGAGTTCCCGAAATTTCGTTTGCTCCAGCCTCCTGCGAGTCTTGGAAGCTTAGCTGGATGTGCTCCAGTCCGGCCTCGATGAGACCCTCGAGCCGTTGCTCGGAGAGTCCGATTCCAGATGTGATCAGGTTCGTGTAAAGGCCCGCATGGTGTGCGTTGGCGGTCAATTCTTGCAGATCGGGGCGGGCGAGAGGCTCGCCCCCCGTGAGATGGGCATGCAAAGTCCCAAGACGTGCGGCTTCGTGAAAAACTTTGCTCCAATCTTCAGTAGATATCTCAGAAGAAGCTTTTTGCATCTCGATGGGATTGGAACAATAGACACAATGCAGCGGACAACGATGGGTAAGCTCGGCGATCAGCGCGAGAGGAGCCCGAGACGAATGCATGGGTTGCGGGGAAGTCGAAGCTGGGTTATCAGGCTTAATCGGACATTCCTCGAGGAAGAATTAATAATCAACCACGCGCTGCTCGTGCAATTGCTGTAGAAAATTCATTACTTCGGTCCGGATACGAACCGGATCCGCCGCTTCAAAGAGTGCCTGTAGTTCTTGCGTGATCTGCATGACGGTTGATTCTCCGTCGCAAAGCTCAAGAATGGCACGCCCGGTTCCTTCCACCTTAATTGCGCCTTCCGGAAAGAGCAGCGTCCTTTCGACGGCGTTTGGATCGGAAGTGGATTCAGCCCATCGGCATCCGGCGGCGAGATGAGGTTTACAATTCGGCTCAGGAGCAAACAATACGTTATTCCTTTTCGGGGATGAAGGCTCCAGGCGGTGACCATCCCGGATTTACATACGAATAGTAGATTGCGTCCAACTGCGCCCAAAGAATTGCGCACTTCTCACGCAACGCTCCCATGGCTAATTCCTGCTCTGCGCGAGTAAGCGCGTGTTTCGCTACCCAGTCGAAGGCAAACTCCGCATCTTCGGGAGCCTGATCGAGACGTGCCTCAAAGTATGCGAGGCCCCTACTCAGCCAGGGATAATGTTCTCGCAGCGCATCCATCCTTAATGCAATCAAATCTCGAGAAAACATTTCAGTGAGAGAAGAGGCGACTGCCTCGAGGAAACTGCGGTCTCTCACGAGATGCAGATAGGCGTCCACCGCGTAACGGACTCCCGGCAAAACTTCTGCGTTGCTTTCGACGCGCTCGCGCTTGAGTCCAGTCGCTTCGGCGAGCATAATCCAGCGCTCAATTCCTCCGTTGGACGATGCACTTCCATCGTGGTCAACGATACGTTTTCGCCACGCAACTCGGAAATCCCGATCACTGCTGCGCGACAGAATGATGGCATCTTTTGTGGGGATAGAGCTCTGGTAGTAATAGCGGTTCAGCGCCCACGCCTGCAACTGGCCCCGGTTCAAACGGCCTTCGTGCATCATCACATGAAAAGGATGGCGATGGTGATAGAACTCGCGCCCAATCTCCTGCAAGCGCGCGTGCAATTCCTCAACGGTAAGAAGCTTATCGCTCTCACGGGAAGTTACAGATTGAATTGCCATCCGTCTTCGGCGACCTCCCATCCGGCAGCGAGCGCTTCGCTATATTGCGGCCCAGATTCGTCCAGCATCGGGTTCGTATTATTCATGTGAACATAGATTCTTCGTTTGATCGCCAGATTGTCGAGCGCGTGCAAACTGCCATTGCGTCCGGAGATTGGAACGTGACCGATGGCCTCTGCGGTGGGAGCGCCATCCAGCACCTGCTGTAGTTCCTCGTTTGTCCAGAAGGTTCCATCGAATAGGAGGACGTCCAAAGAAAGCTTAGAAAGGCGTTCAAGGAATTCGTGGTCCAGTTTCGGAACACTGGGAAAATATCCCAGCCGCTTGCGCGACGTGCCTTCGATAGTTAGTCCCAAGAGCGCCTCGCCAGTCGCAAGTTCGGAGGAACGTTCCGCCGGGACGTACTTTGGATAACACGATGTGGAATTGCCGGAAAGTGAAAACGTCGAACAGCGAAGTCCCGATGATTCGCCGTCGCAAGCTTCCAATTCAAAGGTGCCTTCGGGTGCGATGTCCCTCCAATCCACCTGTTTCGGCAGGCGGTTCAACATGGAGAAGATGGTGTTGTCGTCGCGCAGAATGCGTTGTATAGATGGTGTCGAATAGACGCAAAATCCTTGGAATTCTCGCAGCGCCAGGAGCCCGAGAACCTGATCCAGATCTCCGCTCGTGAGAACAATGCCTGCAATAGGGGTCTCTCGCATTCCTCTTTTTGGCTGCAGAGAAGGGAATTGCTCAATTTGCAGACGAATATCAGGGGAGGCGTTCAGCAGGAACCACGATTTTTGATCTTCAGAAATTGCTACTTGAAGCTGACCGCGAGACTTGGCCGTCACAGCGCCATTTCGCACGCCAAAACAATTGCGACACGCGCAATTCCACTGGGGAAATCCGCCGCCCGCTGCGGAACCCAAGATTTTAACAAACATGCAGCAAACTACATCTGTGCGCTGGCGTAAGAATTAATCTCGCAGTTTAAATGGACAATCTCAAAGCTAGGCGTCTTCCATTCCATGGTGTTACTCCTTCTGTTGATTATCAGATCATTGGCTGGCGATGCTGTCAATGCCACTGTTTTCCGATCCGAATTGCAGTGATTTGATGCTTATTCTGAGCTCAACGCCCAGGCGCCTTTTCCAAATTAAAGTTACAGGTTCCGGCGGTACTCTGGACTGGCAGTACCGGGGGCGTAAGCCAGTGGGGGGTTGAGAAATCGAAGAATTCCATCATGTTGTCGGCAGCGGCATCTCGCGCCGTCAACGAGGGAACGTTGAACCGGGTCTCGATCAGCCGCAATATGGAGGTGTAATCCCGCCAGGTATGCGAAACGTAATTCGGCTTGACCCAGGGAGAAATCACGATTAGGGGGAGGCGAAATCCATCCCTTCCGAAGTCGCCAGGCTGATCTCCCGTTTGCAACATGGGCGGAATAGCGTCGGGAAACACCGCAGTAGCCGGGACGACATGATCGTAAAGGCCTCCACCCTCATCGAAGGTCAAAAAGAAGGCGGAAGACTGCCACGAAGGGCTTCCCATCAAGGCGTTAATGATGTTGGAGACGTCTGCCGCGCCGGATTGAATATTATTGCCGGGGTGCTCGTCGAGCCCCGACGGTCCGGCCCGCTCGATGAATATTACCGCCGGAAGGGTTGATTCATTTTGCAGGTCGGTAGCCCAGTTTGAAATCGGAACCAACTTCGCTGCATCACGCTGATAGGTGGACCACTGCGGCAAGTACGCGCCGTTATCCTGATAGTAGTACCGCCAGGAGACTCCGGCCTGGTCGAGATGGTCGAAGATTGTGGGCTGAGTCCATCCGCCAGCCGGTGCTGTGTCCGGTCGAATGTGCCCGAAAGAACTCGCCGCAAATAGATACATGCGATTAGCGTTGGTGTTCGTGAGAACGGGGGAGAAGAAGCGGTCGCTGGTCGCGAATTGCGTCGCTGCTTCGTAGTAATAATTCAGATCGGTCTGGTCGTAGTAACCCATGGCCCGGGTGCCAGTTGGATCAATGGTTGACGCGACAGATGTACTAGTCTTCATGAACCCGTCCATTTTGCCGCCATTGACGTCGAGGTGGCTTTCGTTCCAAAAGGGACTCAGGTTCTCGTGGCAGACGGTCTGAAAGTGGAATGGATGCACAGGCTTGCCGATCGTGTCGTAAAGTGTCGCACTCAGGGGGATACCGTCAATGTTGCTCGGAAGTCCCTTCGATACGCGATAAGCACCCAGCCTTCCGAAATAATTGTCGAAGGTGCGGTTTTCCTGGACCATGAAAATGACGTGCCTTAGCTTGGTCAGGCCCGTATTGGCGGTCACAGTGATCGTCCGGGTGCTGCTGAACACGACGCCCGTGCTGTCCTGCGCGGACACAGTCAAAGTGTGCTTTCCTGGCGCCAGTGACGTCACGTAGACGTCAAGCGGAGCGGAGTTCGTCTGGTAATAAGGCTTGCCGTCCGCAAGAACGCTAACTGACTGCACTGGGTTCGAGTCGGTCACTCCCGCTACCAAATGGACGGGCGAACTAAGCGCTGTCCAATTGGGGGGCGTGCATATTGTGACTTTCTGGTTTGAGGATGCAAGCACGCAGGGGGGAGTCATGCTGACCGGTACATTAGTCTTAAACGTTGCTCCAGTGTTGTCCCATGCCTGCACCGTCACCAGGTGATTGCCAAGTGAGAGCTTGATGAATGTGTCCACCGAATTGGCGCTGGCCTGATAGACGAGTGAGTTGTCTACGTAAACCTGAACGGTAACCACCGGATTCGTGTCAGTTGTGGAGGCGACTACGTGGGCCGGAGTTCCCACTACTCCATTTACAGCGGGAGAGCAGACTGTGACCGTGTTGTTTACAGTCCCGGGGGTGCAACCCTGGGCCTGGGCGGCAAGGTGCGCCGGTACTGCAAAAGCAGTCAGAAGAACCGCAAGAATAAGAGCGCAATAACTATGATGTCGTAAATTCATAGGACAGGAAATTCCCTACTTTGTACGTTGGAGGGCGCTGTTGGCCTAGCTTTAAGAACACAATCTCGCGTGTTAAGTTGTCTAGGAATCTGACCACGGAGTGTGCAAATATTTGCGTACTGCTGAAGATTCTACTTGCGTTCGATGCCACACTCTTCCACAAGAGCTGTCTTCAGCGCCCAGGCCATTCTTGGCGTGTTGTGGGCGATGCCGATGCGGCCGCCTGCGTCCAGCAGGATCATTCCACCATGGCCTTGCAATCTCGATTCCAGGTAATTGATCGATTCTGCCGCCGCCCACTGGGGCAGATTGCCGGCGGCTACCCGGTCCGCTGCCCATTTCGCGAGCACCAGCTTCATGATCGGCTCACCCCAGCCTGTTGTGGAAGCCGCTGCTGACTTGTTGTCGGCGTAACAGCCACAGCCGATCAAGGAAGAGTCACCCAAGCGTCCGGGAGCTTTATTCAGAGTGCCTCCGGTGGAAGTGGCAGCGGCAACGTTCCCATTGGCATCGAGAGCAACTGCGCCGACCGTGTCATGCGAAATAGCGGGAGCGAATAAATCGTCGCTCGCGCCTTCCGGGCGCGCCTGAAATTCGCGCAAACGCTCGCGCTCACGCGGAATGATCAAGTCTTCGTTACTGCATAACGTGACGCCGTGTTCGACCGCGAATCGTTCAGCGCCTTCAGCGACGAAATACACATGCGGACTTTCACTCAGGATTTTCCGCGACGTGCGAATGGGATTCTGCAGCCGCTCCACGCAACCGACGCCGCCAGCGCGGAGGGTAGCGCCGTCCATGATGAGGGCATCGAGCTGTACCTTGCCATCGCGGTTCAGAAAGCTACCGCGGCCTGCGTCGAAAGTCTCATCGTCCTCCATGATGACTACCGCTTCTTCGACCGCATCGAGCGCGCTGCCGCCCCGTGCGAGAATTTTCCATCCCGCATGCATGGCATTGCGAACCCCATTGAGATGGAGTTCGACCATGTCATCCGGAATGGCCCATGCGCCGCCATGAACCACCAGCACAGGCTTGTCGGACGGCTTATTCCCGGTCACGTAATTTCCTGAATACAGTTTTAGGAGGTTGTTTCAAGCAGCTTCGCTGGATAGAGGAGTGATGACGTCGTGTGTGCGCGTCCAAGTGTAACGAATGCGATGTATCACGGTGACAGTTGAAAGAATTGCAATCACCCAGAGTACGGGGGCCATACGGTTGAATAGCGCTCCGAGAATTACCAGCACCAGACGTTCGGGACGCTCCATAAACCCGACGCGGCATGAGCCTATCAGAGACTCCGCGCGAGCGCGGGTATAGCTGACCATGATGGAGCTCACCATCACGAATGCGGTCAGCACTACGTAAAAGAACCGATCTCCGCGAGAGTAGAAAACCAGCAATCCGAAAAATTGGGAAGCGTCGCTGTAGCGATCAATCACCGAATCAAAAAATCCGCCAAACTGTGTCACCTGGTTGCTCGCGCGAGCGACTCGGCCGTCCACGAGGTCAAAAAAGCCGGAGCCTATAATTACCAGTCCGGCATAGCGAAACATGCGCGCCTGGTTGTCACCGTTAGCGTATCCGAATAGAAAAGCTGCGATGGTATTGACTACGAGCCCGAGAAACGTCAGGACGTTGGGATTGATACGCGCTAAAGCGAGCCACCCGACAATAGCGTCCAGCAGGATTCCACAAGCCCGTCCAAAGGAACTCGTCCAGGTCATTCCGCCTTCGCCTCATTCAGTTGCTCCTCGTCGAACATGGTACTGAGGGTCAATACTTCCATCTCGCGCTTGCCGTTGGGCGTTACAACTTCAACCGTGTCTCCAACTTTCTTGTTGAGCAGGGCGCGACCAATGGGGGATGTGGTCGAGATTTTGCCCGCGGCGAAATCGGCTTCCTCGCTGGTCACCAGCTTGTATTCGATTTCTTCATTCTTGCTGGTGTCGAAAACGCGCACGGTGGAACCTAGTCCGACTTTATCTTTGGGAATGTCGTTCATGTTGATAAGCGAGAAATCCGCCAGCCGCTTGCCGAGCTGACGAATTCTTGCCTTAACGAATTCCTGGCGCTGTTTCGCCATGTGATATTCAGCGTTTTCGCTGAGATCGCCCAGCGCCGCCGCCTTCTTGATTTCCTTGGGAAGGTCATGAATCAGCTCGTGTTCCAGCTGATTGATTTCTTCCTGCAGTTTCTTTTTGCCAATCTCGGTCATGTGTTGGGGATTATAAACCTTGCCCAGTAGGTTGGAAGTAGTGACACTCACAGCGCTCAATCCCAATTGACTTGGGCTCATCAGGGTTTGTGGCGCTGCTTTTCAGATTCCTCAATCGCCTTTCGAAATTGTTCAACTGCAGGTACGCGAGGTGGCGTTAATGCGTCCTTCGCCCTGTAACGCCAAATCGCCGGACTGTCGAGCGGGTCTTGGCCGCCCCGATAAACTTCAAAGGTATCTTCAAGGGAGCCTATCTCGCCTTCGACCTGCGCTCTTCTGCTTCCACTGTTGCCAGTCAAATCCGGAGGACTGCCCCGTTGAGCACCAATGCGCCCACCACCTTCCGTTGGCTGATAGATAATCGACCTGTCATCTGCCGGCGAATGAGAGATGACTGGACCAGGCTTACTTCCTTTTCGTACCGCAATGATCAAATCTGCGTTTTGTGTTGAAGTCACCACATGCAATCTACCCCACGTCATGATTGCCTTCTCGACATCCTCCTGGGCGGTGCGATTAGTCAAAGGATTAGCTACAGGTTCGCCTGCCCCTGGGCGAATTATGACGGCCACCGTTTGAGCGTGAAGTACTTCGTCCTGAAGTAATTGCTTTTTGCTGTTCTTCGCGGCCACTCCGGGAACTAGCGAAAGGAAAAGAGAAACACAAATAACCAGCTTGCGTCGGAACATGTCTGCCCCCAAAACGATTGCCGAGGCACATTATATGCAACACGCGAGTTTTCCGCGCCCGACGGGGAAGCCACGACGAACGCCACTTCTTGGCCCCAAATTGCCTTTGTTCCCACGTTGGGATACCATCAAATGGTTGTTCTACAAGGCTTCTAGCCACTGGGTGGTTCCTTTCTTATGCTAAGCATTGATAGCGGGTTCCACATAGGTGACAAAGTGGTCTATCCCAACCATGGGGTAGGAATCATAGAACAAATCAGCAGCCGAACCACCGGCACAACGGTGGAAAAGTTTTACCTCCTTAAGATTAACTCCAGCAGCCTGAAAGTGATGATCCCCTTCCACAATGTTGGGATGGTGGGACTGCGCCGGGTAGTGAAGAATGGGGAAATCCAGAAGATTGTGGATTTTCTGACCGACGGTGAGTGCGACACAAATACTGACTGGAAGTTCCGCTTCCGGGAAAACTCGGAGCGCATGCGTACCGGATCTTTACTCGAAGTCGCTTCCGTCCTCAAAGGTCTGCTGGTTCTGAATGAAATAAAACCGCTTTCGTTTCGAGAAAAGAAAATGCTCGAGCGCGCCCGTTACCTGCTGGTCAGCGAGTTGGCCATGGCAAAAAACTGCGAAGAACCGGAAATCGAAGAACTGCTCTCGAAGGCGCTGGCGAAATCGAAGCTCAGGTTTCCTGAGGCCGCCGATTTCGTAGCATAACGGCTTGTATTCCGAAATCTTACTCTCGCCTTCCTACTCTCCCAGCCACGCTCCATAGGGTTTTAGCGACTCCACGTGGTCGAAGATAATCTTCATGGCCGCTGTGATGGGAATGGCCAGGAGTAATCCAATCGCACCCCACAAAAACGCCCAAAGAAGCAAAGACATAGTTACGGCTAAAGGATTCAGTTGCAGGCGTTTGCCTAAGAATTTCGGATACAACACATTAAGCGCGATCAGGTGCAGGCCCAGCACCGCCACAAAGATGTAAACGAAGTCAGAGGAGTTGTTATGTCCGATGGCGACAAACACGGGCGGAGCCAAGGCCAGAACGGGGCCCAAGTATGGGACCAGGCTTAAAAATCCGCTAATGAAGCCTACGAAATAGAAAAAAGGCAAGTGAAGTAGACCAAATACAGCTGTGCTGGCGAGTCCGAGCACCAAGCCGATCACTAGATTGCCTACCATGAAGCTGCGAATCATGGCGGAGATCAGTCCCAGAGTTACATAAGCGGTTTGCCGGTTCTCCATGGAAAAAAGACTGACGGTTGCCGAGCGCACATGACCCTGCCAGGTCAGCATGAAAAACGCAAGAAAAGGAACGAACGAGGCCGCAAACATCAGTGCGGTGAGAGAACCGAAGCCGCGTTTGAGGACGTCACTCCAGTCCGTGGCGGGGCGCACGTTCATCACGCCTTTTTGCTCGGGATTTAAAACCTCGAGGGTTTCGGCCTTCTTGCGATAGCGAACTACTTCCTGCCGCACCTTGACCGTGTACTTTGGCAAGTCTTGTAGAAGGGTCGTCGCCTGGCTGTAGGAAAAATAAAACGCGCTTCCAGCAGCGCCCATCAGAAGCAATAATGCAATGAACGCAGCCAGAGAGCGAGGCAGCTTCAAATAAGTGAAAAAATCCACGATCGGTGCCAGGACGAACGCTAGCAGCACTGACACCAACAACACTGCCAAGACCAATTCGCCGTAGTAACAGAGGCCAAAGATGACGCCCACACCAATAAGGTTCTGCGCCCAGTAGCGGGGGTTTTCTTTGCGAGGGGGCTCGGCCGGCTTAGAAGGTTGATCGCGAAGAATGACGTCGTCAGGCACCGCGCTATCGTAATTGAGTTCGCGAGTTTCCAAGCAACATATAATCCAGCCTGTGAACTCGGATGATACCCACAACGCGGAGTCGCAAACGCCACCGATGAGTCAGCGCGCCAGAGTGCTTGGCTTGGATGTTGGGTCAAAGACGATTGGAATGGCCGTTTCTGATCCATTGGGCATCACGGCCCAGGGACTGCAGACGATGCGGCGGCAGAATAAGCGTCTGGACTACGCCCAATTGGAGAAGGTAATTCGCGAGTATGAAGTCACCGAGATCGTGATTGGCTACCCTCTCCGAATGAGCGGCGCGGAAGGTACTCAATCCGAAAAAATGCAGATCTTTGCGGAGGAAATAAAAAAGAAGTTTCGGCTGCCGGTGCATCTTTGGGACGAACGGCTGACCTCGGCGCAGGCCAATCGGGTGTTGCGGGATTCGGAAATGTCCATCAAAAGACGCGGGGAAGTAGTGGACCGGCTGGCGGCGGTGCTAATTCTTCAGAATTGGATGGACACGCGAGCTGCCGGATTGGGACGCTGAACTGATTTCCGTAATCGGCCAGCGAACCACCTTGATAACAGACAATAGGCAGGCCGTGGCAGAAATCATCCGTTAAAATATTCACTTGCGAACGATCTTCACACTCTTCCTGGTTCTTGTTCTCGCGGTTGCCGGATGGCTGGCATGGGCATTGTGGGTCCCATTCACTCCTGAAAGCCAAAAGTTCGTGCTGCTGCACCCCGGATACTCGACGCGCCATATCGCTGAGGCACTCAAATCCGCAGGAGTGATTCGCAGCGCGGATACGTTCATCCTGTGGCATTACCTTCATCACGGACACTCACTAAAAGCGGGCGAGTACGCCTTTGACAAGTCTGCGAATACGCTCGACATCCATAAACGCCTGGTAAAGGGCGACATTTATGTTCACACCGTCGTAATTCCCGAGGGATTCAACATCTTCGACATCGCTCGCTCCATTGAAGAAGCAGGTTTAGGCACCAGCGAAAACTTTCTGAAAATTGCGAAGTCGGATACAGCCCTGGTTTCGGACATCGCACCCGAAGCAAAAACCCTGGAAGGCTATCTTTTTCCCAATACCTACGAGTTTACGCGCACGCAGTCCATGCAGGAGATGGCGGCGGCGATGGTGAAACAATTCCGACAGGTAGCGCGCGAAATCGGGTTGAACGGGGACGTGCAGAAAATCGTAACCATGGCTTCCATAGTGGAGCGGGAAACCTCGGTGCCGGAGGAGCGTCCCATGGTTGCCAGCGTTTACTACAATCGGCTCGACAAGCGCATCGCGCTGCAAGCCGATCCCAGTGTCATCTACGCGGAACTGCTCCAGGGAACCTACAGTGGGGCGCTACATCATGACGACATGAAATTTCGGTCCGATTACAACACTTATTCTCATCCGGGGCTTCCGCCGGGACCGATTGGGAATCCGGGAAAAACGTCGCTGGAAGCCGCCATGCATCCTGCTGTCACCAATTATTTCTATTTTGTTGCGGATGGAAGCGGCCACCACCGTTTTGCCCATGACCTTGAGGAGCACAACCACAATGTTGCGGAGTATCGAAGGGCGATGAAAACCGAAAGCAGATAGCAGAAAGCTGAGAGCAGACAGTTAATTCTGCGACTTCGCTTCGCTTATACTCATCTATGTAGCACCATGTATGTGGCAGCCCCTTCGTCAAAAATGTCTCTTTTATTTCGATTCCGCGTCATCTTTGTTTTTCTAATCATCCTGCCGGTTACCGGCTGCCTCTTTCGCTCCCATAACGTCGAGCGTGTAACGCAGCTCCCCCTAAAGACAGCAACCCAGCAAGAGCTAATCAGTTACGTGCAGGAACAGGCGAGCCGGATCCAAACCATGCAGGCGACGGTGGATATTGATACCGCCGTTGGGGGCGCACACAAGGGCAAAGTCACCGAGTACCAGCAGATTCGGGGGTACGTGCTGGCCCGCAAACCCTCCATGCTGAGAATGATTGGGCTGTTTCCCATCGTGCGGAATCGGGCGTTTGACATGGTCAGCGATGGGAAAGACTTCAAGCTATGGATCCCGACCAAAAACCGATTCATCGTGGGACGCAATGAAGTCACCAACCCCAATCTGCAGAAGCCATTGGAGAATTTGCGGCCGAAAGTAATCTATGATGCGCTGCTTCTGCCAAATATTGACCAGGAAAAAGAAATTGCGGTAATGGAAAATCAGTCCGACACTTATACCGACGCGAAAGGCCGCAAGGTGGCCGAGGCGGAATACGTGATGGACGTGATCCGCAAGGGCGAGCACGGATGGTTTCTCTCCCGCAAAATTGTATTCAATCGCACCGATCTATTACCCCACCGCCAGTTAATTTATGACGAGGCCGGAGAACTGGCCACCAACGCGTCTTATCAGATCTACAAAGAATACGATGGAGTGAGTTTTCCTTCGCGTATCGAGATTTCGCGCCCGATTGAGGAATACGACATCACGCTATCCATGGTGAAGCTCGAATTGAATAAGCCGCTCGAGGACGACAAATTTGCCCTGGAACAGCCGGCTGGCGCCGAAGTCGTGCATCTCGATCATCCAGCGCAGGATTCCAAGGGTGGCGGGGCGCAGGTTCAGAAATAGCAGCTTCACGAAGTCAGCCGGAACAAACACCTCTATGAATAAGATGATTTTGGCCAACCTGGTGCATCGGCCGATCCGCTCCCTGATCAGCATCGTCGCGATTGCGCTCGAAGTCACGCTCATTCTGCTGATCGTGTGGCTGTCGCTCGGCATGCTGAACGATTCGCGTCACCGCCAGGAGGGAATTGGCGCTGACGTCGTCGTGCTGCCTCCGGGCTCGTCGAATATGATTGGAATAACTGGCGCTCCCGCCCCCATCAAAGTCGCGGATATCATTGCCAAGCTTCCCCATGTCCGCACGGTTTCGCCAGTTGTGATGCAGCTTTCCACCGTCGGTACTGTCGAAGTGTTGTACGGGATTGATCTCAAAAGCTTCGAGGCGCTTGGCGGTCCATTCCGCTACTTGCACGGAGGCCGTTTCGAAAAGGCCGACGATGTTCTAGTGGATGACTTCTTTGCCCAATCGAAGCACGTTAAGGCGGGAGACTCGATTGAGATTCTGAATCACAAATTTCGTGTCGTGGGCATCGTCGAGCATGGAAAAGGCGCGCGCAAGTTTCTCCCTATTACTACGTTGCAGGATTTGACGGGGGCCCAGGGCAAAGCTTCGGCGTTTTACATGAAGCTCGACGATCCTAATAACGCCGACGCCGTAGTCGCGGAAATCAAAGACGTCCCCGGGATGCAACAATATATGGTGCGCTCGATGCGCGAATATCTGTCCATGATGACGGCGAATAACATCCCCGCACTTTCGATCTTCATCAACGTAGTCATTGGAATCTCGATGATCATTGGATTTATCGTGATCTTCCAGGCCATGTACACAGCAGTGATGGAGCGTACCCGCGAAATTGGAATTCTGAAATCCATCGGAGCGTCAAAGTTCTACATCGTGAACGTGATTCTGCGCGAAACCCTGCTGCTGGCAATTGGCGGCATCGTCGTTGGAATTCTGTTTAGCGTGGCAGCAAGCGCCGCCATCGGATACCGCCTGCCAACGCTGCAACTCGCGGTGGTATGGAGTTGGGTCTGGAGGGCAGCTGTGATCGCAATGGTCGGGGCGATTTTGGGAGCGTTGTATCCGGCTTTTAAGGCCGCGCAGAAAGATCCGATTGACGCGCTGGCGTATGAATAGGCGCTGGCCCACCTTAGCCTCACCTAATGTCGGCTGCCTCACCCTTCGCGATTTTCGAAGGGTGAACACCACTGACGAGCGCGTCTGCGATCTTGCTCATTCTCATCTCAGCCTGCCGAGGTTCGTTCACTATGACTGGGCCGTGGCTGGCCCACCTTTACGTTTTTTGTAAAGGTCGGAGGAGCCAAGGTCGGCGGCATCTCAGGCGGGTGGCCCAGCCTTTCGCGCTCTTTGCGAAGGCTGGGGATGTTCGTTCGTCACGGAAGGCTGCACCGAGTTAACTGTACTGTGGTTCCATGCCTTGGAGCCTGAAGCGCTATCAACAGACTGGAGAGCTGCACTTCGTAACGTTCTGCTGTTATCATCGCCGCCGGTTTCTCGGCACTGAGGTCGCCCGCGATCAGTTTATTATCGGCCTCGAAAGAGCGCGTAAATGGTATGGCTTTTATATTGCTGGGTACGTGGTAATGCCCGAGCATGTGCATTTACTTGTCAGCGAGCCGAAGCGCGGGAATCTGGGCGTGTCTTTGCAGATGTTGAAACAAGTCGTCTCGCGAAAATTGCGTGCTAGGAGCGGAAAGGACCCGTTCTGGCAGCCACGATATTACGACTTCAATGTTTGGACAGAGAAAAAGCATGTCGAGAAATTGCGATACATACATCGCAATCCGGTGAAGCGGGGTTTAGTCGCATCCCCTGAGGATTGGGCTTGGAGCAGTTTTCGCCACTACATTACTGGAGAGTACGGCGGAGTAGAGGTCGAATCACGATGGACCGCCCAGCAGCGGGAACGGCTTGGAGTTTATCCGACAGTTTGCTGGCGTAATGGGCTTTGAAAATCCCCCAGCCTTCGCCAAGAACGCGAAGGGCTGGGCCACACGCCGTGGTGCTCACCCTTCGAAAATCGCGAAGGGTGAGGCAGCCTCGACAGTGGTGAGGCGAAGTGGGCCAGCCCCCGATGACGAGCAAAGCAGCGGCATGACGGAATCTCAAATAGATCGCATCCGAAAGACAGAAGAAGCGATCCGAGAGTTAGTCCAACTTGCCGCACAAATCCGACAAGAAGCCGACAAACTGCCGATGGAAGACCCGGGCGTGCGCGATGAATTATTAGAAACCGCGGAAGGGTTTGAAATACAGGCCCTAGATTTAAGGAACGCCCTACGAGAGTGGAGAGAAGATATTCATTAAAAATTCAAAACCGCCCACTACCCCATTCCAACTTCCGTTGACAATCCAGTCCGCCCACGTTATCTTTAAAGCTTTGGAAGTCCTGTGGTTGCCCGCCTGGATCGCCCTGCGCCTTCGGCGCTCGATTGGGTGCTCAGCGGTCTTCTTTTTATTTCTGGGCTTTTTACTTTCTGGAGACTTGTAATGTCAACTTATTTCCCCAAAGCGGGGGAAATCGTGCGCAAGTGGTACGTCGTGGATGCCTCCGGGCAGACGCTGGGAAGACTCGCGTCGCAGGTTGCCCGCATTCTTATGGGCAAGGAAAACCCTAAATACACGCCTTTTCTCGATACGGGCGATCACGTGATTGTGATCAATGCCGAGAAGGTCAAAACAACTGGAATGAAGTCAGAGCAGAAGACTTATCACCATTACACCGGATATCCGGGCGGATTGCGTTCAGAAGATTTTCGCAAGCGTTTTGATCGCAAACCGGAGCTGATTGTCGAAGCTGCGATACTGCGCATGCTTCCCAAAAGCAAGTTGGGACGGCAAATGATCAGCAAACTCAATATTTATCGGGGCGACAAGCATCCGCACGAAGCGCAGAAGCCCCAGGCGCTGGCACTCGAAGTTAGAGCATAAATTTTCGAAAGGTTTGCACTCAGCGGCGACTGAATCACGCCGCGAATGTGCGAAAGATAAAGATTAAGAATGGCAGAGAAAGTTCAATATTACGGTACCGGACGCCGCAAGTCGGCGATTGCCCGCGTATACCTTCGTCCCGGCAGCGGAGACGTGAAGATTAACGGGCGCGCTTTCGAAGAATATTTCGTCACCGAATCTCAGCGTTCCGCGGCGCGGCAGCCGCTGCTTTCGACGGACACTGCGGGGACGTTTAACGTCATAGCGCGCGTTTCCGGCGGCGGCGTGAACGGACAGGCGGATGCCGTAAAGCTCGGCATTGCGCGCGCGCTGATGCTCTTCAATCTCGAGTTCCGCAAAAAGCTCAAGACCGAAGGCTTGGTCAGCCGTGATTCGCGTGGCAAAGAGCGCAAGAAGTACGGACAAAAGGGCGCGAGAAAACGGTTCCAGTATTCGAAGCGGTAAACAGGTGGTTGGCTGCAGGCTCTTGGCTTTCAGCTAAGGGCCAAAAGTCACTTAAAAGGTGTCAAATTCTTTTCGCCTCGGTGCGGGGACGGGAATGGCAATCCTAAGCAGCCGCGAGGCATGCGAAGGATGCAGACTGAATGAGGAGGTTCATTGGCTAACATCACCATGAAGGAACTGCTCGAAGCAGGAGTTCACTTCGGGCATCAGACGAAGCGCTGGAATCCTAAGATGAAGGAATACATCTTCGGAGAGCGCAACGGGATTTACATTATTGATTTGCAGAAGACGCTGAAGATGTTTAAAGAGGCGTCGAAATTTGTCCAGGACTTGGCCATGCAGGGCAAGATTGTGCTCTTCGTTGGCACCAAGCGTCAGGCGCAGGACGCGATTGCCGAAGAGGCGCAGCGTTGCGGCGGGTACTACATCAACCAGCGCTGGCTGGGCGGACTGCTGACGAACTGGGTGACGGTCCAGAAGTCGGTGAAACGGCTTAAGGAACTCGATGAGATGGCCACGGATGGCCGCTACGAGTTACTGCCGAAAAAAGAAGTTATCAAGCTCGAGCGCGAGCGCAAGCATCTGCAGGCAAACCTAGCCGGCATCAAGAACATGAGCCGCTTGCCGGACGCGATCTTCGTGATTGACTCAAACAAGGAACAGATTGCAGTGCGGGAAGCGCGCAAGCTCGGCATTCCTGTGGTAGCTGTCGTTGATACGAACTGCGATCCCAGCGAAGTGGATTACGTGATCCCCGGCAACGACGACGCTTTGCGTGCGATCCGGCTATTCGCCGCGAAGATTGCCGACTCGGTCGCCGAAGGCGCGCAGTTCATGAGCGACAAGCAGGACGCAGAGCTGGCAGCGGCTGCGGGAGCGCGGCAGGCTGAAATGGATGCTTCGCAAGCGGCGTCACAAAGCGGTGCAGAGGCACCTGGAGGCGAAGAAGCTTCCGGCGAAGATATCAGCATGGAAGACGTACTGGGCGGCGGAGTACGCAAGCAGCCAGCCGTCGCAAAGGAAGCTGCCGAGGAAGTTCCGCAAGTCGAGCACCAGGTATTTTGAGGGCGGCTTTTGGCTCTTAGCATCTAGCTTGGAGTCTATGGCTAAACCAACAGCTCCGAAACATCGGACCCGCAGCGGTCGCGACCCGCGCGGGTCAATTTATGTGAAGACGAAAAGGATTGATTCAAGTTATGGTGAGCACAGTGAGTTCCGAAAACGATAAGAGCAAGAGTACGAGCATTTCAGCCGCGCAGGTAAAAGAGCTGCGGGAAAAAACCGGCGCGCCGATGATGGATTGCAAGCACGCACTTTCTGAAGCGAAAGGCGACATGGAGCAGGCGGTTATCCTGCTGCGCAAAAAGGGGGTTTCGGTTGCCGCGAAGAAGGCAACGCGTGTGACCAGTGAAGGCGTGGTGGAGAGCTACATCCACGCGGGAGGCAAGATCGGTGTGCTGGTGGAAGTGAACTGCGAGAGCGATTTTGTGGCCCGAACCGACGATTTCAAAGAACTCGTGCACGACATCGCCATGCATATTGCGGCCAGTGATCCGAAATTCGTCCGCAAAGAAGATGTAACAAAGGCTGACTTCGAGCGCGAGAAGGAAATTTACATCGCCCAGGCAGTCGCCTCCGGCAAGCCGCAGAATATCGCGGAGAAAATGGTCACCGGCAAGATGGAAAAGTTCTACGAGGAGGTCTGCCTGTACGAGCAGCCCTTTATCAAGGACCAGACCGTCTCGATCTCACATCTGATTGCCACGAAAATCGGCAAGCTGGGAGAGAACATCGCGGTACGTAGGTTTGTCCGCTTCAAAGTCGGAGACGCGGGCGAGACTATTGCCATTACCAAGCCTGAGCAGAAGGCTGACTAATGAAGGCGCCGATGGCGCCTTTTTTTATGCGCAATTTCAGTCCACAATAGAGTTCGCGAACAGTTCACTATAACAATATGATGAGACCGGTGTTCAAGCGCATCCTGCTCAAAATTTCCGGTGAAGCACTGGCTGCCACACAGGGCTTCGGTGTGGACCCTCTGCGCATCCACGAGATTGCTGCGGAACTGGCGGACGTGCAATCGCTCGGCGTGCAGATTGCTATCGTTGTCGGCGGCGGAAATTTCTTTCGTGGTGTGGCTGAACAGGCGCGAGAAATGGACCGCGTCTCCGCCGATCACATGGGCATGCTGGCCACGGTTATCAACGCCTTAGCCCTGCAGGATGCACTGGAAAAGCAGAACGTTCATACCCGGGTCCAGTCTGCTATCGAGATGAACCAGGTGGCAGAGCCTTTCATAAGGCGGCGTGCGATGCGGCATCTGGAAAAGAATCGCATTGTGATCTTTGCTGGTGGCACGGGGAACCCTTATTTCTCCACCGACACGGCAGCGTCTTTGCGCGCTATGGAAATCAAAGCGGACGCGATTCTGAAAGCCACCAAAGTGGATGGCATTTATGATGCGGACCCCATGCTGGTGAAGGATGCCAAGAAGTTTTCCGAGATCAGCTACATGGAAGTCTTGCGGCAAGGTTTGAAGGTGATGGATTCCACCGCAATTTCGCTCTGCAAAGACAACAATCTTCCAATAATTATTTTCAATTTGAATCAACGGGGAAACATTAAGAAGGTTGTGGCTGGGGAGAAGATCGGATCTTTGGTTAGTGCCTGATGATATTTTCCCGCGGCAGCCGTCCGCAAAAGTGCTTCGGCGCGTCGGGTTTATAATTATCGGTTTTAATCGTCAGACAATTTTCGCGTTAAGATTAAATCATAAAATTCAATGGAGCTTCGAAATGGCTCAATCTACGATGGCCGCAATTCCTGGCCTCAAAGAGACATACCTGCAACTGAAAACACGGATGGACAAAGCAGTCGAAGACTTCCGCAAAGCGATGGCTGCGACACGCACCGGCCGCGCTTCAGTCCACATGCTGGATTCCGTGAACGTTGAATATTACGGATCGCAGATGCCGTTGAACCAGATTGCGCAAGTGCATGCTCCCGAGCCGCAGTTGATCACCATTCAGCCATTTGATCCGAGTTCTTTGCCCGCGATTGAAAAAGCAATTCGCAGCGCGGAACTGGGTCTGAATCCTATGAACGATGGCAAGATCGTCCGTGTGCCGGTGCCTCCTCTGAATGAAGAGCGTCGAAGAGATATGGTCAAACATTTGAATAAAGTGCTGGAAGAACATCGCACTGCCGTACGGAACATTCGGCGCGACGGCAATGACGCCATCAAGAAGGCGATGAAAGACAAGAGGATAGCTGAAGATGAAGAGAAGCGCGCCCTGGATGAAATCCAAAAGCTCACCGACGATGAGATCAAAAAGATGGAAGATATGAATAAGAGCAAAGAGAAAGAAGTGATGGAAGTCTGACGGACGGCATGGGTAGCTTCCGAACAGTTACTTTTACTTTACCCACCTTCCACTCTCCGCTTGAATTTATAATCACGACAGTATGAAAACCGTCGTCCACGCCGCCTGTCCGCACGACTGCCCGGACGCTTGTGGCGTTCTCATCACGGTCGAAGATGGACGGGCGAACAAGATCCAGGGCGATCCATCGCATCCCGTCACTAGGGGGTTTCTGTGTGGCAAGGTGGCCAAGTATCTGGACCGCGTTTATTCGCCCGACCGCGTTCTCTATCCCATGAAGCGGGTGGCGCCCAAGGGAACGCAAGCCCAAGGCACAGCAGTTGCACAGAAATTCCAGCGCATCACTTGGGATGAAGCGCTAGACGAAATCACTCTTCGTTTCAAAAAGATAATTGGCGAATTCGGCAGCGAAGCGATTCTGCCTTATTCCTACGGCGGCACGATCGGCGTTTTGAACGGCGCCTCCATGGATCGTCGCTTTTTCCACCGGTTGGGGGCGTCCCAACTCGAAAGAAACATCTGCTCAGCGGCAGGAGAGGCCGGCCTTCTGTCAGTGATCGGAGCGAAGCTCGGCACCGAGCCTGAGCAATTCGCACAGTCCAAATACATCATCGCCTGGGCGTCCAATATTCACGCCAATAACGTTCACTTGTGGCCATTTATTTCGGAAGCGCGCCGCAAGGGAGCCAAGCTGGTAGTGATTGATCCTTACCGCACACGCACTGCGGCCTGTGCCGACTGGTATTTGCCCATCAACCCCGGTACCGACGCAGCGCTGGCTATGGGAATGATGCATGTCATCATCCGTGACAATCTTTACGATGCGGATTATGTGCAGCGTTATACGGTCGGGTTCGATGAATTGCGAGAGAAAGTAGAGCAGTATCCACCGGAACGCGTTGCGCATTGGACAGGTATTGCTTCGTCAGACATCGAGAAACTTGCTCGTGAATACTCAACCATCCGGCCCGCTGTGATTCGCGTTAACTACGGAGTGCAGCGCTCGGAAAATGGTGGAATGGCCACGCGGGCAATCGCCATGCTGCCCTGCATTACGGGCTCGTGGAAGGAGGTCGGTGGCGGCCTGCAGCTTTCTGCCAGCGGCTCTTATCAGTTGAACCAAGAGGCGCTGAAACGTCCAGACCTGATGGAGAGCGCCCTCGGACGGCCTGCGCGCAGCGTGAACATGGTTGAGCTAGGCACCGTGTTAAACACGCTTCAGGATCCCCCCATCAAAGCGCTGTTTGTTTACAGCTCGAACCCCGCCGCGGTTTGTCCGAATCACAACGAGGTGATTCGTGGGCTGATACGTTCGGATTTATTTACTGTCGTGCATGAGCAGTTCTTTACCGATACTACGGACTACGCAGACATCGTGCTTCCCGCCACCACCTTCTTCGAGCACAAAGAATTGCAGACGGCCTATGGACATTACTACCTGCAAATGTCGGAGCAGGCGATCGCCCCGCTGGGAGAATGCCGCTCAAATGTCGAGCTGTTCCGAAGTTTGGCCGAGCGTATGGGTTTCGAAGAGGAATGCTTCCGAGAGTCGGTGGACGAAATGATGGACTCCGCGCTGGAGACGCCGAATCCATGGATGAAAGGGATAACCAGGCAGCGGCTCGAGCAGAACGGCCATGTGCGACTGAATTTCTCCGAAGCGTCATCTGAAAATGATGGCGTAACAGGGAAGTCATCAATCGCTGAAAAGGACTACACACCTTTTCTCCCGTTTAAAAACGGTAGCTTCCCAACCGCTTCGGGTAAAGCCGAACTTTACAGCGAATCACTGAAGGCTCAAGGACTCGATCCTGTCGTTCAGTTCATTCCTCCAAGCGAATCACGGCATGGCGCTGATGCAAAAAGCTTCCCTCTGGAGCTTTTGGCGCGCAAAGCGGACAATTTTCTCAACTCTACGTTTTCAAATTTGCCGAGCGTGCAGCAAATGGAAGAATTGGGCTTGCTCGAAATTAGTGAAGGTGACGCCAAGGCCCGCGGCATTATGGATGGCGACAAGGTGCGGGTTTACAATGCAAGAGGCGAGATCGTGCTGCAAGCAAGAGTTGACGGCAAAGTGCAGCCGGGAGTCGTTTCGGCGCATCTTTTTTGGGCGAAGTTTACGCCGGGAAGCAGAAACATAAATGTGTTAACTTCAGAAAAACTTACTGACATGGGCAACTCCGCCACGTTTTATTCCGTCTTGGTTAATGTGGGCCTTTTTCAGGCATCTTCCTAGAAATTTTAGCGCGGGAAGGCGATGCATGGTCTTGGACGGTGTCCACTGCTCTACCGTATAATTGCGCTTTTCCATACTCCATCAAGCTGAGGTCTTCGAATTCATTGCAATCATCAGGATAGCCCTGTGATCACGAAGGGCTTGCGCGGTTTCGCGCGCTGCACCAAACCAGCTTTGAGGGGCCCATCCCCCTCATTACGAACGTGCTTTCGTATTCAAGTCCGGACAATTCCGTGCCTCGTGCTGATGATTGTGTTCGGGTGTGCGCTCGGCGCTGGGCAGCAAGACGTAGTTACGGAAGTCTTGATTCATGGCAATCGACGCATTCCGGCAGAGACCGTGCGTGCGCGCATCTTCACGCGCCCTGGCGATGTTTACGATCAGGCCGCCATTGAGCGCGATTTCAACTCACTGTGGAATACAAATTATTTCGAAGACATTCGATTCGAGCGTGAACAAACTCCGAGGGGATGGCGGTTGCATATCTATGTAAAAGAGCGCCCCACGATACGAGAAATTGACTATGTAGGACTGAATTCAGTTTCCAAAAGTGATGTGCTGGACCGGTTTAAAGTGGCTAAAGTCGGGTTGTCCCCCGAGAGTCAATACGATCCGACCAAGGTGAAGAAGGCGGAGGTGACGATCAAAGACCTGCTTTCCGAACATGGCAGGCAGTTCGCCACCGTCCGCACTGAAGTTCGGCCGATTCCACCGGCCGCGGTAAGTTTGACCTTCGTGGTTAAGGAAGGGCCTAAAGTAAAAGTCGGCAGGATCATTTTCGAAGGTAACAAGCATGTAAACAGCCGCACACTGCGTTATGCCATGAAGAACCTGCGTCCGATAGGCGTTCCCCATTCAATTTTTCTGGAAAATCTTCTGGCACGCACGTACGACGCGACCAAACTTGACGAAGATACCGAACGGGTGCGGGCGGAGTTCCAGAATCGCGGCTTCTTCAAAGTGCTAGTGCAAGATCCAAAAACTAATATTCACGACACCGGACACGCGGGGCTGCACATTCCGTTCATCCGCAGCGGGCCGGGTAAAGCCGTGGATATTCGAATTCCAATTGAAGAGGGCGAAAGTTATAAGCTCGGCAAAATTAGTTTCAAAAACACTAAGGCCGTGACCAACGAGAAGGCCCTTCGCAGTCTGTTTCCCATCAAAGATGGAGATGTTTTTTCCCGTGAGAAAGTCGCCAAAGGTTTGGAAGCGATCCGGAAGGCCTATGGCGAGTTAGGATACATCAACTTCACTTCCATTCCGAATACGACTTTCGATGAGCAGAAGAAACTTGTTTTTCTTGATATTGACGTGGATGAGGGCAAACAGTTTTACGTGCGGCGTATCGAGTTTGCCGGAAATACCACGACTCGGGATAAAGTAATCCGCCGCGAAATCGCACTGGAAGAAGGCCAAGTCTACAACCAGCGGCTGTGGGAGTTGAGTCTGTTGCGGCTCAACCAGTTGAGCTACTTCGAACAACTAAAGCCGGACGACCCGAATGTAACTGACCGCCACCTGAATGAAAAAGAAGGTACGGTGGATTTGACCCTTAAGGTCAAAGAAAAAGGCAAGAACAGCATCGGCCTCACCGGCGGAGTAAGTGGCTTGTCCGGGACATTTGTCGGACTTAGCTACAGCACAAACAATTTTCTTGGTCTGGGCGAGACTCTAAGCGTTCAGGCAAATATCGGCAACCTGCAAAAAGATGTGATGTTCGGATTCACAGAACCATACCTGTGGGATAAGCCTTTGCAGCTTGGCTTTACCGTCTACGGACGCAAATATACCTACGACCAGGCCCGGCAAACAGAAATTCTGACTGGACAAAGAATCAACCTGGCAGCCGCACAATTACAGAACCTGCAAAACTACACGCAATCGAGCAAGGGATTTTCTGTTTCATTGAACTATCCTCTCCATCGCTCATTCAAGAGGCTGGGGATCAGCTATTCGTACGACGTTTCGTCTCTCGTCGCCTTGACCACCGCTTCGAAATCGTTATTTACGGCTTTGGCCTTCAGCGGAATCAGCGGGCCGAACTCTCTAAACGGAATTGTCACCAGCAAACTCGTGCCGAGTTATTCCAAGAACACTCTCGATAGTGGGATCTCACCAAAAAGCGGTTCCAGTATTGATATCGGGGGTGAAATTTCAGGCTTGGGCGGCACTGTAAGGACGGTTCGTCCGTTCTTTGAATACAAGCGATTTATCCCGGTGCAGAACCATCGCAATACTGTGGGGTACAGGGTCCAGGCTTCTTTCTTGAGCGGATACGGCGGGCTCGTGGCGCCACCCTTTCAACGCTCTTATATGGGCGGCGAAAACGACTTGCGCGGCTTTGACATTCGCTCAGTATCTCCAGTGGCTTTTCTGCCCAGCAGTTCGGCGGTCACGTTGCGAAATCCCGATGGCACCGTTGTTCCTAAAGATCCCAGCAATCCGCTGCGTGGCGGCTACACAGTTCCGGTTCCAGTGGACCAGATCGTTTTCCCGGGAGGGGATGCCAGCGTGATCGCGAACCTGGAGTACCGAGTCACTATTGCAGGACCGGTGGCGATCGCGCCGTTTTTGGATATCGGCATAGATCCTATTCTTCGACCTTCGCAGTTGCGGGTGCAATCCTCGGAATTAAGCGTGTTGAACGCTACCGTTTTTGGCTGTCCCGCGCAGGACCTCGGACTGAATTGCGTCGGAGGAACACAGCCCGGAACTACGCCCGGATTTCCCGCTTTCTCACAATATTTAAGGGTGGCCGGCAACACGAATTGGACTCCACGAATGTCCACCGGGATCGAACTGCAAGTGTTCCTGCCCGTAGTGAATGCGCCATTTCGAATTTATTACGCCTATAATCCTCTGCGGCTTGACACCAATACGCAGTCCCCGGTGCCGATCACGCGCAGCATGTTTCCCGCGGGTGCTGCCGGCGATTACACCTATCTGAATACGGTGGGTGTTTTCGCTCCTCAATATCGCCTGCGTGAGCCGCGCAAGACCTTCCGTTTCACCGTCGCGACCACGTTTTAAGTGTGCTCCGAAGACGAAGGATTTGCAGAATCGTCGTTTGACGGCTCAGAAGGCCACACCTATAATGATGTGTATCCACACCCTAAAAATGGCGTAACACTCGGGGTGGTCAGCACGTGGTTCGCTCGATGCGAGCTGGTGCGATGGCCCACGGAAGCGTGCGGTAATTTTCAAGGAGTTCAAAGCAAACTATGATAAGCAAGCAGACCCGGTTTCTAGTGGCGACTGTGTTCGCCTTTTCAATGACGGCAATTGCGCAAACGGGAGACGCTTCCGCGGCGTTGCCGGCTGCCCCCAGTGCTGCCGCTACCACTCCTTCAGCTATCGCAACTGGCGGAGGAAGCAAGATCGGCACCATCAATGTGGAACAGGCGATTTTCGCGAGTAATGAAGGCCAGCGCGATTTCGATGCTCTCAGCAAAAAGCTCGAGCCCAAGCAGAACGACCTGAAATCGAAAAACGATGAAGTAGAGAGCTTGAAAAAGCAGCTTAACACTCAGGGCGAAAAGCTGAACGATGACTCTCGCGGGACGCTGGTAAAACAGATCGAGCAAAAGCAGAAGTCGCTGGAGCGCTCGGTCCAGGATGCGCGTGACGATGCACAAAATCAGCAGAATGAGATTGCCCAACGGATCCTGCAGAAAATGGCTCCGATCATTGTGAAGTATGCCGGGGACAACGGATTTGGGTTGATCATGGACACGTCAAATCCCTGGCCCAATGGTCCAGTTCTATGGGCGGGACCCTCAGTGGACATCACCAAGCCAGTTGTGGACGCTTACAACCTGCAATCTGGGGTTGCTGCTCCGCCTCCGGGAACCAGGCCCAGTGCAGCTACCAGGCCCGGCGCGGGCGCGGCAAGTGGGACAGGTTCGAAGTCTGCGACACCAGGTTCGGCCAGGCCAGCCGCTCCAAAAACGCCTGCAACCACAACTCCAAAATAGTTCGCATCACAATGTCCCAAAGCTCGGCAGACCGTCTTCTCAGGCGGTCTTTTTTTTACTCCTGTCACGCTGACGAAAGATCCGTGCATTCTTTCGCCACGTTAACCCGCGAAGCACTCAAGTAATCTCCGTCAGATTCCACAGCCGATATAATCAGCCCGTGTCCGGCACACAGGCGTTCCACACACGAATCTCAACCCGTCCTACATGGGCTGAGATCTCGCTCGCTAATTTACGGTCGAATTTTCGCGCCATCCAGCAACACGTCGGAGAAGCCGTGAAAGTTTGCGCGGTCGTGAAGGCAGATGCCTATGGTCATGGTGCAGTCGAGTGTTCGCGCGCCCTGGAAACCGAAGGAGCGAAGTGGCTGGGAGTCACTTCGCTGGATGAAGCCGTCCCGTTGCGCGATGCTGGCGTTGCATCCCGCATTCTTTTGATGACAGGCTTTTGGCAGGGGGAGCAGGAGGAGGTAATTCGTTTGGCGCTGACTCCTACCGTGTGGGAGGTTAGCCAGATCGAGCTGCTTGAAAGAGCCGCCGCCAAGCTGGCTGTGCGGGGACAATCCGTTCACCTGAAAATTGATAGCGGCATGGGCAGGCTGGGCGCCTCGTTGGAAGGACTGACGAATCTGTGCGCGGTTCTGAAATCCTGCGAACATCTTGTTCTAGAAGGGGTATCCACGCACCTTGCGTCTTCCGAAGTTCTGGATTCGGAATCAGTTCAGCAGCAGTTACAGCGATTCGAGGAAGCGCAGCAGATTGTTCGACGCAATGGATTGAACGCCGCGCTCCTACACATTGCCAATTCGTCGGCGATTATTTCGCGTCCGGAAAGCTGGAAACAAATGGTGCGCCCAGGGTGTGCGCTCTACGGATATCATTTGCCCTTCAAAAAAAGCGACGGCCAGGTGGACGCGTATTCAAAATTTGCTCTCAAGCCAGTGCTGACGTGGAAGACGCAAATTCTCTCGGTCAAGGCTGTAAAGGCGCATCAGGCGTTAGGATACGGCGGGACCTTCACAACCAGCAGACCCTCGATGATCGCAGTCCTGCCCGTCGGCTACGCTGACGGATTGAACCGCCGCCTTTCCTCGCGTGCGAACGTGATCGTGAAAGGAGCCTATGCTCCCGTGTGCGGACGAATTTCGATGGACCTTACGCTGATTGACGTGACCGACATTCCCGGCGTCGTAGCGGGAGATGAAGCGATTCTTTTGGGATCGCAGGGCGACTTAAATGTGGATGCCCAACAGCATGCGATTCTTGCAGATACCATCGCTTATGAAATCTTGTGCAACATTTCTAAACGGGTCCCAAGAAAATACACCGATTGACTTCCAGGCACAAAATCCAGCTATTCGCTGCTTGCCACACTGCATATTTGTGGCTTTTTGATATGCTCGAAATCGGATGCCTTCGCTCTATGCACAATGGATGTACGATTGGGAACACCGGCTAACTTCGGTTGATAACAATCGCGTGGTGCGTCCGTTGGAGTGGGGGTTGGAATGGGTGAAGGATTGGCCCTGTCGGAATGGCCATCCGGCGAATTACGCTCCCGACGACGCTGAGAAATTTCTACGACTTTACAACCAGCGAATTGTTGCTGCCAGCGACGATTTCTTCTCGTACCGCACGCCTCAGGATTTCCGGTTGGAACAGCGCGAAGTGCGGGTGTTCAGCACACGCGAAGTACCTGACCCGAAACTGGAAGCAAAAGTAAGAGACACGCACGCGGATTTTCTGCGCTTTACGTCCCCGGTGAACACTCGCTTTTCGGAGAACAACAACGTAAACGCCCGCTGGTTTCCGGCGCCGGGGCGGCGTGCGATTGTGCTTCTTCCTCACTGGAATTCGGACGCGCTCGCCTACAACAGCCTGTGCAAGGTGCTGAACCGCTTCGGTATTTCGGTGCTTCGATTGAGTATGCCGTATCACGATATTCGCCGGCCGTCGGAAATCAATCGCGCTGATTATGCTGTGTCCGCGAACATCGCGCGTACCATTGACGCTTGCCGCCAGGCAGTCATTGACATTCGCTGCTGTCTCGACTGGCTCGAGCAGCAGGGATACGATCAACTCGGCATACTCGGAACAAGTTTGGGTTCGTGCTATGCATTTCTGGCCGCCGCGCACGACCAGCGTATACAGGTCGCAGCCTTCAATCACGCCTCCACATATTTCGCGGATGTTGTCTGGCATGGACAGTCCACGCGGCACATACGCCAGGGCTTGGAAACTGAAATAGATTTAGAGCGCCTGCGGGGCCTATGGAGCGCGATCAGTCCTATGTCATACTTCGATAAGTTTGCACGCTGGCGGAAAAACTCTCTCATCATTTACGCGAAGTACGATCTCACATTTTTGCCCGAATTCTCGCGCGACGTGGTCACCGAGTTTGAACGCCACCATCTGCAACACAAGGTCGTTGTGCTGCCTTGCGGTCACTACACCACTGGGGAAACACCATACAAATATATGGATGGATACCATCTAGTTTCGTTTTTGAGGCAGGCTTTCAAGAATGTGCGGGCTGCAGTTCCGCAACTTGCCTAAAGCCTCGTGACGGTTTCGTGATGCCGAAGGTGGATTTGTCCATTTAGAATGATCTCGCAGCATCCTCTAAGTCATACCGAACCCTGAATAGCGTGCCTAACGATCGTATGGGAAAGTCATCATGAATAGAAATCCGATGTACCGTTCTCTTTTCGAAACCGATCCCGTAGTTGCCAGCGCCATTGAGGATGAAGTTCGCCGCCAGCATGAGGGGCTTGAACTGATCGCCTCCGAGAATTTCGTCAGTGAAGCAGTGCTTGAGGCCATGGGATCGGTGTTCACCAACAAGTATGCGGAGGGATATCCCGGCAAGCGTTACTACGGGGGATGCGAATTCGCCGATGTCGTAGAAAACTTGGCGAGAGATCGGGCCAAACAACTCTTCGGGGCCGAACATGCCAACGTTCAGCCGCACGCAGGATCGCAAGCAAACATGGAAGCTTTCGCTGCCGTGTTGCAGCCCGGGGATACGATTCTCGGTTTGAATCTGGCGCATGGCGGGCATCTCACGCATGGCTTCCACCTGAATTTTTCAGGAAAGACTTACAAAGTTATTCCCTATGGCGTAACAAAAGAAACCGAGACCATTGATTACGACGATCTTGAAAAACTAGCCGAGAAAGAAAAGCCCAAGCTGATTATCGGTGGTGGAAGCGCTTATCCACGCATCATTGATTTCGCCCGCATGCGTCAGATCGCGGACAAAGTCGGCGCGCTCTTTCTTGTGGACATGGCGCATTTTGCGGGATTGGTCGCGGGCGGCGCGCATCCATCTCCGGTGCCTCACGCGCATATCGTTACCTCCACCACGCATAAAACTCTGCGCGGACCACGGGCCGGCATGATTCTCTGCCGGCAGGAATTTGCCGCTCCCATTGATAAGGTCGTTTTTCCTGGCATGCAGGGCGGACCGCTCATACATATGATCGCCGCCAAGGCGGTGTGTTTTCTCGAGGCCATGAGACCGGATTTCCGCGACTACGCGCGCCAGATCGTCAGCAATGCGAAAGTATTGGCCGATGCGCTTGCAGGCGAGGGCTTCCGCATCATCTCGGGAGGCACCGACACTCACCTCATGCTGGTGGATGTATTTTCGCAGGGAATGTTTGGCAGCGAGGCCGAGAAGGCGTTGGGCGACGCGGGCATTACCGTGAATAAAAATGCCATCCCATTCGATGTTAATCCTCCACTGAAGCCAAGCGGCATCCGCATCGGTACGCCGGCTCTGACGACCCGTGGGATGAAAGAAGATGACATGCGACACGTGGGACGCTGGATCTCAGAGGCCTTGCACAATCGTACGGACGAAGTCGCCTTGGCTAAAATTCGCAAGCAGGTACTAGAATTAGCCGATGCCTTCCCGCTCTATCCCGAGCGGCGGGTTAGTGTTCACGCGGAATTAAGGGTCTGAGAGCAACCCGCTTTGTGATTAAATCACTCTCGTGAGAGTCGCCATTGATATTCGCCGGATCACTGATTTCGGCGTCGGCACTTATACGCGAAACGTAGTGCGGGCGCTTGGCCGGCTCGATGTCAAAAACGAATATTTTCTTTTTGGCGCACCTCAGAAGGTTTCTGAAATCGGTTTTCTTCCCCCTAACTTCCACTCCGTCGCTCTGTTGCACGGCGAAAACACTGTCAAGGGCTACTTTGAATGCCGCGCCACTCTGCGGCGATTGAATTGCGATCTGGTGCACATCCCGCATCTCTTCTGGATGCCCCGCAGTCTGCCGTGTCCTTATGTGATGACCGTGCACGATGTTCTTGAACATATGTACCGCGCTCATGATGGCTCCAGCCTCCGGCGTTCTCTTCATTTCCATTTGACCAAGCGAGTGCTCAAAGGCGCGGCACGAATTCTGGCGGTTTCCAACTTTACCAAGACTGAAATCGAAAAACTGTTCAAAATTCCTCCCAGCTGTATTGAAGTCGCCTACAACGCCATTGACGCGCGTTTTCTCCACGGACACGCCGACGAGGGTGAACGCGAGATGCTGTCGGCGCGTTATCAGGTGAAGAACCCATTTCTGCTATATGCGGGAAGAATCAGTCCGCACAAAAATCTGGTGAGGATCATCGAGGCATTTTCCGCCCTAAAGGCGGAATTGCTCAAACAGGATTTGTATCCTGACCTCAAGCTGATCATCATCGGAGATGAACTCTCGAAGCATCCCGACCTGCGGCGCACCGTGATCCGCGGAGGGGTGCAGAACGATGTCCGCTTTCTAGGCTTCGTCCCAATAGAAATTCTCAGGATTTTCTACGACGCTGCAAAAATCTTCGTATTCCCCTCGCTGTACGAAGGTTTCGGACTGCCTCCGCTGGAAGCCATGGCCCACGGTACTCCCGTCCTAACGTCGAATGCATCGTCGCTACCCGAGGTGGTCGGTAACGCGGCGGTGATGGTGAATCCAGAAAACGTATTCGAGATTATGCGGGCGCTGCACCGGGTGCTGATTGATCCGGTATTGCGGGAAAAGCTCAAGCAGCGCGGCTACGAGCAGGCGAAGAAATTTTCCTGGGACGAGTCTGCTCGGAAGATCTTGAGCGTTTACGAAGAAGTTGCGAGCGCGAAGATGCGACGCAGAGCCAGGACGCAAGAGGCGACTGGACTGGTTGCAAGCTGAACTACCCACCTTGTTGAGCGACTCGAGATGATTTCACCGCGTGAAATGCGATGACAACATCAGGGTAGGGAGGGCAACCGCCCACCCAGACCGGTACAGGAATGAAGACCGTTACAGAAGAAGGAGAAATCATCGCGCAGTATTTGGTTGCTATCTACCACCCCGACGACTACGACCCGTCCGTCGAGGGCGAAGCGATGTCCCGAGATTTCTCAGCGCTTAAGCGGCAGATCGTCGCCGCCGGTGTCAGGATTTTCGTTGCCGGCCTCTCCCCCGCCAGCAGCGCGAGGTGACTGCGGGCGCATCCTGATGATGGTAAGGTGCTCGTCACCGAAGAGCCGTTCACTGAGGCCAAGGAGCACATTGGCGGGTTTTGGGTGCTGGAAGCCGCTAATCTGGATTATGCACTTGTGTGGGGTCGCAAGCAGCCGTCGCCTGTCGGGCACCGCTGAGGTGCGCCCGATTTTCTTACGGAGGACTCTAACAGAAGCCACCGAAGCGGCAGTGACAACACTGTGGGCGATGCCAGCCTGACGCGCCGGTGCCATTGATACAACACAGAATTTGTAGACAGCCGGACCTGTAAGCCGAATTTTGTCTGCCGAAGTGATCCGGCAGGACGGTCATTCCTCTGGGCCGCGCATTACTGCGGGGCTCAAGCGACCTACCCGGAGGTTTGGCGCGCCGAGCCGGCACGCCTGCGAAGCCGAAGCTTCAACAGTCCCTCCCTATTTGGTCTTGCTCCGTGTGGGGTTTGCCCTGCCAACCGCATTACTGCAGCCGCGGTGCGCTCTTACCGCACCTTTTCACCCTTACCCTGGCGTTGCCGCCGGGCGGTATATTTTCTGTGGCACTTTCCGTCAACCCGGCTTGAACCGGGCTTCCCGGACGTTATCCGGCACACTGCTCTGCGGAGTTCGGACTTTCCTCCCTCATTCCTTGACGAAATGAGAGCGACCGTCCGGTCCGGCTGTCAACTGGATCATTATAGAGGATGGTCGCCCAGGCGGGATATTTCCAGCGCTGGCCGGAGGAAATATGCGAGAGCTTTCGTCACAAGCTCCCAAGCCACGGATCGTCGCATCTCTGTCATGGATTTATGCACCGTTTGCTAGACTGTGCGGTTGAAGATCATCAACATCATTGCGACCCTGGGCACGTTCTCCAGCCTGGCGTATTACGTCGTATGTATTTTCAGCGCCTCGAAATTTCTGCGTGAACAACATTCAGAAAAACCCTCCCTGACGAATCCTCCGATCTCCATTCTGAAGCCGCTTAAAGGTATTGATCCTGGGATGTACGAGAGCCTCCGCAGCCATTGTTTGCAGGATTATCCCGAATACGAAATTGTTTTTGGAGTGAGTGAGGCATCGGATCCCTCGGTGGAATATGTCGAGCGGCTGAAGCGCGAGTTTCCCGACCACCATATTCGACTCGTCGTGTGCGATAAAAATCTCGGCACTAATACCAAAGTCAGCAATCTTGTGCAAATGCTCCCTCATTCGCGCTACGAAAACCTACTCGTGAACGATAGCGACATCCGTGTGGATTCGAGTTACCTCGCGGAGGTGGCGCCGATACTTTCTGATCCAAAGATTGGACTGGTCACTTGCCTCTATCGCGGGATCGCGGCAAAAACGCCCGGCTCACGTCTCGAATCACTAGGCATAAGTACCGACTTCATCCCAGGAGTACTCGCGGCACGTCTGGTTGAAGGCGGCGTGCATTTCGGATTAGGCTCGACGCTGGCATTTCGGCGACAGGATTTGCAGGCGATTGGCGGCTTCGAAGCGCTAGCGGATTACCTCGCCGACGACTATGAGATAGGAAGAAGAATCGCATCTCTGGGCCTGGAAATAAAGCTGGCCGCGTCAGTGGTAGAAACTTTTCTGCCCAGTTATTCGTTGCGAGAGTTCTTCAATCACCAACTGCGTTGGGCACGGACCGTGCGCGAGTCGCGGCCCGCCGGATACGTTGGCCTGCTGGTCACGTTTGGTTTCGTGTGGGCGAGCCTCGCCGTCATATTTGCTAAAGGCGCTTCATGGGCTTGGATTTTGTTTGTGTTGACTTGTTTCATCCGCGTGGCCGCGGCATTCTTGGTTGGAACAAAAGTCTTGCGTGACCTTCAGGTGTTGAGGTGGCTCCCGATCATCTTCGTGCGAGATGTGATTGCGGTGATCGTCTGGATCGGTAGTTTTGCTGGGAATACGATTCACTGGAGAGGCGAGCGTTTCCGTTTGAAAGATGGAAAACTGGAGAGGGCTGCATAGTAAAACAGGCTAGGGTTGAGAATGAACAGAACCTCGCGCCTCCCGGCTCTGCGGAACAATCTTCCCGCCATTGTTGAAGCGATAAGTTTCCCCACGCCAGAAAAAGTTTCTGCCGGTAAAGCTAGCCATCCAGGTAAAGAATCCGAGCAAATCTCGCAGCGGATATAGCCACGCGAGGTAGAGCGCGCGACGGTCTCGAATCAACCCCCAGCCCACGACGACGGATTGCACGAACCGGTTCGCCACTGATGCGAATAAAAGAACTACGCCCAACGACGAATGTCCCAAGGCGGCAGCCGAAATGAAGGCCAAGAGTCCGAACGGCATGGCGTAGGTCAGTCCCGTTCCTACGTGGCCCATTGGCCGCGAATAACGTGTGCTTTTCATCCAGCGCAGCTGATCGCCGAGTGTTCGCGCGAATGAACGCGGGGTCAGAACATGCTGCACAGCGTGATGGGAAAAGATCACTTTGTATCCCGCAGCCCAGACCTTGTGTCCTAATTCATAATCGTCGGAGTAGTAATCGGCGGTGGCTGCGATACCGCCAATTTTTTCCAAAGCATCGCGCCTCACGGAGACGGCGGGACCGAGGGCGAAGCGAACTCCCTCGAGCATGTCCGCGACTATCGCGCCCGACGGCATTTCTACAGACATTCCCAGAGCTTCCAGCGTGGACCACAAATCGCCCGACGGCACCCCGCGATACGGACAAGTGACCAACCCGATCTTGTGATCAAGCAAGGGGGTGACTACATTGCGCAAAAAGTCCGGCTCGACGCGCACGTCGCTATCGCTGAGCACAAAATATCTGTTGGTAGAAAGCGGGATCATTTTGCTCAGTGAAAAAACTTTAGCATTGGGGAAGGTCGGAGGCCCCGAGACAACGATGCGACTGTTTATCTTCGTATATCGCCTACAAAGCTGTTCCGCAATCCGCAGGCCGGCGTCGGTTGCCTCTCTGGCTGCGAATATAATTTCGAAATTCGGATAGTCCTGTCCAAAAAAGGTTTCCAGATTCTCCGCCAGGCGAGCCTCTATTCCATGTACCGGCTTAAAGATCGTCACTGGGGGCAGGGAAGACTTTGGAGTGGAGTCAGCCGTAGCTTGAGCTGCGTGGGAATTCCGGCGATAGCGCAAGGCGGCAGCGAATACCATGAATAAGAAGATCGTGGATGTCGCAGAGCCGAGTATTCCAATTCCCAACAGCACACGCCAGATCGCTACTGCGGTCACGGATTCGGTTTCCGGTTGGTGAGAATAGACTTGCCTCCACTGCGGGCAAGCACATAGCCATCCGATCCGTTCAATTCCTGCGGATTATCTTTATCGGTCCACAGAAAAACGGTCGCTGGACCATGCCAAAGCGCCTCGAACGATTGCGGAGTTTCGAAGATATGCGGAGCATCGGGAAAGCGTGACCCGTACCACAAATTTCCGCTGGGCTCGTGTAACACGCGTACCGGAATGCCGGTATAGTAGTTGAGAGTCGAGGCTTCGTGATATTGCCCGCCGATTACGATTACGCCTCCAGGGCGGTAGTGCTGCTGGATTGCCGTCGCTAACTGCTGCGAAGAAAGTATCGGGGAGAAAGTCACGAATGCGGAATGTACGCACGCCAGCAGGCCGATCATCATCACTGCCAGCGCGTAGTTGGCGTGCCGTGGACGCCCCCGCAGCCTCAGAAACAAGTTCAATCCCGAGCCCACGAGCAGCGAAACTACGGCTCCCAGCAGAGGAATGCGGAATGCTCCAAGGGCTTGGGGTGTGAGATCAAGAAAATGGCCGAGCGAGAGATCGTATTCAGCAGGGTTCTTTGCCAATAAATCCGCAAGATCGGTACCGGGCACGGGCGTTCGCGAAGACAATAACAACGCGAGTCCGAGCGCGGACCCGACGGCGACGATCACGAATAAAACTGCCGACGAAATTTTCGCAGATCGTCTGGCAGCAGAATCGGCCGCCGAGTTGATTTCCTTCACCAGGAAACCGCCGACAAGCAGCGCAAGGGCGGGCAGCGCCGGAATGGTGTAATACTCCTGCCGCGTCGAAAAACTAAAAAACACAAGAATCACCAAGGCCCACAATGCGCAGTAAAGAATTGCGCCCTGCGATCGGTTGAGTTGGCTTCGCTTCCACGGCTTGGGAACTTCCCGCAGGGCCTGCGGAAGAAACACGCTCCAGGGGACGAGCCACACCAAAAGCAGGGCCCAGAAAATCAGCAGCGGGACAGTGTCATAACCCGGGGGTACGCGCTTGTTAACGTAGCGCAGGAATTGTTCGTTCACAAAATAGAACCACAAAAAGCCGCGCACTGCACCCTGCGCAGGATTCCGAAGAGCCGCCAGAACATGCCAGGGCACCGCTATAGCCAGGAAAATCAAAGTGCTGGAGAACAGCCGCAATTTCCGCAGGTGCCTGAGATTCCGCGTGATCAATAAGTACAAACCGACGGTGGCGAGAGGAAACACCAGTCCAATCAAACTTTTCGTCAGCATGTTCAGCGCGCAAGTGGCGGCGAACCCCCAGCACGTAAAGCGCGAAGGATTATCTTCCTCAAGCGATCGCAGAAAAAAATACGCGCTCAGCGTCAGCCACAGACCCACGACTATGTCCGGAATCTGAAATCGCGTGAACATATATGGGCCCACGCAAGTACCCAGCACCATCGCCGAATAAAAGCCGCCACTTTCGCCGAACGCCCTACTTCCCAGAGCGTAGGTAGCAAAAAGTAGCGCGAGCACACCGACCATCAGGGGAAGGCGGGTACTCCAATCACTGACTCCAAAAATGCTGTAACTCGCGGCCACCGCCCAATACATCATCGGGGCTTTTTCGAGGTATCGCACTCCGTCCGTGTACATCGTTACCCAGTCGTGGCGCAGTACCATCTCCCGGGCAGCCTCGGCGTGAATAGTATCCACGTCGTCCAGCAGCGGAGGAGTGAAGATTGAGGAGAAATAAATCGCGATCCACAGCAGAAAAATGAATGATAGCGACCCAACTTTAAATCGGGAGTTTTTAAAGGGAGGAAGAATTGCTTGCTCGAGTTCTCGCGTGGCTGGGCGTGAGGCCGGGGGCAGGTTCATGCAAAGCGCAATTATACGGGAGCTATGACAGTGAAGACGAAGTACTTGGAAGGTACCTGATCAAAACTTGCCAGAGATTGGGCGAGGCGCGATCGGGACTAGCGAAGCCAGAGCAGGATTGCAATGGTAGCAAGGGGAACCAGAATCATTCCCAAGGTGTAGATGTGCTCCCGGAGCCAGCTTTGTGCGGACTGCTGGCTGTCAAGCGCTAAAAACATTCCTGGCACCCCGTCAGATCCAACACTTTTACCGCGAATTTCACAATCCAGGCAAAGACTGCGACCGCTGGAAATCGGAAATCGGCAGGAAAAGCAGGTGTGGATGCCCTTGCGCTCGACCGCAACTCGTGCCCCGCCGCTTTGATTTTCGTCAGGAGCGGCGGCCACAGGAAGTGGGAGCAGAATTTGTTCTCCCACAGTCGCAACCTTCATAGCCTGAGCATCGTCCATCGCTGCGTTAACCAATTCTCCCAGCCGCTTCGTGACTTCGACGTCACTCTCCACGAACGCATTGGAACGCCCTGCGAACAATTCGAAAACGCCCGCCACTCTTTCCTGGCGCATGATTGGCACAGCAACCGCGGAAATCACTTGGAGTTCTCGACCTCTCTTACTA
>JALYIM010000111.1 GCA_030775785.1 Acidobacteriota bacterium
CGATAGTCCGACTTCGAGCGTAGCATTCTGTCCGTTCGGATAGACCAGCGGAGAGGTATCACTCGGCCGAAAAAGGGCCAAGTTCACCGCAAATGGGTAATCATACCCAGGATCCGGAGATCCGCCAATGTTTTCAAATCCAGAGAAGAAGACGCCGTAACCGGCTCGCGTTACTAATTTGTTGGATAGCTGATAGGCCAAACCGATACGGGGTGCAAAATTGGTAAGCGGAGTCGTGCTTACGCTGGAACCGTTGATATACCTAAGCCCGATCCCATCTTTGGCCAGCTGAGGTGCAAAAAGAGGCGACAGCGGCACGTTCTTCTGTTTTGCAAGAATTTGGTAGACAGCTCCCGCTCCGTTCGGAGCCCCAGGATCTAAAGCAGCCTGTCGGCCGTTTTTCTCCTGAAGCGCGCCGAAAACTTCCCACCGCAATCCCAAATTTACAGTAAGCCGTTGGCTGACTTTCCAATCATCCTGGAAGTAGGTGCCGTAGTAGTGGCGAAGGTCCTCAGGCTGGGTGATGTTGGAAGAGAAAACCAGGTTTGGTCCGCCGACGTTGTCCACCCCTCCGGTAACCGTGGTAGGTGTAGGGCTCAGTAAAATATCCGCTGCTCCTACTCCTGGGCTGGAGCCATTGGGGATTCCGGTAAAGCCTCCGAAGCCAAGTGCCCCCCGCGACCATGCCGGGTCAATCCATGGGAAACTTACCCTTTGATATTCAAAGCCGCCTTTAAAACTGTGAGGACCTCGGACTTTTGTGAGGTTCTCAGTTATCTGGATGGTGTCATTTCTTCGGCGATTAGGACTCGCAAATCCTCCCGCACCCAGGTCGGTGAGTCCGCTGATACTAATGGTAGGCAACCCGCCATTGCCGGCGGTCTGAGGGACCCCTGAAATACCGAACTGTGCCGGAATACCTAGTTTGTTCGCGATGGAGGGGTCAAATGAATCGCGAAGCTTGCTATAGCCAAATCGGGCTTCATTGATCATCGTTTCCGAGAAGGCATGAGTTTCGCTGATCGCGACATTCATCGAAGACGTCTTTATCGCCCCCTGGCCGAATGTAGAGTTATCCCCCAACCCAGTAATTGAGGGCTGAAAGTTAGCATTTCTCCGGCTGTAGCTGACACGTCCAAACATCTGATCATGCTGGCTAAAATTCTGATCTACGCGTACGTCGAAGTGGCTGTTGTCGTCAGGCTGGGGCCTGACGACGTTGAAGTTGTTGGAGATTCCAGGCTGGGTTGCGGCGGGGAAAAGACCCAGCAACTTAAGTGCGTTGGCATCGAGCCTATTAGCTGGAAGTTGGTTTAACAGGGCTTGCTGGGTGGTGAAATCTGTGATGCCGGCAATACTTCCTCCGGTGTAAAACGGGTCACGGACGAAGCCACTGCTGGATGCCACTAGTCCGGTGACCGGATCAACAGCGCCGGCCGTTACAGCTCGAGTGGTAGCGGGATCTAATATCGTGGCCAATGGAAACAACCGCCCTAAGTTATCGGTAGCGGTTCCCCCGGTAAATCCAAAACGATCGCGATAATCAGTAAAGCCACTTGCCGCTTCTGCTGCAGTCGGCACACTCGCTTGGCGCAGGGCTCCTTGACGAATCCGGGTGCCGTCATAGTCGGCAAAGAAGAATGTTTTATTCTTGAAGATTGGGCCGCCAATGGCTGCTCCAAACTGGTTCTGCCGCAACTCACCCTTTTTTATCTTCGGGTTAGTGAAATATTCGTCTGTGGCATCAAGTTTGTCGTTACGCAAAAACTCCCAAAGACTTCCATGGAAGGAGTTTGTTCCCGACTTGATCGTAGCATTGACGACCGCGCCTCCAGCCCGCCCGAATTCCGCGCTGAAATTACTGGTCTGAACCTTGAACTCTTGAATTGCGTCTGGGGGAGGAAGATTTACGTAAGCGGCGCCATTCAGAAAATCCACGGTGTCATTGTTGTTGTCAATTCCGTCGAGGATGTAATTGTTGTGGACGGTTGTCAGGCCATTCGCCATAAAACTGCCGGTCTTATCCAGTCCACGAGTGGCCGCAATACCTGTGACTCCCGGCCCCAATTGGGCAAGGAAAGTGTAGTTTCGGCCATTTAAGGGCAGACCATTGATTTGCTCGCTAGTCGCAACGTTTCCCACAGAGGCATCCTGTGTCTGCAACAGCGGGGCCACAGCCCTCACTTCCACGGTTTCTGTTACAGCGCCGGCGGTGAGCTTAATGTCGGCCTTAACCTGTTGCTGCACTTCAACGCGAATGTTGCGCTCTACGGACTTTTCGAAACTGGGAGCCTCAACTTGCACGGCGTACATCCCGATCTTTACAGGCGAGAATGAGTAAACGCCATCCTGGGCGGTGGAGGTATTGACGGAGAGGCCGGTCTCCTGGTTGGTCAAAGTCACCTTGGCCTTAGGAACCACAGCACCGGCTGGGTCAACGACCGTGCCGCGAATCGAGCCTGCGTCAACTTGGGAATAAGCGGGAAGGCATGGGATAAGCCAAATAGCAGCGGCGACAAACACCCAAATTATCCGGAACTCCATCATTTTTCGCGACATGGCGAACTCCTTGGGAAATGAGCGTGGACGACGGGTAATTTCGATTCCATTGAGTAAGTAGCCATTGCTTCAGCAACTACTAAACTGTTCGGACATCGCAAAATCTTCAGACCGTGCACGTGCACGTTCGGGGTGTAACGTACCTTTAATATTGCGTACTTGTCAACAACAATTTCCCGGCGGTCTTAGGAAATCGTTGAATACCTCTCAATCACCACCACGAGAGGGCCGGCTATGAATCGGACATCTGAGTAGAAGCCCTAGGATGTTTTGGCTATGTTGCTTGCTTCGACGAATTCTCCAACAATTCGTGGATGGTCTTGATGAAGTCCACTGAAATTCGAATGCGGCGAATTCGGAGGTGGGACAAAGTTTGGTGCGATAATCAAGGCGCGCCTTAACGCTAAGCGTAAGAGCAGCCGCCTATCCATGGTGAAGACGTTATAAAGCTCTAGGGTCAAAAGTCTTCTTAAATGAAATCCGATCCTCCACCCAAATCGCGTCACAACCCTGGCGCCTCTCATTCAGGAATTCAGGATGTGGCAGATGCGCTTGGAATCTCGCGCGGCACCGTGGATCGGGCTCTACACGGCCGTCCTGGTGTAAGCGAGGCTACAAAGGCGCGAGTCATTCGTGCCGCGCAAAAACTTGGGTACCGTCCTAACCTCGCAGCACGGTATTTATCGTCAAGCCGCCACATCACGATTGGCGTGGCGATCCCGCGCGAGGTTGCTTACTTTTATGATGAGGTGCGTGAGGGGATATTTGAAGCGGCCACCTTATTCGAAGCTCTCGGTGTAAAAATTCTGCATCGGCCTTACAAGCGCTTTGGACAGAATGAAGTAGAGGCCGTGCGGGATATGCTGCAGGAAGATATCAGTGGTCTTGTGATCTCTCCCGCTTATCCCCATCGTCTTTTGACTCACATTGAAGAAGCCACTCGCAGGGATATTCCCGTAGTGTGCGTCGCGACGGATGCACCGGGAACCTCCCGACTCACCTCGATTTCGGTCAACCCGCAGGTGAGCGGTGCCCTGGCGGGAGAATTAATGGGGCATTTCCTGCCTGACAATTCCGAAGTAATTATTTTTATCGGGATGCACGCTACTGTTGATCATGAGCAGAAATTGCAGAGTTTTCGCTCCAGCTTTCGCTCGTATTGCCCCAAGGGGAAGATTGTCGCCGTAGTCGAAGCTCACGACGAAGCCGCCGAAGCCTATCTTAAATCGCGAAGGATACTGGAACAACATCGCGCGGTAAAGGGTATTTATGTGGCGACGGCCAACTCCATGCCGGTGGTGAGAGCGCTTGAAGAATTGGGCCGGGCGGGAGCGGTAAAGGTCATCAGCACAGACCTATTTCCCGCCATGTTCGCTCATATCAAGTCAAACACCATTGCCGCTACGATTCACCAGCGCGCTCGCGAGCAGGGAGCGATTGCGCTGCAAACCGTTGTCAGGTTTCTGACCGAAAAATTGCAGCCGGCTCCACAGATCTCGATCAACCCGGCTATTGTCATGCGCAGCAACTTAGATTTATTTATCCCGCAGGATGTACGGGCGACGGTAGAGTCTAGCGGAGCGGTTGATAATAGATAGAGAAATTGATGACGAAAGATATTACTGTTCTTGTTGACGCAGTCCTACTGCAAAATTATAGAAGGCGTGACGTGCCTCCGGTGAAAGCTGCAGCACAGAAGCATTGACAGTTTCTGCATTTTCCAAGGCTTGCTTGATTTGCTCCACATTAATTTCGCCGACAGGAAAAGTTTCGCTATAGCGCTGCAAGATGACGCGAGCCTCTTGAATTCTTCCTACCTCGAAATAAAAAAATCCTAAAGATATGAGGGCACTTGCCCGCGCTGGCGCGAGGTCAACGGCCTTCTTAAGGTACTTTTCTGCGCCGCCCGCATCACTGCGGAGCACCGAAGCAATCCCCAGACCCCAATAAAGAGCGCCTGAATCTGGGATACGCGTGAGCCCTTGCTGCAGAGTAGCAAACGCTGCGTTAGTATCCTCGGTTCGCATCATCTGGGCCAAGGCCAGAGATAAGTAATTCTGATCATTTTCGGGGCTCTTTCTTATTGCCAAACGCAAGGCCTCTATTCCTTCTTGGGTGCGGCCGAGTCGAATGTAGAGATCGCCCAGCAGTCCTAAGTAAGCATCATCTTTTTGGCCTTCGGCGGAGACTTTCTGCAACGACTCAAATGCCTTTTCATACTCATGGATTTGATATTGAGCATTGGCGAGGTTATAGCGCGCTTCATCGGACGCCGGATCAGTAGTCACGGCGGCCTCGAAATGTTGAATGGCTTCAGGATAGAGATGGAATTGCGCAAGCATCACGCCTTCTCCTAAAAGCGAACGAAAATCCGAGCCACTGAGCTTGTCGAGTTGCGCGATGGTCGAAAGCGCCTCGCGATTGCGTCCTAACTTGAGATAGGCCTCCGCCAAAAGGTAAAGACTGCCCGGGCGCTCTGGATTTTTTTTTACCTCAGTCTCAAGCGCTCGAAGGTCAGATTCATTCTTCTGCTCGTTGCTCATGCCCGCGCGTCGGTTCATGTAATTGAAAAAATGTTGCAACGGATACGGACCCGGCTGAGGGTTCTTCGACAACGTGATAAAGATATTCATGTCCCGCTGCGATGCTTCAGTCTGATGCAGATTTCGTTCCGCGATTGCCAGTTTGTAATACGCTTGCGCGGGCTTCTCACTCACCTCGGTGCAGTGCCGGAGCAAAGAGATGGAATCTTGATATTTCTTCTCTTCCATCTTTAGGCTGCCAAGCTCGAAGATCGCATCTTCGTAGTCTGGCGCAATCTGAAGTGCTCGGGCGAGATAATGCTCGGCTTGCGCGACATCCCCTTGGCGCTTGGCTATGTAGCCGAGGTTGAAAAGACAGAGCAGATTATTAGGATCGGTTTTAAGTCCCTGGTTGAGGTAGTGTTTTGCCTCGTCGAATTTGCCCAAATGCCTGTATGTGAGCCCCATGAACGCATACGATCCCGCAGAAGGATCGAGCTCCAGCAGCAACCTAAACTCCTGCAAAGCCTTCTCAACTTTACCAACTGTGAAGTAACTCTCGCCAAGAGCGGCATGCAGATCGGGACGGCGTGGTTCGATCTTTATTGCTTCATTCAGCAGGGGAATGGCATCCTCGAAGAATGACTGCTTCATGCTCAAGCGCGCTAAAAGAAGGAGGATGTTGGTATTCTTCGGAGCAGCTTTTCGCGCCTTAGTTAGGAGTTCAAGCGCTTCGATATCCCTGCGCTGGTCAGACGCGCTTTGAGCGAGAAGATAGAGGGTATCGGCGGATCCCGGTTGCAGTTGCAACGCCTGTTCTAACGGTGGCTCTGCCTTCCCGGGTTCGTTATTGCGTAAATATGCCTGACCCAAATCGTGAAGTATTTCGAACGTCCGTGGTTGCAGGGCGTTCGCAGTCTCGAACTCGCGGATCGCAGGCGCATACTGCTTGACTGAAGCGAGCGCGACGGCGAGCGAGAAGTGGAGTTTCACGTCTTTCCCTGCCAAATTTGATAAATCCTGCGCAGTCTGCGTGCCTTCAGGCTCCATTCCTGCCATGAAGTAGGCTTGGGTAAGGCTTAAAAGCACCGGGGGATCTTTAGGCTCGACACACTCGAGGTAAAAAATGGCCTCCTTCGGTTTGTGCTTGCCCAGAAGCAGCAGGCCAAAATTGAAATTTGCGGTGCTGTTGTCAGGGTCAAGAGTTAAAATTTCGCGCAACGTGTGCAGCGCGAAATCATCTTTTTGTTGCGTACTATAGCTGGTAGCAAGATTGTTAAGTGTGGTCAAGGACTGGGGATTGATCTTTACAGCCTTGCGAAAGGCGTCGGCCGATTTTGCATACTGTTTTTGCCGGTGATAAATCATTCCTAGTAAATTCAGACCTTCGACATCATTAGGATGGATTGCCAAACCCCGCTGCACCGCACTCAATGCCTGGCTGAGTGCTCCTTGCTTGAAAAATATGTTTGCCTGCTCGAAATCGTGGGCTGCTGCCGAAGAATTAGTCCGTGTGGCTAGAGTTTCTGAAGTTCTCGGTTTTGATAATGGAGATGAAGTTGCAGGATTGGGATGTGCCTGCAATTGAACCAGCAGTAGACCCGGAAGAATGCAGAAGGATGTCAGGCTCGCAAACACAAGAATGAATGGTAACACCGTAACGTGAACCCTCCCGACGTATGCGAAGTCCACGAGTGTGTGCAACGATGTGGAAGAATCAATTGCAACAGGAATAGACGCCTGGACAACTTAGTGCAGTCATTGTAAGAAAGAAATGCCAAGCGAGCATAATTCCTAAGTGCTGTAAAGATGACAAACTTACTAAAAGTTTCCCCAGCGCTTCTGGAACGAGTACTCGCGGTTGTGCTTCTCTTTCTGATTGCTACTTTAGCGCCAGGCCAGACAAAAACGAATCCGACTCGTTCCAATGCCAGGTTCACGGATACTACCGCCGCTTCGGGAGTTAATTTCCGACATTTCGCCTCGCATACGGCCAAAAAATATCTCATCGAAGCTATGGGTTCTGGAGTTGCATTATTCGATTACGACAATGATGGTCGTCTTGATCTGTTTTTTGTGAATGGCGCGTCTGTTAACGACCCTCAAGAGAAGGGAACCATTCCCCAGAAGACGGATGCCAAGGAATGGAACCGCCTTTATCATCAAAAATCTGACGGCACGTTTGAAGATGTCACGGAAAAGTCAGGACTCAAAGGTACGGGATACGGTATGGGCGTTGCGATCGGCGATTATGATAACGACGGTTTCGAAGATTTATATGTCACGTCGTACGGTGGCAACAAGCTCTACCACAACCAAGGGGACGGTACATTTACCGACGTAACCGCGAAGGCTGGCGTTGCCGGCGAAGGATGGTCAACAAGCGCAGCTTGGGTTGATCTCGATGGCGACGGGCTGCTCGATCTGGTCGTGGCGCGATATCTGCAGTGGGATTTTAAAGACATTTATTGTGGAGAGAAGAAAGCTGGGTACCGCTCCTACTGTCATCCCGACGAGTTCCAGCCCATCGCGCCGCTCGTCCACCACAACAATGGGAATGGAACTTTTACGGAAATTTCGAAAGCGGTAGGAATATCGAAGCCCGGAAAAGGCCTAGGCGTCGCAATTGCAGACTTTAACCGCGATGGATGCATTGATGTCTTCATCGCGAACGATTCCGTCCCGGAATTTCTCTACCAGAATAAAGGCAATGGTAATTTTGAAGAGGTGGCGCTCATGTCGGAGGTTGCGGTCGATGGTGACGGTCACACCTTCGCCGGCATGGGAGTAGATTTCAGCGACTACAACAATGACGGCTTACCCGACCTTATTCTCACTGACCTCGCCTATCAGATGTACGCTCTTTTCCAAAACAACGGCGATGGAAGTTTCACCTATGCGACTCATAGCTCCGGCTTGGGAACGATGACTCTGCTGCATTCCGGCTGGGGAGTGAGTTTTATGGACTTTGACAATGACGGATGGAAGGACTTGCTGGTCGCGCAAGGTCACGTCCTTGATACCATCGAGAAAAATTTTCCTCAACTCAAATATCGCGAACCGATGCTACTGGCCCACAATACCGGCCATGGGTTTGTTGATATCTCGGATGATTCCGGAAATGTGTTTCAGCAGCTTTGGGCGAGCCGCGGAATGGCAGTTGGTGATTTAGACAATGATGGAAGGGTTGATGCGGTGGTTACGACTAATGACGGCCCAATTTACATTCTTCACAATGAGACCGCATCGGGCAACCACTGGCTCATGCTGAATCTGGTTGGGCATACCAGTAATCGTGATGCGATTGGAGCCGAAGTTAGAATTACAACCGCTGAGGGTCTGCAATTTGCCACCGTGAGCACTGCGGGTAGCTATCTTTCCTCGAATGATAAAAGAGTCCACTTCGGCTTGGGCGCGGAAACTACCATCCCAAATATAGAAATTCGCTGGCCTAGTGGGATAGTGCAAACCATAAAGAATGTTCGAGCCGATCAGGTGCTGCGTGTGGATGAGCCTGCGTCAAGCCCTGGTGCGATGCGTAACTGCAAGGTGAGATAGAGTTCGCGAAAGTCTTGCGCTGCCGGCAATACCCCAGCGGACTATCCGAGACTAAACGATTCCTTTCCCCTCGATAATGGTGACATAACGATCTATAGCGAGATTAGTAAAGCGGTCAACCCGTAACGATGGTCCGGGCCAACGGATCTCGAGAGAATCTATTTTTGTGGCAGTTCCCAATCCTAGAATCTCCCTAGGATCATGTGAAGATAGATAACTGCCTCCTCCATTTTTTAATCTCGATCTTTTCCTTCCCCCGGCGGACCAAGTTAAGCGGGCTCCCACCGCGTCACGATTGCATTTTGTGCCTTGTAACTTAACGCCCAGCCAATGATTTCCAACTCCGCACTGGTTCTGAAGCAGCAAGGGCGTACCGCCATTGACCCCAATCAGGACATCGAGCTTTCCATCATTATTTATGTCGCCGGTGGCCAGCCCCCGCGCGGAGAGAGGCTCGACAAACGCTGAGCCAGCTTCAGCGCCTACGTTGCGGAACCGTCCATTTTCCTGATGGAATAGAAGCAGCGGCTCCTTGTAAGTCACGGTCTGTGACCGCTGGCTGACCATATCGTCGGGATGGCCATTCGCGAGGATTAGATCCGCGTCTCCATCATTATCGTAGTCGAAGAATCGAAGCCCCCACCCGCTCAATAGTCGCGTAGCCTGGCCTATCGGTTGTTGCCGCACGACATCAACGAAAGTCAGATTCCGTTGATTGCGGTAGAGCGAGAACACTTCCTGATCAATGTTGGCCACGAAGAGATCCTGCCAGCCATCATTGTCAAAGTCCGCCGCATCCACGCCCATTCCGGAACGCGCCTGGCCGTTCTCCCCATATCCCACTTCGGCATTCACGCTCGCTTCTTCCCATTGATGTGCGCCGCGGTTGATGAACAAAAAGTTCTGAACAGTGTCGTTCGCCACAAACAGATCCATCCGCCCATCGTTGTTGACGTCGGTTGCTACAACTCCCAGGGCTTTGCCGAAGGATTTGCCGATCGCCGAGTGCTTGCCAACCTCGGTGAAGGTCCCGTCTCCGTTATTGTGAAAGAGGAAACTGGTCGTGGGCTGAAAGGAACGTGGAACGCAATAGTATTTTTGACCTGCCTGATTTCCGCCACAGGAAAGTTGATCCTCGGGCAAGTACCGTACAAAACTGCACACGAACAGATCCAAAAGCCCATCATTATCGAAATCGAACCATACCGCACTGGTGGTCCATCCTGAAACTTCCACGCCCGCTTGCCGAGTGACATCGGTGAATGTGCCGTCACCGTTGTTTCGATAGAGCAGGGTGCGACCACAGGCTGTTACGAACAAATCTGGGTAACCGTCATTGTTATAGTCGCCAACCGCGACCCCCATGCCGAATGTTCCCCCTCCCACACCAGCCTTTTCCGTTACATCGGTAAAAGTGCCATCGCGATTGTTCTTGTACAAAGCATTTCGTATTGGTTGTTTAGGTTTGTAGAAACCAGATGGTCCGCTGTTGACCAGATAAATGTCCATCCATCCATCATTGTCATAGTCGAGGAACGCACACCCAGGGCCGAGGGTTTCAGGAAGAAACCTCTCCGGTGACATCGCGTTGTCATGCACCCAACTGATCCCACTTGCGGCAGGCGGGATTTTCTGGAAAATTGGCGAGGTCGAACGGGAGAATCCCATCCCAGCCAGTGCTGCGCTGACCATAAGAAATTGTCGGCGGGTAAGACCCGCCCCGCCGAATTTCTGCACTGAACCAAACGAGTAACTATTTTGAAACACTCGTTTAAGCCCCAGCCTTTCAGAAGAAGTAAAGTTTTCTTGCATTTTAGACGCAGCTCATTCGGACGCAACCAACTGCATTGGGAAGCAACTGAGAATCGAAGCCCAAACCCATCTTCAGTCTCTATTCTCCATCACAGTGACTTGTCTCGCAAAGAAATCGCGCCTCGTCCAGAAGCTTTAATCCAACATTTCCCGGCACGTTGAGGAATGTTTTACATTTACTTGGAGATGCTTTCGTGCTAACGTTTGCTCGTTTTTCAGCGTTAACAATGGTTGCCCTGGGGGGACACATGGACTGCAGAGCTCAGCGTCGTCGATATATCGATAAAGCTGGATGGGTTGTATTTTTGTTAATTCTGAGCTCGATGGCGGTTGCGCAAATCGACACTGGCTCAATCGTTGGGACGGTCAAAGACCAAAGTGGTGCAGCCATTTCGGGGGCGATCGTAACGCTTACGAACCTTGCCACTGGTGTGTCGCGTGATGTAAACACCAACGAATCGGGCGAGTATCAGTTCAGCGCCATCATCCCCGCCACGTACTCGGTGCAAGCCTCGGCAACCAACTTCCAGGCTGCAGTGGAGAAGAACATCGAGATTAACGTGCAATCACGTCCTGCCATTGACTTCACCTTGAAGGTAGGAAAGTCGAATGAAGTCGTCGAAGTTTTCTCGACAACGTCTGTACTCCAGACGGAAACTGCAGACGTCGGCGGGGTGGTGCAAAAAGAGCAGATCAATGATTTGCCGTTGAACGGTCGTCGTTATTCAGATCTTGCGCTTTTGGAAGCTGGCATTCAGCGCAATCTGTCAAACCAGAACAACACAGCGCCGGACCGTTTCAGCTCCAACGGCAACTGGGAGACGCAAAATTACTTTTCGCTGGATGGGATTGACAACAATTCGGGATCCACGAATCTGCAGGAGAGTACGGTACAGGTTATCCAGCCACCGCCCGATGCCTTGCAGGAATTCCGCATCCAAACTCGGACGTATTCCTCTGAGTTTGGGACATCAGCTGGTGCGGTCATCAATGCAAGCATCAAGTCTGGGACAAACGGGTTCCACGGAGACCTCTGGGAATTTGTACGAAACAGCGTGTTTGACGCTAACTCCTACTTTAATAATCATAACGCGGTTCCGCGAGGCCATTTTTCGCAAAATCAGTACGGAGCCACAATCGGCGGACCATTGATCAAGAATAAGACATTCTTCTTTGGTGACTTCCAATTTTTTACCAGCCGAAAAGCCACGACTGTTCAGTCCACCGTGCCGACACCTCTGATGAAGACCGGCAATTTCAGTGAACTTCCTTCTTCGATTTCCTTAACAAACTCCACCGTCTCTGGGCAGGGTGGATGTGTCAATACAGCCACTAAGACGATTTCCAGTAGTTGCATTGACCCCACGGGGGCAAAACTGGCTGCGCTCTTTCCGGATCCCAACATTCCTTCCGCAGTCGCGGTGGAGGGACAGTCGGGGAGTTTCTCTGGTCCCAACTATCAATTTCAGGCGGCGGTACCGAACGATTCACATTCTTTCGATATTCGAATTGATCACAACATAAACAATACTAATCGCTTATTTGGACGATTCAGCCAATTCATCATCAGCAAGCAGGATCCGCCTTGGACCAACACTCCCATCATCGCTGGCAATGGAGATTTTGCCACCGATTACCGCATTCACGAGCGCTCCCTTGCCCTGTCTTGGGATGACACCGTTCGATCGAACGTGCTTAACGAATTGCGCGTTGGGTTCAATCGAGACTATGCGCACAGCGATCCCATTGGGGTGAAATTGGGTACTTCGTTAGCTCCCCAATACGGTCTGACAGGTATTCCCGTCGGCCCGAATACTGCTGGTTTGCCGCCTATAGAAATCAACGGACTGACGCGTCTCGGAACATCACCATGGCGTCCACAGTTTCAGATTTCGCAGGTCTGGCAGATTTTGGATAACCTGAGCTGGCTCAAAGGATCCCATAGTTTTAAGTTCGGATATGAGCACCGCCACTTCAGCGATAATTTCCTGGACATCCGGGCGCCGCAAGGCGAAATCGGCGTTAATGGCATCTACACCACCGGAGGCGCCTTTGGTCTTCCCGATTTCTTGCTTGGGAATGTTGATTCGGTCACTTTCGTAACACCTACCGTGGTCCACAATTATCAATACGGAAATAGTTTTTACGCCCAGGATACCTGGCGTGCGAGCAAAAATCTTACTGTCACCTATGGCGCGCGCTATGAACTTTTCACGCCCAGCCTCAATCATCAAAATGACGTGTCCAACTTTACCCCTGCAAACGGAGGAGGGTTGATCACCGCTGCGCGAGGGGCTTCCGGTTTATATAACCGAGCTTTGATTCATCCTGACAGGAATGACATTGCGCCGCGAGTAGGATTCAGTTACCACCCATTCGATAAGCTTGTCTTCCGAGGCGGTTACGGCGTCTTCTATCAGCACTCGGTGAGAATTGGCTCCGAAAGTGTGCTTGCGTTGAATCCTCCCTTCGTCAATTCTTACAGCCTCAATGAAATCAATGGTAGTTCAACGACGGAATTCCAACTTCAAAACGGATTCCCGCTCGCCACGATAGCTTCCGGCCCACTCAATCTGGCTCAGCTCCAAATTCGCGCGCAGGATCCGAACCAGAGAACGAGCTATGTGGAGCAGGCGAGCTTCGGACCGGAAATTCAGTTCAATGAAAACACGTCGTTGGATATGAGCTATGTTGGCAATTTTGCCCGAAAGATGAATCGGCTTCGCAATGCGAACCAGGGGATTCTTACCGGCAATTTTGACAGTAGCGGGAATCCCATCGTTACTTTCCCGTATGCTAATTTGAACGATTCGTCAGGTAATCACGCGTTTCTGGAGCTCGCCACGAATGACGGCAGATCTGATTACAACGCGCTGCTGGTTTCACTTAAACGACGTTTCGCCAAAGGCACATCATATGGCGTGAGCTATACGTGGAGTCACAATATCTCCGACTTCGTGGATAATCTTACGGGTGGTGCCTTTCCTCAGAATGCCTACAATTACGGGGCGGAACGAGGCGACTCCATGTTTGACGTCCGCCACCGCCTCGTTGGTTACCTCACCTACGCATTGCCTTTCGGTAAGGGCAAAATGTATATGGATCAAGGAGGCGTGGCTGATGCGGTGTTAGGAGGTTGGCAAGTCAATACGATTGTTACCAGACAAAGCGGAACTACAATCGCGATCTCGTCGCCCGACCTGAGTGGGACAGGAAGTTTCAATTCCCGGCCCGACTGCATAGGAAATGCAAGGTCCGGAGCGTCAAACGACCCGCGATCCGGCGTCTGGTTAAACCCTGCCGCATTCGCGCTACCGGCTTCCGGGAACTTCGGAAACTGCCACGTGGGTTCATACCACGGACCCGGGTTCACCAACGTGGACCTCAGTCTGTTCAAGAGTTTCCGTGTTGCGGAAACTATCCGGTTTGAGTTTCGCGCGGAAGCGTTCAATGCTTTGAATCACGCTTCCTTCGGGAATCCATCATCATTTTTCCCGAGCGGATCGTTTGGAACAATTTCTTCCACGGTCATTGATCCCCGCGAACTTCAGCTTGCCTTGAAGTTCTATTTCTAGTCCACAAGACCACGCTCGGAAGTCTCCACACCTGCACCTGCACATCTGGAGACTTCCGGGCGGTCTCCAGCCGCATAGGTAAGTCTTGATTTCGCGAGTGCACAGTAAAGCCATCTCTCTTTCTCCAGCGAGGTCCACGATGAAGCGATTGCTGTTCGCAGGTCTCTGTTTGTTGTTGGTCACTGCTCTCTATGCGCAGACGCCCTATGATTCTTCGGTCAAAGCGTCGCTGACCTCTCCTGAAATTCCCATCAATCGAGGTTCAACGGGACTTTGGCAGACTCTCAAGAAATTGCATACCCGCGCCAGTCTGATCATGGTCACCGCGCATCCAGATGATGAAGACGGCGGAATGCTGGTGTATGAGTCTCGCGGTCAAGGTGCACGCGTAGCACTCCTAACACTGAATCGTGGTGAGGGCGGTGCGAATGTCATGTCCTCGAATTATTTCGACGGACTGGGCTTAGTGAGAACGGAAGAGTTGCTGGCGGCAGGACGATACTACGGTGTTGACCAATACTGGACCAGAGTCGTTGACTACGGCTTTTCAAAAACGAAGGCGGAATCAATTGCAAAGTGGACACATGACCGCGTCCTATACGACGTCGTCCGTGTTGTGCGCATGACGAGACCTCTGGTGATCACTTCCGTATTCGTGGGTGGACCGACGGACGGACACGGAAATCACCAGACAGCCGGAGCTATGGCTCAAGAGGTGTTCAAGGCGGCAGGCGATCCGAATGTATTTCCGGATCAGATCGCATCAGGTTTAAAGCCCTGGACACCACTAAAAGATTACGCAAGGACTCCATGGTTCGGAAATGATGACGGTAAACTCACGGCGAATGTGGATATTCCAGAAGGTGATTACGACCCTGTGCTTGGCATGTCCTACGTGCAGATTTCGCGCGAAGGACTCGGCTACCAGAAATCTCAAACGGGTGGAGGAATGATTCCGAAGGCGGGTGCGATCGGATCAACCTATCACCGTTACGGATCCCTCGTTCCTACGCAAGACAAGGAAAAGTCTTTCTTTGATGGAGTTGACGTTTCCCTGATGGGAATTGCGTCACTGGCTAAAGGCGGAAACGCAGACTCATTGCTTCCCGGATTGAGGCGCGTAAACGAATTGGTCGAACAGGCGATGGCCAATTTTTCATCCGCGCATCCAGAAAAAATTGCTTCGCAGCTCGCTGAAGGTTGGAAAGAAACAGAAAAACTGATCGAGCAGGTGAAGGCGAGTAATCTTTCCGCGGATGATAAGTACAACGTAACTTTCGAGCTTGAAACGAAAAAGGCGCAGTTCAATAGCGCTCTGGTTCAGGCGTTGGGCCTTTCCATCGCAGCGACAATGGCACCGGAGAAAGAGCCGAACCCATTGTTTGCGATGTTCATGGGCGATCCGGACACGACTCGCATTGTCATTCCCGGCCAAACTTTCGGAGTGAAGGCACACGTCGTAAATTCGAGCTCAGTTCCGGTTACTTTGGAGCAAGTCAAGGTCAATGCTACCGACGGAAACGACTGGGCGGTTAAAAGCCAAGGTGCTGCACAAGCAGAACTCGCTGACAATAAGGCTGTTGACGCGCGCTTCAATCTCACGATGCCCGAGAATGCTAAATTCACACGGCCTTATTTCACGCGTCCCGACATCGAACAGTCTTACTACGACATTAGCGATAGAAAGTATTTAAATTTGCCTCTGCCGCCTTATCCGTTAGAGGCATGGGCGGAATTCAGATTCCAAGGTGTGCCGATTCGCGTCGGCGAAGTGGTGCAGTCGATCAAGCGGATCAATGGATTCGGCGTCGTGCCTGAGCCGCTGGTTGTCGGCCCCGCTCTTTCGGTAAGCATCAACCCCAAGGCTGGGATTGTCCCCCTCGACTCAAAAGCATTCCCAGTGACGGTTACTCTGCACAGCAATGTAAAGGGAGCTGCAAAGGGAACTATTAAGCTTGATCTTCCGGAAGGCTGGAAGAGCACTCCCGCTGCGACCGAGTTTTCAACTTTATCGGATGGGGAAGAACAATTCGTCACCTTCCAAGTGATGCCGGCTAATCTTTTAGAGAAGGCCTATCACTTAACCGCAGTCGCGGAATTGTCGGGCAAACAATATAAAGAAGGATACGAGGTGACCGGCTACCCTGGTCTACGTCCGTATTATCTCTACCGACCATCCACGCTTCGCGCTACCGGAGTGGACGTCAAGGTTGCGGAAGGATTGAATATTGGCTACATCATGGGTAGCGGTGATGATGTGCCAGCATCTCTCGAAAATCTCGGGCTCCACGTGACCTCTCTGGCACCGGCGGACGTTGCCAACGCCGATTTATCAAAATACAACGTTATTCTTCTGGGAGTCCGCGCGTATGCCGCGCGAGGTGAGCTAAAGACTTACAACGGCCGGCTGCTCGAATATGTGAAAAATGGCGGTGTGATGATCGTGCAGTACAACACCCCGGAATTCGATCAGAACTTTGGGCCATATCCGTATCAGATGGGGCAGGACCCGGAGGAAGTGACCGATGAAGCTTCGAAGATGGACATTCTGGCCCCACGGAATCCCGTCTTTCTCTGGCCAAATAAAATTACCTCGCGTGACTTTGAGGGTTGGGTGGAAGAACGCGGTTCTAAATTCCTGAAATCGTGGGATTCGCATTACGAGCCTCTGCTCTCTACCCACGATGATGCGCAGGAGCCCCAAAAGGGCGGCTTGGTATATGCCCGCTACGGCAAGGGCATCTATATCTACAATGCTTATGCTTTCTACCGGCAGCTGCCGGAGGGCGTGCCAGGGGCTTTTCGCTTGTTTGCAAATCTGGTGAGTCTTCCGAAGAATCCAAACGTGAAATGAAGGGATTCCTTTGTCGCGAGAGGCGCAACCGATCACGATAGAAATGACTAGCCCCGCGCCACCTCTTCAAGTCGCACCGGCCGGCGCTCATTAAATGATTTACGCGCTGCCAGTCCCATGACCGCCGCCATGCGCCCGTCGTTCCCGGTCACCGGAGTCGGCTTGTTCTGTAGCACCGCCGTTACGAACGCGCGCATTTCGGCGACAAAGCTGTCTGTATATCGGTCCATGAAGAAATTCAACGGAAGATCTCTTTGGATACTGGAGGCGTTGCTGATCACGGCCTGATTCGGATAGCAGTTCCCGGTGGCAATAGCGCCGTCGCTGCCCAGAATCTCCACTCTTTGGTCATAGCCATAAACCGCCTTGCGGCTGTTATCAATGGTTCCAATCACACCATTCTTAAATTGCAGCACAATCAATGCCGTGTCTAAGTCGCCTGCCTTTCCGATCTCGGGATCTACTTTGACGCCCGCAGCAGTGTAGATACTTTCGACTTCATCGCCGATCAGGAAACGCGCCATGTCGAAGTCATGGATCGTCATGTCCATGAAAATTCCCCCGGAAATCTTAATGTATGAAATCGGTGGAGGCGCCGGGTCGCGGCTGATGATGTGCATTAATTGCGGTTTTCCGATTTCCCCGCTGGTGACTGCCGTGCGAACTCTTGCGAAGTTTGCGTCGAAACGCCGGTTGAAGCCTATCTGCAGACTTACCCCCGCATTCTTGACTGCCGATAATGCCTGATCAATCTTGTCCAAACTGTGAGCTATCGGCTTCTCGCAAAAAATGTGCTTGCCAGCCTTGGCTGCCTTTTCGACCAGACCGGCATGGGTATCGGTTGGGGAGCAGATCAGTACCGCTTCAACATCTGAATTTGCCAGTAACTCTTCGGCGTGATCAGCAACTCGCGGTATTCCGCAACGCTCGGAAACCTTCTGGGCCGCCTCGCGGCTAACATCTGCAATCATTAGAACTGTAGCTTCTGGCAGACGGAAAGCGAGGTTCTCCGCGTGTACTCTGCCAATGCGACCGGCTCCAATGATGCCGACTTTGAGTTTCTTTTCAGCCAAGTGAGTCTCCTTGCGATCTCGTTTAGTGCTAGAGGTAGTTGTGTGCGATTGAACTGAGGTAGTCGCGATTGCGCCGTGCGCTTTCTTTCGGCGCTCCCATTCCCGGCAGAACGTCTTGCTCCACGAGCATGTAACCCTCGTACCGATTCTCTTTTAGCCACCGGAGCACGGCTGGAAAATCCACGCAGCCTTTGCCCAGCTCGCAGAACACACCATTGCTCAGTGATTGAAAATAGTCATAGTGTTCCGCGCGTGCCTTTCTTGCTATCTCGGGCTGACAGTCCTTCAAGTGGATATACCAGATGCGATCCTTGAATCGCTCCAATCCGTTCACGACTTCGCAGTTACCGGCGCCAAAAGCGTAGTGTCCGGTATCGAATACTAATCCGATCATCGTGGGATCCGTTAAATCCAGGAATCGGGCAATCTCGTCCGGGGTCTCAACGTAGCCAGCACAATGATGATGAAATACCGTTCGCAGCCCGGTAGCTTCATAAACTGATCGAGTCACCAGATTCGCACCATTGGCAAAGGTTGACCACTCCGATGAACTCAAACCCATTTGTGCAGTAATGCGTCCAGCATTGCGAGTGCGTTCCCGCACTGTGCCGTTGTTGTCCGCCAAAACAAGATAGGGGCGTGGATTGCCGGCCACAGTAGCCACCAGACGAGCTGTTCTCAACGCATTTGCTACACCGTCTGCATGGGCGGCCGGGTCCTTCAACGCGACTGGAACAAACGCACCCAGCATCACTAATTTTCGCCTCTCCAACTCTGCCTTGAGTGCTTCGGGATCGGTGGGCATGTAGCCCCAGTCACCTAGCTCGGTGCCGGTATAGCCACTTTCGACTAGTTCATCGAGCATGCGGCTAAATCCAATTTGTTCGGTCTTTGTTTCAGTGAATTCGAGGGTGCCCCATGAACAAGGGGCATTCCCTATTTGCAATCTGGGCACACGAGATCCTGAAGAATGTTCCATCACAGGTGATAACGTTCCTTTTTTCGGGCTTCTTCGTATTTCGCACGCGCCTCTTGCACGCTCTTGCTGTTAGAGACTTCTGCCACGGCCACATCCCACCACGAGTCATATCCCGGCACGCGTGTATCGCGGTCGGTCTCCAGCACGATCACCGTTGTCCGGTCCAGCTGTTTCGCGTCTTTCAATGCATTTCTAAATTCATCCAGTGTGTCGGCCTTGATCGCATGCGCCCCAAGGCTGCGCGCGTTTGCAACATAATCAACTGGCAGATACTCACCATCCAGTTGCTGGAATTTCTTCGAGCGATATCTGTAACCTGTGCCGAAGCCGCCGCTACCGAGTGCTTCGCTCAGTCCACCGATACTGGCAAACCCGTGATTGTTGACCAGAACGATGATGAGTTTTATTCCCTCCTGCACTGAAGTGACAATCTCTGTTGGCATCATCAGGTAGGTGCCGTCCCCTAGGAATACGAATACTTCGCGACTGGGGTCAGCCATCTTGGCTCCCATAGCGCCCGGGATCTCATAGCCCATGCAGGAGTAACCGTATTCCATCTGATAACCGTTCGGTGCACGAGCTCGCCACAACTTGTGAAGATCGCCAGGATGGCTGCCGGCTGCCGAAACGAGAACGTCGTTTGGACCGGACGCTTCCCAGAGCGCGCCGATAACCGCGCTTTGTGCCAACTGCGGCGAGATATCTAGATGAAGCAGCCGGTCTGCTTCTTTTTCCCATTCCTCTTTAAGCTTCGCGATTTGCGCAGTGTAATCCGTACTGACTTGGTAGCCTTTCAATGTCGCCGCCAGTTCCTGTAGCCCTAAACGCGCATCTCCTACGAGCGGAATAGCGGATACTTTGTAAGCATCGAACTCAGCCACATTCAGATTTACAAATCGCACCGCGGGATTCTGGAAGCCAGTCATCGACGCTGTGGTGAAATCGGAGTAGCGAGTACCGACTCCGATAACCAGATCAGCGTCGTGCGCTAAACGATTAGCTGCGGAGGTCCCGGTGGCTCCAATCGCTCCGACGCATTGCGGATGATCGTAAGGCAGGGAACCTTTTCCGGCCTGGGTTTCACTCACCGGAATGCCGGACTGAGCAGCGAAATCGGCCAATGCTTTAGACGCCTGGCTGTAAAGCACTCCGCCACCGGCAACAATCATCGGCTTGCGGCTAGCTCGAATAGCATCGGAGGCTCGCCGCAGAGATACTTCATCAATTGATGCTCGACGAATAAGCCACACCCGCTTGCGAAGGAATTCCTCGGGGAAGTCATACGCTTCAGCCTGAACATCCTGAGGCAAAGCCAGCGTCACCGCGCCGGTATCCGCGGGAGAAGTTAGAACTCTCATCACTTCCATGAGGGATGTAATGATCTGCTCCGGACGGTAGATGCGATCCCAGTAGCGCGAAACCGGCTTGAAGCAATCGTTGACTCCGATATCTTGCGTCTGCGGTGATTCCAGTTGCTGCAAAACCGGCGCGACATTACGCCGGGCAAAAATGTCTCCTGGAAGCAACAGAACAGGAAGCCGGTTAATTGTCGCGAGTGCAGCTCCAGTAACCATATTGGTCGCTCCCGGACCGATCGAGGATGTACACGCAAAGACGCGCAGGCGATTGCTCATCTTGGCGTAGCCCGAGGCTAGGTGCACTGCCGATTGCTCGTTGCGCATCAGTACATAGGGAAAATCGGGATTTTCTTGCAGCGCCTGTCCGATGCCTGCAACGTTGCCGTGTCCGAAGATTCCAAGCATCCCAGCAAAAAAGGCGTGCTGCTCTTCGTCGCGTTCGACGAATTGATTTTTAAGGAAAGTAATAATCGCCTGGGCCGTTGTCTGACGTCTCGTGCCGCTCATCAAAGTCTCTCCACACAATCACCAACCCTGCACGTGTTAAAACTTGCTGATACGCGCACGGAGTTGCATGCTTATTTTTTGTCAGGATCCGGCAGCATAAAGTCGCGGACGAATGCCAGCAGTTCATAATAAGAGGCGATGAAGGTGCGAAGTGTCCTCGCAGTCGCACCGAAGTGATCGAATTCATCAACGGTAATTCCACCTTCGTCGTACGCTCTTCGAAAGTCAGGAAACTTGCGGTAGATCTCCTCCACAATCGTAGGGTCAACGGGATTCTGCATCCGTTCCTTGACCTCTACATCCGAATTGTTGAACAACACTTGCCATTCGTAGGGAATAGTCAGAATGATGTCACCACCGATGAGTTCCGACCAATGCATGTGATGGCGATAGGCAGCGGCCAATAAGCGAGTGCGGTAGCCACGCTGCTGGAAGATTCCGTAAGCTTTTTTTAAAGCGGCGATGCCCGCCCAGTCCAGATGTCCGGGCGTAATGACAATATTTTCTTTCTTCGCCACAACCTTCAGCCAATCGTCGAGCCGGCCGATCATAATCGTGCATACCTGCGTAAGAGACGAGAGGTCTTTGCGCTCGGCCGCCCGCCGATCAAGGCCGCGTTCCACTGCCTCCGCTACCGCAATTGCTTGTGGCACCGTGAAGCACACGGTGGCGTTCAGGTTTATTCCGCGATACGTTACTTCTTCCATCGCTTTTATGCCTGCGGTTGTCGCCGGGATTTTCACCTGAATGTTGGGGGCTAGCTGGTTAAAGCGCACTGCCTGATCCACAATCGCCTGAGCATTGCGATAGAACGTGGGATTGGTTTGCAGCGAAAGGCGGCCCTTCCGTCCTTTTTCCCGCTCGAAAACCGGCATCAGCAGGGTTGCCGCTTGGACTCCCATTTCCTCGATCACTTGCCACGCAACCTCAATCTCGCCCCAAGCCGGATTTTGCGCGATGATCTGCAAGATGCGGTTTCGCCAAACCGCGATTTCTTTCTTGAGCACTGCCATGACGATGGTGGGATTCGAAGTCGCTCCCACCGCCCCGTTGGTGATTGCATACGTCAATTCCTGAATCGAGCAGGAGTCGTTCCAGTAGTCGGTGACGCTCATCGTTGCCGTTTGCTGTAGCGGACTTACATATGTCGTGGCCATACGCATTCCTTATCTCGCTCCAGACAGATGGGAGCACTGACCGTTGCTATTACCGTGTTATTCACTTCACCAGCGGCAGCCGCGGGTCTTTGTCCGCCCATGCAGTACGAACCCAGGCATAATCAGGATCATCGGAAGCTGCCATGGATCGCGCCGAGCCGGCAAGGACATTCAGGTAATAAGCGTTATAACCGTGGGCAGCAACGACCGGGTGATAGCCCTCGGGAATCAAAACTAACTCACCGTCACGCACCGTAAGCGTCTCATCGAAGCGTTGATCGCGAGTATAAACCCGCTGGATTGCGTAACCCTCTGGACGATCAATCCGGTAATAGTAAATTTCTTCCAGATCCACTTCTCCCGGAGGATTGTGCACGTCATGTTTGTGCGGGGGATAGCTGGACCAGTTGCCGCTGGGGGTATACACCTCCACGATTAGCAGGCGATGTGCCGAGAACTCTGGGGTGATGATGTGATTGATTTGACGCGTGGCATTCGCTCCCCCTCGAATCTCAACTCGCACGTCCTTCCGTGAAATCAACGCGGCGGGATGCGATTCTTGCGCCCGACAATAGCAGAAGGCGAGATCGCAGTCGGTTACAGCGGTGACAGCGAAGTTCGTGTTTATCGGGAGATAGATGGCCCAGGGCATTCCGGCGAACACATTTGCGCGGCCTCCAATGTTTTCCCAACTGGCGTCGGGCGAACTCAGGTTAAAACGTCCGCCTAATGCCACGATGCCAAGCTCATTCGATCCGGTTTTGCCTGAATGACTTTCCCCGGCTTTCAGTCGGCGAACTTGAAATGTGAGATAGTCGAACTTCGATTCGTCTGGTTCAACTTCCATAACTGTGCCAGACCAACCCGAAGACGGTTTCGCCCTCACTAATAAATTCTGATTTGCGCTCATCTGCTCTTTCCGATGCTGAAATCAACCCACGTCTCTCCTTATTGTAGCCGCAGAGGAGAGTTACAGCAGGCAGTCTTGGCAATACTATTGTTCGCGTTTAATGGTGCCACTACCACGCGGATTACGGCTGCAAATTTAGATACCCGAGAAACTCCGGATCGCTGCTGCTAAAACTTTCTCGTAGCTTCTCAGCGATTTCCCATTGGGCAATGATTGGATATTCCAACATTGCAAGCTGAGCGAGCGGCCACGAGTGTTCGATCACTGCCCGGATCAATGTTCGCTCATACTCTTTAACGGCTAGAACTAATCCGCGCACACCTTCCGGCAAGCGTCCTACCTTCATTGGCGTCACACCCTCCGCGCCGATGCGACACGGAACTTCGATCACATCCTCCGCCGCAAGGTCGTCCATGCTGCCGGAGTTGCGCACATTCACAACCACTGTGCGAGGCTCTTGCGATACCAGGCCGCTCATCACATCCACTGCAATTCTGTGATAGCCGGTAGCGGTCTCAAATGGATCAGGTTCATGTTCAGCCGAACGAAACGCCGAGGCCGCCTCAGCCTCCAACCTCAAGTACGATGCATTGCGCTGCATCAGATAATTACGATAAGTAACAAGTCCGTCCTTCGCGGTTTCATCTTTAAGCTGGTTGAATAGTTGAGCATTTAGTTGAAGCAACTCCTCACCGCGGCTTGCGCCAGCTCGCAGTTGATTCTTGTGTGCTTTTCGCTGACTGTAATAGAAGAACAGATACTCCGAAGGTATAAGCTTCAACGTTCGGATCAGCAGGGGATCGAACAGATTCGCGTGATACAAGTGTTGCAAGGCATCTTCATTCTCCAGCAATTGCGTTGTCACGTCTTTCTCGCCAACCAGAACCCGTCGCACCCATCCCAGGTGATTCAATCCCGCGTAATCACAATGAGTTTCGGCAGGTGAGGCGCCAAGAACATGGGCGATACGATGAAAGAGGTCAGCCGGTGTATCGCAAATGCCCACTACTCGTAGTTTGGTGTGGTCGTTCAATGCCTGGGTAATTAGCCCAGCAGGATTCGTGAAATTAATGAACCACGCTTGCGGCGCCAATCGCTCGACAACTCGCGCGTGCGCCAAAGCCACAGGAACTGTCCGCAGAGCCATCGCAACGCCGCCAGGCCCTGTAGTTTCTTGTCCTGCCAGTCCGTGTTCGATGGCAATACGCTCATCGCGTGCCCGGGCTGCCATGCCACCGATCCGCAGGCTGCTCAAGACAAATGTGCTTCCCTCGACTGCTTCTTCAAGGGAGCCAACAGCCGCCAGGTGAATATCAACTCCCAAACTGCGAGCGATTTCCCGGCCCATCGCTGCCATCAATTCCGCCCGGCTGCGGTCTATGTCGAACAGCAACAACTCGCCAATCTGCAGAATCTTCTGCGATTGGAGCAGTCCATGGATTAAGAGCGGCGTGCGCACACCGCCTCCGCCGATCACACTCACTTTGCGGTTCATATCGTTGATTCCAGTTCGGCTTTGGTGGGAAAGCCGGAAATACCTCCGAGTACTCTGGTCGAGAGCGCGCCACATACAGTACCGGCTCGCAAACAATTTTGCGGAGCATCTCCGCGCAACCACGCGTCCAAAAAGCCGGCGTCGAAACAATCTCCAGCCCCGGTCGTGTCCACCGATTCTACTGGGCTCGCTTTTTGGAAGATGATCTTTCCATCCCATAAAAGAGCTGCGCCGTCGGCGCCCAGCTTGAGGGCCACCTTCCGAAAGCCCTCGTCGCGCAGGAACTCGAGCATTTTTTCAGGGTCGGTGCCGCCGGTCATGTGCGAGGCCTCTCGCTCATTCGGGAAGAACATGTCTACGGCACGAAGAGCCTGTCGACAGCGCGGATCAGCAAGCCATTCGGGATGCCATCCGATATCCGCTGAGAGGCTGCAACCTTGTTCTGCGAGCGTGCGAAACAAATCACCCACTGTCGCGGGATCGGGTGCGCAAGCGAGATGTATGTGTCGCGCGCGAGATAACTCCCCCGCGGAGGCTGCTTTCCCCAATAATTCTGAAAGCCTGCGATTCGCTCCCATGTAAGTGAGGTAAGCACGATCTGACGGACCAGATACGCTAACCGTTAGGGCAGTCGGCTCTCTATCGTCCAAATGAATTGTGGACGTTGCGATGCCCAGAGCCGTCAATTTGTTTAGCACCCACTGTCCGTCCTCTTCTCCCACCGAGCCAAAGATGCCAACTCTCGCTCCCAATTTTGCCAAGCCACAAGCAGTGATCGCCGCGCCGCCGCCAACTTCCCGGCAGAAGCGCTCGGAAAATGCTTCTTCCCCAGGCCGCGGCCAGGAAGGAAACCCGCTCATGACCAACTCGATAAACAAGTCCCCCACAACCAGCACGTCTAGTTGGCGTTCTCCGCTCATATCGCCGCTTTAAAGTGGACCTGCTCAAATGGCCACTCACCCTGCATCCGAGCTCTCCATAAATAAGCGCCAACCCCGAAAATGATGAGCGCCACGCCCCAGAGAATAAATTTAAGCCCGCTCGCGGCGAGGATGAACGCCCATCCCGCGAAGGCGATGATGCTCGTAAAAGGATAGAGCCACATCTGGAACGGGCGATGAATGTCCGGGCGATTTCGCCGGATTAAAGTTACGGCCACGACTTGCGCCATAAATTGGACCAACACTTGAATGACGATCAGCGCCGTGATTAAGTCCGAAAGATCGAGCAAACTCGCAGCTGCGGAAGCAGTCCCCAGAAACGCCACCGAGAACCAGGGGAAGTGTTTAGTAGGGTGAAGGCGTCCAAATATTGCGAAGAACCGCCCGTCAACGGCTGCCGCATAGGGCACTCGTGAGTATCCAAGCAACACCGCAAACAGGGAAGCAAACGTCGTAAAGAGAACCAATCCCGTCATCAATTTTGCGATTAGCGGGCCATAGAGTCGCTGCATCAAATCCGAAACAATGAAGGTCGAATGCATTGCTTCGCGCCACGGAATGACTCCAATGATGGTTACGTTCATCGTGAGATACAGCACCCCGACTAGCATGATGGACAACAAAATTGAACGCGGAATTACATATTCGGGACGCCGCACTTCTCCCGCAAAAAAACAGGCGTTGTTATAGCCTCCATAATCGTACATTGCGAGCAATGTAGCCCCTCCCAATCCGACGAAGAACGAGCGCGAGAGAGTAAGCGCATGCGGCGGAAAGTCCAAAACTCGGCTCAAGTGAAAATTAGACAGACCTGCAGCCGTGACAGCTAGAGCGGTGAATATGACCACGATCCAAAGCACCACGGAGAGTCGTCCGACCGACTGAATGCCGCGAGAAAGCAGGATGGTGATGGCCAAACAAACTACTACTGCAACAACCTTGCCCTGCCACCAATTCATTTGCGGCCATAGAAATTTGGTGTATTGGGAAAAACCTACCGCACCCGCTCCAATTGAAAGAGGCGCAAGAAATACGGTCTCCCAGATAAACAGAAAACTCATCAGGCGCCCGAGGCGTTTGGGTCCGTAAGCCTCCGATAGATAGCGGTAAGGCCCCCCGGTGCCGGGCATGGCGGCACCAAGTTCCGCCCAGACCAGACCGTCGCAGACCGCCACCAGAGCGCCAATCAGCCAGCCCAGCATTGCTTGCGGGCCATTCATGGTAGTCAAAATAAGAGGGATGGTAATGAACGGCCCGACCCCGATCATCTCCAGCATATTCGCGGAAATTGCTTCCAGAAGTCCTAGCTGGCGTTGTAGACGGGGAGCCTCGTTGCTCGGCACGGCGGGATTCTCTCACACGCTTGCTTGAACTCGCAAGGTAAGATAACAACACTCATGAGGCTGCAGCTTCTCGTCTTATCGTTACTGTTGAGCGGACTGTTGATTGCAGGACGAGCGTTTGCAGTCGCACCACCCGTGCAAAACAAAACTGCCCAAACTCTTGATCGTGCACTGCAACTAGCGCGGGCACATCATTACGCAGAAGCTGAAGCGATCATTCTAGGTGTGGCTCCTCCCATTAACCGTCAGCAAAGAATTGTTTTCTACCGATTGAAAGCTTCAATTTCCTCGGGTCTGGGGCATTCGATCACTGCCGCGCAAGATATGGAAGCTGCATCGAGACTCCTTCCCGACAATGAAGAGCTCCGCCTGGCGGCGAGCTTGGCTCGTTTACAAGCGGATGTCGAGAACCACAGCAACCCGTCCTCTCCGCTGAAGGTTTTGCGTAGCGCGAGGCTACCTCCCGAGCAGGAAATTGAGATTCACCTACGTTCCGCGGAAATTCTTAGCCGTGCAGGCTTCTATGCCGAAGCTCTTACGGATTTTGAGGAAGCAAGCAGCCTCGCGCCAGCTCGAGCGGACCTACTTTTCGACCAGGCGCTGGCGCGTTTTCGTTTGGGCAAATTGGACGCTGCTCTCGCGACCGCAGAGCAGGCTAAAGTGCTCGAAGATAGCGGATCGCTCGAAAGCTTGATGGGGGACATACAGGAAAAGCGTGGCGACGCTCTAGCCGCGGTCCAAAGCTATCAAGCCGCTGTTGCCCTCGAGCCGTCGGATGAGCATCACCGCGTGGCGCTCGTGCTTGAGTTGCTAAGACACCAAACATTTGACGCCGCGTTAGTTGTTCTAAATCAGGCTACTAGTCTGTTTCCGCAATCTGTTCGATTGAAAATTCTTCAAAGCCTTACGTATTACTTTGTGGATCGCTCGGCAGATGCAATTCATGCATTGCTGGAAGCCAGGCAATTGGACCCAGGTAATGAGACTGCGGCTCGCTATCTTGGAGAAATCACACTGCAGGATACCGCCATGCCGGATCCGGCCGCTGTCGCACAGGTCTGCAAGTTCGCGGATGAGCGTCCCAAAAGTAAGACTGCCGACGCTCTTTGCGGCGGTGTATTGCTGCGGCTCGCTCGCGATAGCGGAGAAACAAGGCGCAAGGCGGAAATTTTTCGCAGACTTCAGCACGGTGTTCGCGTGGCACCCGGCGAGTCCATAGCTCATTGCCACTTAGGAGAGGCACTGGAATGGGTAGGACAGTGGCGTGACGCGCGTACGCAGATGGAAGCCTGTGTTCGACTGGATCCCGAGTCCCCCGAGGGGCATTATCATCTCGCGCGCATTTATCGGCGTCTTGGGTTAACCGCCCCAGCCAATCAACAGACTCTGCTTCAGGAGCAAGCAGCGGGGCACCAAAGTGAAGAGAGTGTTCGGCGTACAAAGAACGTGACTAAGTTTTTGGTACAGCTTGGACGCTGATTTGTGACCGTCCAAGGTGTCTTTTGCGCGAACCACCTTTCTCTACTTATCTCAGGAGTTATTCCACCAGCGCCAGTAATTCGATTCAGGAATAATCGCTCAGATTATGACGCAATTGCAGCCCGCTACCACCAAGCCAGAATGCCTAACGGAAACCGTTGCCGACCCATTGACCGTGGGCTCAATCGGAATCCTCGCGTACATGCTCGGTAACATTTTGCACGAAGGCGTGGGCCACGGCGGCGCTTGTATTTTGAGCGGAGCCGTACCTCTGGTGCTTTCCTCCGTTCATTTCGAATGTAGCCAGGAGGGCCGCCTTGTAATGGCTGGGGGCACGCTGATGAACTTACTAGCCGGGGCGGTATTCTTTGCGCTCGGACGATTCACGGGCCACCGCTATCCGCGACTAAAATATTTCTTTTGGATTTCCATGACGGTGAATCTGTTCACCGGCACCGGATATTTTCTATTCTCTGGCATTGGCGGGATTGGTGATTGGGGGGAATTTATACACGGACTCGGCCCCCAGTGGCTTTGGCGAATCGGTTTAACGATCGTCGGTGCTGTTGCTTATCTGCTCGTCGCACGCATCAGTCTGCTCGAATTGCGTCCGCTGATTGGAGGTTATAAAGAGCAACGCTACGCGCGCGCAGTCAGACTGTCGGCGATCCCATATTTTGCCGGGGGATTTTTAATGTGCATCGCCGCTACATTGAATCCCATTGGATTGGTCCTGATTCTGATCTCCGCTGCGGCATCAACCTTCGGCGGGACGTCCGGATTGATGTGGACCACGGACTGGCTCAATCGAGGAAAGATGATTCCTTACGGACCATGGGCAGAACCAATGCCCGTCCGCAGGAACTGGCCGCTAATCGTGGCGACCAGTGCCGTCGCCCTTGCATTCGTTGCCGTCCTGGGTCCCAGCATCCGCATCGCGCATTGACCGGTGCGGTGCTGAAGCGGTTTCTTCTCGTAATCGCTGCCAGGTGCTCTCCGTCCTCAAGCGGACCCGA
>JALYIM010000112.1 GCA_030775785.1 Acidobacteriota bacterium
CCCGCTGCTCATCGCTCGTCCGGCGTACAACGGATTCGAAGCGCCATAAGTCGTGTTCTGGGCAACAATGTAGTAGCGATAGTCGGCACTTCCGGTATTTGCATAAACCGGGACATTGCCTGCCGGACCTTCACCTCCATTGATCGTCACTTGAGAACCTTGGGCTATTACACCTGCCTGTCCCAGCGCTCCCGTCGGATTGGAGCAGTTCCCTACCTCCTCATAAACATTCTCCAACTGAAACCCGCCGAATCCCCCGCGCCTCGTACCCGCGCGAACTCCGTACTGCGGATATCCTTGAATGACACTGTCAGAAATTCGTAGAGTATTGCCGCTCTGCCAGTCCACCCCATTGCCGGTGCACTGCATTCCGATGTTTAAATTCTTCAACCATCCCACTGCGGCGGCCGTGCTGAATGGCCCTGGAGCATAGACAACGGGGTTGCAAACCGCGGAGTTGCACATCACTCCAAAATTTGAGCCGCTGCCGCCCAGCGTCGTGTCCAATCCATCCAGCAGAAACGCCTGATCGTCGTCTACCTGCACGTAGCTGCTGAATGTTCCATTTGAAAATGCTGCCCGGGTGGACACATTAAAAATCCGCGTCTTCTGCGCATTGACCTCGATAAATGGCTTTTGTCCATTTGTAATCGTCGGTCGGCCTCGCGGATTAATAAGCGTGATGTCGCCGAATGCATTCGAGCTGACCGTATCACCGATGTAGATGCAAGTGTCGTTCATCCAGCACTCAACAATGGAGCCTGAAAAATCCACTGTCATGTTCCAGGCGCGAATGGATACTCGGGCATAAGCCTTCAACTCCCCAGGAGAAACAATTACTTTGCCGGACTGCGAAGATCCCGATGGATTCGTGGGAACAAATCTGGACGCGATCAGTGCTTCCTGCAATCCCCCCGACGCACTCGCCAGCGTGTAGCCTGCGGGATGCGCGTTTATCGTGCTGAACTGCAGAGTGCCCGCCTGCCCGTTTCCGACGCAAGTTCCGCCCGTGACCAGCACTGCTTCTGCAGTTCCGGTTCCCGAAATGTAAATGTAATATTGTGGCTCTGTTCCCGTGACACCGGGTGGACACGAAGCAAGGTTCGCAGTCTTTGCCCCCGCGGAGCTTAGATCAGCGCTGGCGGCAAGCGACCAGTTGAAATCTATCGCATATTTCACCGCCTGCATTCCCACAGATGCCCCACCAACTCCACGCGGAGTGTATTTTCCCAGCGACGCAACGTAAGTAATCACCTGGTTGTCAGTGGGAGCAGTGGTGTCTACCGGCACGTTTTGTATCTGAGTCGCGTTGGTGCTGGTGCCGTATCCGCCCCATGTCGAATCGCCGTGCAGGCAAACGGAATTACTTGCCGAGCCACTGCCCAATTCGATCGGAGCTACCAACCCATTCAGCAGATATGCCTTTCCCGCCAGGCCAGCATCCACGTACGCTTTGTTGGCCGAGTCTGTCGTGGATTGTGGCGTCGGCACTCGCGGAGAAAGAGAAAATTGCTTTAGTCCCGTGAGTGTCTCGGTTCTTCCGATGTGTACGACAGCGGCTTCGTCCGCCTTCGATGCCAGCGCAGCATTCACGAATTGCTGTGTGGCCATTTGTGAAACCGAACTCGACGCCCCCAACACTGTGCGCATCGCCGCTATCGTTGTGGGAGAAGTCGTCGGTACCGTCCAATATTCCGTTTTAACCTCTCCGTCGCTCAACTGATATACAACGGTGTAAACAGTTCCCACCGGCGTCGCCCCCACATTCGGAGCCAACTGTGCGGACAACGCGCCGCCCGCACCCAACGCCGCACTGTTCACTCCCGCCGCAACTGCTAGACCATTCGCTGTGCTAAACGCCGGCCATGAAATCAGCAGAGTCCCACTTGCGGGCTGGCCATCCGCTCGAAACACGGTGTCAGAAATCGTCGTAAGCGCAGGTCCTTGCGCCCTTGACCATAGTGACGACAGCAGAATCGTGGATAGCAAATAAAAAAGCCACCCGGTCGGGCGGCGCACGTCGAACATAGGTCCCTCCGGAATCTGAATCGTCAAAATCAACTTCGTGATCTACCGCGTTCAATTTCTTCCGGTCAAACCAGATCCAAATTGAAGTTACGGGCCCAAGCCGCCCAAAATTCACGGCTTCGATAATTGATTTTAACGGCTGGCCGCCTGCAGTTCCAAGAATCTCTCTACGCTTTCCACATAGACTTCCGCGAAATCTACCACTGGACGCCTCGCTTGAATCATTCGCATCGCATCCTGCTGTTTCCACCCTAGGGAGCACAGCACTGCCAGCGTCATCATGGGAGCGCGATGCACGCCCGCGGCGCAATGGATAAATACCTTGGCGCCTTCTTCGTCGAGGGCGTTCATGGCAAATTCAACACCCCGTTGGAAAATTTCTGCAGGCTTAGGCTGAAAGTCGTCATCAATCGCGTTCCACAGCACGCTGATTCCGTGAGGTTCGGCCAATGGCGTGTCATCGAACTCGATCTGCATGTCAATGATGTGCGTCACTCCTGCTCGGGCCACGTCCGCCATGTGATCGGCTGTCCAGATGCCGCCGCCGACCGCGATGCGGGCGGTGACCCATGTCATATCCATTCTGATGAAGTTCCCGTCTGACAATATTCGAGCTTTGTAGCGTGCGCCTCGAATCCAATTTCTCGAAAGCTCCGGACGACGTAGTCCCGCCGACCATCGCTTTGCGGCCGCGTGCCACTGGCTCACTGTCATTTTACGGTATCTTCCTTCGGTGCCTGTTGACCAACTACGCGATCCTTCGTTACCGAAGATTCAAGCATCGGTTCTTCCGGAAGCCCCAATCGGCGCAGGAGCGTTCTCGCAAGCGAATCTTCTACCGGCGCTTCTTCCTTCGCCGCTCCCGGATAGAGCCCAATCATTTCAAAGAGATATTTCATCGCCATGTAATGGCCCTTATTGACTTCTTCGATGGTGATTTGCACCATGTTCAGCGCTTCGTTGCTAACAAGATTTGTAATACGTTCTCTGATTGAAGCCAGGTCGGAAGGCCTTTCCTGCGCTTTTCCCCCCGATAGTCTCGTCTTGGAAACCTTGGGCGCCCTTTTCGCTTCGGCCCTCTTCATGCCTATAATCCTTTGCGTTGGAAAGTTCGTCCCAAAAAAATGGGACGCCTTTCGGCGTCCCTGAAGATCGAATGCTGATTCATCAGTCATTCAATCGCATCTCGCGCGAAACTTAATTATTACTTCCCGTAAATCCAGAATAACAATTCTCGTGCATACATTCGGCCACAGACTTCATAATAATGTCCGCCTTATGCTGGAGCGACTTAAGTGACCGGGCGGGCCCGCATGCACTTGACAACGTGATTTACGGAGCGCAATCCAGCCGTGGCATCGGAGTCAATAAGCCTGTGGCGAGAAAAGTTTCGCTCAATCGGTCGAGCGCCTCGGGAAAACGCCGGCCTACCGTGCGACGTCCGCAGCCCAGTAAGCGCGCGGCCTCGCCTTGCGTGTATTCCTGCAGCACGATCTTTGCGATCAGTTTTTTTTCGAACTCATCGAGTTTCTGAAAGCTGCGCTCAACATCGTGCACAAATATCACCGCATCTTCGAAGGTTGCGACTTTATAGGAAGTCACGCGCGTGCGGAAGAACTCTCTTCCTAAAAGTGAAGGCAGCCTTCCCACTTCGATAGACAATCGCAGATAACGCCGGAGCATGCCCACGGTACGGTCCCGATAGAGCCACAGGTCCGGATCAGCTTCCGCCATACTGGAAAGCGAACGCCGCTCTCCGCCTGCTGCGTGAGGTTTCGCTGCGCCATTCATCGGTACGACGGCCCGTTTGTCCGTTCGCGGTGGAATCGCCGCCGCATGCAAGATCGCAATCGCGGCGGCGCTCACGCCGTGCCTGCTTCAGCGGCGACCAGCGTTAAACCATACCGGGGTACTTCTCTGCCACTTCTGCTGGCGGGTTGAACCGGCGTCACGACGCTAGAGGTTTTTACGGTGCGGCGTCGCGGTACGGCTACTTGCGTCATCTCGATCGCGCAGGGAGCGCAATAGACGATGGGTGAATTCAACGCCCTGATCCACAGCCCGCCGCAGCGCTCGCAGTACTTCAACTCCAGTTGCACCACTTCCCATCGTTCGCTCTCCATGCTCTCCTCCTTCAAAATAAAAAGCCCTGCGCCGATTTCTCGGTCACAGGACTCGTTTCTCTTACGATGGCCTGTTACGTATTATTTAGTTAGGAACCGATTACAAAACAAACTAGCCGGATTCCTGCTGGCGAAAATAGCCCTCCTCGTAGCCAGATTTAAGCACGCGTCCATTCTGCACCACCACACTGACGCGGCCGGTGAAGTGAAGCGACCAAAGCAGCCGCTCCATGGCGGAAGACAGTACCTCGGCCGACCGCACTTTGCGCCGAAACTCGCCGAACCTGCTTTCCTCATCTGCGGGGCCTACGCGATCTGAATGCTCTGTCATGATGATGACACTTTCTGTCTGCGAGCTGAGTTATAGTAATGCCAATACGCTATAGCTATAAAGTTATTCAAGGAATAAAAGTATTCTTATAGCTGTTCGTCCCAAAAGAGGAATAGCATGGTGCTATAACAATTGCTATACTCCGCTCATGAAGTTCAGCGTCTTGCAGGAAAATTTGCGCAAGGAATTGTGGTCGCGAATTGACGATGGCGATCTCACCGGTTTAGACCTGGCAGCGCAGACTGGATTCAAGCAGGCGCATATTTCCAACTTTCTGAATCGCAAACGCGGATTGAGTATCGAAGGTATGGACAGAGTGTTGAACGTGCAGCGACTATCCATCCTCGACCTGCTCGACCCCACGGAAATCAATAAGCGGGCCACACTGCGGCCTCCCAGCCAAGACGACTTCAGAAGTGTTGTGCTGGTGGATTCAAGCATCGCCGCCTCCAGTCCGCTCATAATGAAACGAAACGTAAAGGAAATACTGAAATTCAGGAAAAGTTTCTTGCGCAAATTCCGCCCCGCGGTCGAGGGAGGCCGCGAGTCCTGGGAACGGTTCGTGGTCATCAAGACCGATGGTCGTGAGGGTATGAGCATGTACCCCCGCCTGATAGCGGGCGCCACGGTACTTCTTGATCGCCACTACAATTCGCTGAAACCTTATCGCAAGAACGAGTCCAATATGTACGGGGTGAATAAGAATGGCGTGTGCACCGTGAAATATGTCGAGTTGGCGGGAAAACATCTAATCTTGCGCCCACAGAATCAGGCTTATCCGGTCGAAGTGCTGCCTATGGAGCCCGGCAAAACTGTCGCTGACTATCTTGTTGGCCGCGTGTGCCACGTCGGAATTGAAACCTGACTGCGAAGCTCGACAAAACTTCCTTGCAGAGACATGTTTGCTGATGACATCTGGTCGGATGCGTTCGATTCCAGTATTCTGAGGCTCGGGAGGTTTTCATGGAAGAAGTTCCCAGCATCACCGGCGCCTCGCGGCGCAACGAAGACATCGCACTCGACTTGATGAAATTCATTGCTATGACTACGGGCTATGGTCGCACCACTTCATCCGGAGTCGGATTTCAAGGCACCGGCGCCGCCGCAAAACCGGAAGACTACGCCAGCCACCTGCTAGAACTCTACGGCAAGTGCCTGCAAACCGTGCAAGCCAAAAAATAATCTCACGGAGATCTGAAGCGGGTTTAGGTGGCGTAGCGCCACGATAGGGGCCTGGTTTGAATTGCTGCTTTATCTCTGAGCATCTAAACCGCCTTCGAATACCCAGCGTGCGCAATTAATGCGTCATCTTCAATCCCAGCTATTCGGGCGTGAATCCAGCGATTGGCCGGGTGCTTTCCAGTGAGACGAATAGGAATAAAGTTGTCGCTAAGCGCGTCGGTATATTCATTATCGAATCCGTGCAAAGTGATGGCTTCCACGTTAGCGCCTAGAAACGAGTTCATGAACGCCAGTTTCTTTTCGCGCCCAAGTTCGCGCAGCTTCTGGCTGCGTTCCCGCGCCAGCCCGACTGGTACGTGATTGTTCAGCGCCGTCGCGGGTGTTCCCGGTCGCGCCGAATATGTGAACACATGCAAATAAGTCAATGGCAGTTTCTCAATGAGTCTGTAAGTCTCTTCAAAATCGCTGTCTGTTTCACCAGGAAATCCGGCCATCACGTCCGCGCCAATCGCTGCCTCCGGCATGGCTTCTCTGAGTTGTTCAATCTTTGCTTGATAGTGCCAGGGACGATATTTGCGATGCATCATTCGCAGCACCCCGTCGCTGCCCGACTGTAGCGGAACATGTGTATGCTTCGCGATCCGCGGAGACTCAGCCATCAGTCGTATAAGATCATGGCTCCAATCCATCGGCTCGACCGAGCTAATGCGAAGCTTGCGCAAATCGGTGCTGCGAAGAATTTCGCGGATCAAATCCTCGAAGCGCACTGGATTACTAAAATCCCGTCCCCAGCGCCCGAGATTGATTCCGGAAATCACGACCTCCTGATACCCGGCGCTCACCAGTACATTGATCTCGCGAATAATAACGGACAGTGGCAGCGACCGGCTGCGCCCACGCACCGAGGGAATAACGCAAAAAGAGCAGCGATTGTCGCAGCCGTCCTGCACCTTCAGATTCGGACGCGTGCGCTCATGCGCGGCATCAAAAACCGGCGCCGCCTGAAGTTCGGTGTGTGCGAATATGTCTGACACCAAAATTCGGTCTGTAGAGGCGAAGGTCTTTAAGGTTGTACTTCTTAAATTCGAAATGGGGACAAAGTTACTGGTTAGTGGCGGACGCAACGACGCTCGTTCTAACACAACTTCCGCGACTTGGTGCTTGTGAGAGTTCCCAATCACACGTGTCACGCCCGGAAGCTCCGCAACTTCCTTCGGCGCGCGCTGAGCATAGCAGCCAGTGACTACAATTTGGCAAGCGGGATTTCTTCGATGAATGTTGCGAATCGCGGCGCGAGCGTCCCGGTCCGCGGAAGCAGTTACCGTGCAAGTATTAAGAACCACAATTTCCGCTGCGTCCGATGAAACCGCCCCCTCGGCGCCCCTCTCGCGGAATTGGCGTTCGATCGCGGCGCCGTCGGATTGGGTCGCACGGCAACCAAAGTTCTGTACATAAAAACGTTGCACGGGAATATAGTAACTTAGTCGCCGGACCTTATAGTGGCGGCGTTAGCTGGCGGCAATTTCGGCTGATTGTTTTGGGAACTTCGGAGGAACAAGTGGTTAAGCGACGAATTCTGCTGGTGGACGACGACGTCGCCGTCCTTCTGACGCTGAAAACTGTGCTTGAACTCAATCAGTTTGAGGTGCATACCGCCGCCTCCTCCGCCGAGGCGATTGACAAGCTGAAAGGCAACGTTTACCAAATGGTAATTACCGATGCGCATATGGAAACTGAAGACGCCGGCTTCCACGTGCTGCGCGCGGCCCGAAGCCAGCCGTATAATCCGGCCACCGCGTTGCTTACGGCATACCCTCCGCATAAGTCTGAGCCCGAGAGCAAACGTGCGCAATCTATTCTGATAAAGCCGGTAGGCACTGAAGATCTACTGCGGCAGATTGAGGCGTTGTTAGTTGGGCATGAAGACGAAAAACAACTGCAGGATGCAAATCGTCCAACGGCACATGCCGCCACGGGAATGCGGAGAGATAATCCCCGACGCCATAAAAAAACCGTGTGACCTGCTTTGACCGTTTAGCAGCCAGCGAGGTTTATTCAGCACGATCCGCGAGTGCGATCGCCAGGTAATAATCCCAGTTCAACCCAGCTTTTGGCTACGCTGACGCGGTCTGTCTCCTCTGCTGAAAACACTCACGACATAGTACTGGGCGTCCCTGAGTTGGCCTGAACGGGACCGTGGTTTCTTTGTTGCATTCCGAGCATACGGTCCGAGTTTCGACTTTGGTCGAGCCTGAAGAAGAAGCCGCGCCTAAAACCGAAATCCTCTTTGCCTTGCAGGCTTTACAGCGTTTGGGTTCGTTCTTGAACTGTTTATCGTAGAAAAATAATTGCTCTCCGGCAGTGAAGACGAAGTCGCCACCGCAATCAATGCACTTCAGAACCTTATCCTGGAATTCCATCGAGGATGCCCCTTTCGGCCCGAATACTCGCGCCGCCGCGTCCCGGAGACACCTTTCCGGAGTGCGCGAATGCGCAAGCTTACGTACAACATCCCCTCATTCGTGGAACTACCCTGGGTTCGGCCCGCCATGCGTGGCAAGCGCACGGTCTACTTCACAGCAAAGGCCAGTGCCGGAAAAGTATTGTTGCTCCCAAGTAAATACATCGGGCCGTCCCGGAGAGGGACGGCCCTTGAAACTAGTCCTGTTCCTTACGCGCTTTTTTACGGCTACGTTTACGTGCAAGCGCTTCCTTCACACGCTTCTTTTCACCTGGTTTCAGGTAGAAGGAATGACGCTTGACCTCCTTGATGATGTCTTCTTGTTGAACTTTGCGTTTGAAACGCCGCAAAGCATTTTCGAGGGACTCGCCCTCTTGCAATCGAACTTCAGCCAACGAACCACACCCCCAAACTCGTCCGGCATGGACAGGGTAGTTATTACAAGGTTCGAGAGCTAAGTCAAGCGATATGTATGGAAATGCCTTCTGAATCGCCTAGCGCGCTTCGATGAATATGTAAGAGCCGAATGGAGTTCGAGGATATTTGCTCTCAACTCCGGCCAGCAGACTCAAAATCCCAGCTTCAGCGCAAATTGCACCTGGCGCGGTGCGTAAGCATTGGTGATACGAATTGGATTGCTGGGCGCGCGGTACTGAGCAGGATAGTACCGAAATCCAATCTTTTGGGTGGATTCCAGAAACTGGACGGTATCGCTCTGTAATCCTTGATGAGTGATTGCCACGCGCTTGTTATTCCGATTTAACAGATTGAAAGATTCGGCGACGAACTCAAGCTTAAAGCGCTCACGAGCGATGAGGACGCGAGTAATCCGCAAGTCGGTGCTCGCGTAATCGGGACCCAGAAAAGAATTCCGTCTCGCTCCCGGCAAACGGTCGTTCTCGCTGTTGCCATCCTGATTCGCGTCCCCTGAAACCATCACATTTACAGGACGCCCGCTGCCAACCGTGACGACACCAGCGTATTTCCAGGAGTCGAAAAGTCGGCTGAGCACGGAATGACTGCTGCCGAAAGGCTGCGGCTCGGTGATCCAAGAAAACACAAAACGTTGCCTCTGGTCGGTGACGCTGGTGCCGCGTTCTGCCTTCGGAGCGTAAGCGTTTTGCACGCTTGCCGGTTGTCCCGCGACGAGAGCATCCTGGCCGTCGTCCACTGCATGCGCGTAGGTGTAGGCCATCCGAAAATAAACCCCATGAGACATTTGCCGGTGGATCGAGACTGTCAGCCCGTGGTAAACGCTTGAGGCTGCACTCTCAAAAACTGTGATTGCCCCCAGTTGTGGGATCGGGCGCGATACCGGATTTATACACGGCGGGAACGGACAAGAAATGGAGGCACTCATCTGCCAGCCGGAAAACGATTGCACACTGTCATAGCCGAGCAGATTCACTCCGGAGGGGTCGTAGACCGGATAAGAGACGTTCAGGGGGGGAGGAAGGTTCACATCGCGAGCGCGAATCAAGTTCTGTCCATGGACGAAGGTGTAGGAAATCCCAACTGCTGTTCCGTCCACGACTTCGCGTTCTAGGCCAAGGCTATCC
>JALYIM010000113.1 GCA_030775785.1 Acidobacteriota bacterium
GTAATGGCGGGCATGTTTGGATGAATGCAGAAGTTATGGTGGTACCTCATCCTTACTATGCCGTGACTGATAAAAGCGGCCGGTTCGAACTCACCGGAGTACCGGCCGGCGACTACGAAATTGTGGCATGGCATGAGGGATGGTCGGTAGTAGGGCAGCAACACGCCATTGACGTGCTGACTCAGAACAAAGTGGAGCGGCCACTCTTTTCTGAACCGAAAATCTGGACGAAGAGAGTCTCGATCCAGGCAGAACAGGTTTCTACCGTCAACTTCGCCATCTCTGAGAAGTAAGACGCGCATCTTTTTGGCGGACAGGCGCCCCTAAATCTGGTTTGCGATTTGCGCCGTTCCGTTCATTTCTCCAGGCATATTGTTCGCGGCAAGCTAGACCTGCCCTTCGAAGCTCGCTCCAATAGTGCTATTGCTTGCGTAACGTGCGCGGTGCCACTTGCGGCTCTAGGCTTAAGGAAGCGGCAGTCGAAGGAGTGCATATTCTCACCACCGAAACTGTTAAACAAAACAAAAATTCGTCCGCGCGCGCTTTCATTCACAGCCTCAATATTCTGGTGAAGTACGTCCGGCTGTATGGGTTGGAGCACAAGCGTACGTCCGCTCAATTCGACATTACATGGACGGAATTGCAGCTCGGTCTTCCTCGCGGAGGCGAGGGCGGGTTCCTGCTTGGGGTTGCGAACAATCAACTCCTGCTGGATGGTGTAGCTTTGGAAACCGGACAAGCTGAAAGCAGCTTCGCTCACTTATTAAGCAGCGCCGGGTTGGCCAGCATCCACTTTTCAAGCGCGGTTACACGCGAGGACTTCTCAAAATTGGTGCGTGCCTTCGCGCTCGCCGGGTCAAGGGCGCGCGATCTCGTAACGCAGATTAAGGGCACCTTTGGAGACAGCAAGCAGGCAACCATAAGAATTAATGAAGTAAAGTTTATTGCCTCCGATCCCGCAAACGGCGAAGTTTCGATTGCCGCGCAACTGACCGCACAAGCGCTGGGGCCTGAATTCAAGCACTGGTTAAACGACCCGCAAAAACTGTTGCAACTAATTGCCGCCGCGGAAGGTGCGCACAGCGGCAATGGACCCGGAACTGGTTCGTTGGGCAGCAATCCGAATTCCTCCCCTAGTACGAACGCAGAGTCACTGAACGAAGTTGGCACGACCAGTTGCGGAATCCAGAGCTGGAGCGTAGGCGTAGTTCCTCTGCAGGAAGAGGAGGTCGTGCAGGCGATCCGGCTGCTCACCAGATTTGGCGAGGTCAGCAAAGATAAATCCGCAAAGTCCGGAACTGCCTCACATAAGTTGGATGATGAACTAAGAAAGACGGACGAGAATACCAAGGTCAATCTGCAGCAATTACTCGAAAATCTCGCGGCCACCGTTCCTTCCCAGCAGAACGATACTCCCCTGTTGATGAAAGCTGCGGAGCATCTGGCGATTCGATTCGCTTTGGAGCGCTTTCAGAAAGGTGATGTGAAAGTAAACGCCGTGCACCAGATGCTGGAGCAAATGAGCAAGCAAATGGATGCGCTCCGCGGGGTCTTGCAGGTGCAGGAAGAGAAGATGAGCAAGGCGGGAATTCTAGTAGAATCTCATGCCGACATTCTCGACCGGATGTTCTGGGCCGAGGTGCCCGACGCCGGGAAAAAGAGCGTGCTGATGTCCGATGAGGCCGCGTGCGTGCCGGCACGCAACATCAGGCAATTCGTAGAATTTCTTGTGGCTTCCGGAGACACGGAAAGCGCGGGTGTGATACTTCGAAATTATTTTGGCTGCTTGGATGCGAACGATTCAGCGCCGCGGCGCAAGACAGCCACGGGACTGAGCCAACTTTCCGACCTGTTTGCTGTCTTGGGCGCGGAGCTGCTGGGCGACACTATACGAAAAGTAGGCGAGACGCTGGGGAATGAATCCGACCCCGAGCTGCAAACCCAGCTGAATGCCGCATTCGTGCGATTGAGCGCAGAGGCTTGCAATCGTAGACTCTACGGCGCGTTGATTGATGTATGCAGTTCGATGGACTCTCTGGCTGAGAAACGGCCGGTTCTGGGCGCGGAATTGCGCCCTCGTGTTGGAGTGGACAACCGTTTGCCCGAGTTCATTGAAGAGGCGCTGTGTGCTTCGCAAATCCCTCGGGACCTTCTTTTGGTTCTTCGCAGCAGTTCGCAAATGGCCACCGAGCATCTCGCGGACCGGTTCTTCCGCTGCATGCGCCGCGACGAATGCGACCGTGTGGTGGAACTCGCCAAAGAGCTCGGGGTTCCAGGACTGCATCAGCTTCGGGAAATGTTGCGGGTGGGCCCAGACCAGCAGGCAACCTCGGTTGTCGGATTATTGAGCCGTCTTGATGTCCCAACTTTGCTGGAATTGTTGCCGCATCGTCTTCCTAAACTCAATCGCTTTTATCAGGACGTGGTTGTACGCCAGATTGCTTACGGGTCAGCGCCGGACCGGGGTCGAACGTTATTGGAACTTATCGAATTCTTAGATCCCCTGGTCGTCCCTCAAGCGCTTGACGAAATCGGCATGAGCGGCGATCACACTGCGGCTCCGCCCCTGATTGTGATGGCGCAGGCGGGAGATACCGATGGACGTCCTCCGCTGCTGCAGGTGAAAGCCGTAGAGTCGCTGGGACGGCTTCGAGTGCAGGATTGCGTGCCCGTGCTTCGCAACCTGCTGGAAACAAAAAAGAGATGGAAGTGGGTGCAGCATCGTGAACTACGTATCGCCGCCGCCCAGGCGCTGGCGAAGATTGATCCGAGTTATGCAGGCAACGCCATCGCTAACAACGGCTTGGATGCCAGTGAACTTGCGCTCGACCCGTTGGATTCGGCCCCGGCGTGTCCGTGGGTAAGGCAAAGACGCTATGAGCGAACTGCTTTGCGCAAGCCGCTAGCTGCGACGATTGCCAGCTCGTGGGGAAAATCCAGCATTGCACTTCGCGAATTGAGCATGGGCGGAGGTATGGGCACCAAGAACGACAATCTGCGCGTCGGATCGGAAGCTAACCTGGAAATTACGTTGGGTATGAAACACATTCGCGCACAAGTCTTGCTGCGACGCGCCCGGGTAGATGAAGTGGGTTTTGAAATCGTGAACACCGATCTGGAAAGCCGGTACCGTCTGCGACGCCTGATTTTGGAGTCGGCTGGCAACATACAGCAGTCTGCTGGTGAAGGATGGGTGCAGAGGAAGCTGTAAAAAAAGCCCCTCCGTTGCCGGCAGAGGCTTTTGCTAGAAGCTAAGAGCTAGTAGCTCTGAGCTACTTCACTTTCGCGAAGATGATCACGAACGTGTAGAGGGCCAGCGATTCGATCAGTGCCAGTCCAAGAATCAGCGCGAATTGAATTGCGCCTCGGGCAGCCGGATTCCGTGCCAAACCTTCCGCAGCGCCTGCAGTAGCTCTGCCTTGGGCAATGCCGCAACCCGCCGAGGCAATTGCCATTGAAAGACCTGCACTGATTGCTACCCAGTTAACTCCGCTGCCGGATCCACCGCCTTGTGCGAACGCGGGTACCGCGAAGCACATTGCCGAGAGCGCCATGAACAAATAACTCAGTTGTCGCATTTGTGTTTTCTCCTGTTATGAATTGCCGCAGTGGGTGGTTGACGTTCACCGTGCTGACGTCCTCACGCTGTCGGCGCTTTTGGCGCTTAAGATCTCGACCAGACACATCGAGATCATTGGATCAAGCACCAAAATTCTGTGGACCGAATGCTGCCAGCCCGAATATTTTAGTGTTCCTCGGAAACCGCGCCCGCCAAATAGACCATTGTCAACAGAACGAAGATGTACGCCTGCAGTAGCGCTACGCCAATATGAAGCCCGAGAAAAATTACGGGGATCCCAATCGGCACCAGCGACAGGAACACGAGCGTTACCATGTCTCCAGCGAACATGTTGGCGTAAAGACGAATCGTCAGCGACATGACGCGGGCAAGATGACTGATGATTTCAATTGGGATCATCAGCCACGACAGCCACCACATGGGTCCCATGAACTGCTTCAGATAACTGATCCCGTGTTTCCGGAAACCTTGTACTTGGTAGTACACGAAGGCACACAACGCACATCCCAGGGGAACAACGGGCGAGGCTGTCGGAGATTCGAAGCCGGGTATCAATCCCAGAAAATTTGAGATCAGGATAAAAAACATCAACACCATCAGAAAAGGTATGAAGCCTTCGCTGTGATGTCCGATGACTTCTTCGCTCTGATCTTGGACGAAGCCGTGCAGGCCTTCGAACACATGCTGTAGCCCGCCAGGTTTTTCCACTGATAGTTGCGCCCGCACCGCTAGAAACACCAGCAACAGGAAGCCCAGAACCAGGACTTCCATGGCAACCGCGTTACTTATTGGAGCTTGCGAATAAGTTGGCTCAACGTGAAGAGCGCGCAGCAGTGCAGTAACAGGACTGGCGAAGAAGCGGTTCAGGATTTCGGTAAACCAGAGTTGCTCGGGCATGAAAGTAAGTGGTCACTCGGTACTTCGGTTTCTGCGATTTATCAACACACTTATATATTATGCGCCGCGCGCCAGCACCGCATAAGTCTCATACAGTGCTTCGCAAATGATGGCCGCAACCGGCACAAATAGGCCCGCAAAAAGCCCGTTCAGACTCTCCGGAGAAACACTCAATATAACATAGGCAGCTACCGCCATCAAAAGATAGCGCAGAAGAAACCGTATGATCACGCCCGCACTCGATTGGGTGCGTCCAGACTCAGAGACTTTGTCCACCAGCGCCGTCACTACCCGCTTCAACCAATGAAAATTCAGAAAACCTATGGCGCTGCCGCAAGCGAATCCGGCAGCCACACGCCATCCAAATCGCGCCCACGCCGTGACGAGAAACACCAGCGCAAGAACGAGCATGTTACGGCGAATTCGGGTGAGTGCGCCCGCGCTGAATGATTCGTTGAGTACGTCCATGAATGATGCTCAATCTCCAGCGGCAAGGTGCGAATCGTATTCCGCATCAAAATCAACAAGGCCCGCACCAATTCCATATTTATCGCGAAGAAAATTCTGCAACTTGTTCGGAAGCCACTGAGCGAGTTCCTGCCATGTAAGCATCTTGCAGCGCAAGCGAAGGTCAACGATGCGGATGCTGCTCATAACGGCGTACCAAGATTCGCGAAGATCGGGTCTGCGTGCGTCCGCCATCACGCAAAAGGAACATTGATTTGCGTGCGCCGCTAGAACGTTGCGGATTAATTGGTAGGAAAGGTAGCAGCCGTCTTTTTTGGGCAGAGAGTTTACTTCAAAAACCTCATCAAGATCACGATAGCTCTCAACAACGACCTCGACTTTGCTCTGAAAATCAAACTCGATCAATTTTGATTCGACCAGAAGATTGCCTAAAAGCATGTCCACTTCCGTGCGATCGCTTTTTCCATTGGACAAGGGAACTCGTGCCCGGAAGCCGAACTGCGGGATGGCTCCATCTTCGATATCCAGAAAGTTCGCTACTGGAGCCTCCTGCAAAGTTTCGGGGAAGCAAAAAATATTCATCAGCAGCGCGTCTGAACTGTTGCATGAATCCAATTCTCTCCAGCGCCGGTCTAGACGTGGCAAGGATGTTCGCGCCTGGGTATGAACTTTGTCTAAACGCTTGCTCCAGTTTTCGTTGGCCAGGATCGCGCGATAGGATTCAGGCCTAAAATTGCCGTGGCGCGAACCATCTTCAGAAGGTTGATAGCATACCGCCGGCATTTCGCCGTAAGTCTCGCACATCGAAAGTCCAAGTTGTGCGGCGTAGCGGCGATTGCGGACGCTGAGTTCATGTCTTAAACGACTGGCAAAGAAGGCTGATGGCGGAGCGATGAGGGTCCTTGACACGAGATGATCAGTGGATGCTAATCAGAATTTGACGATGCCGTGCGGACGAGTTCCACGAAACCGGCCGCTATCCCGAGCAAGAGTCCGACGAGGTATAGCCATTTCGTATGCAACCAGTGGTCGAGGGCTAGTCCGAAAAGAAGTCCGATGACGGTGGCCGCCGGGAACACGATCGCTAACTGAGCGTAGTTCGCCATCTGCACCCACGTATTCTTTTTATTGCGAGCACCGTCGCCAAAGCTTTCATCTGACTTCCCGCGAATCTCAGAATCATTGTTTGGCGCCACGCAGCCTCTTTTCAAATTGCCAGCTGTTCAGATCAACGACGAACGGCAGCCTGATGCACTTCAATCAACGCGCGAATCCGCTGGGCATCCGCTTTGCGATGTCCATGACTGGTGATCGGATTTGTCCCGCCCGCGGAGTCAATCCGAATTTCCGACCAGACTAACCCCGTCGAAATCTGGACCGAGGCGACTTGCAGCATCGAGATGCTTTCTTCGTTACTTCCGAACAACCGGGGCTTAACTCGCGCCACCCGCTCCGGGGACACCACAATCCGAGTAGGAAAAAACAGATTGCCTCGGGTGAATCGGCTCGCCACAAAAGTCTCGATGGACGGCGCTGGTGTCGACAGGTCACGCGTTACGTCCACGTCGCTCCTTCAAAATGAGAGTCAGGAAATATTACTACCGTCAGTTTACCTGTGGTTGGAAAAACATTTGGTAGAAACGGCGAGCAAATTTTGCAGCTATGCTTGGTTATAATCGTTTTCCACATTCAGGGGCGCCGACCGATATCGCTCATCAACTTGGCGGAAGGAAACATTTGGCTCTCGACGAGAAAATCTACGACCTGCGGCTTGAAAAGCTCAAGCAAATTGCCGCACTCGGCCAGCAAATCTATCCCACAAAATACGAGGCGACCAACACTATCCCGGAGATTGTTGCAAGATATTCTGCGAGTACCGCAGAGCAGCTTGCTGATCCGCGAGTCAGCGTGCACATCGCGGGACGCATCATGGCTATCCGGCTTATGGGCAAAGCGGGTTTTGCTCATCTCCAACAGAATGGCCGACAGCTGCAAATCTATGTGAAGAAAGACGACGTTGGCGAGAAGGGATTCGAGCTTTACAAGCTGCTCGATCTCGGTGATCACATTGGAGCGTCGGGTTATCTTTTCCGCACGCGCACTGGTGAACTCAGCATTCACGTCGAGGAACTGACATTCCTCGCAAAGGATTTGCTCCCTCTTCCCGAGAAGTGGCATGGACTGACCGACGTCGAGCTGCGTTACCGTCAACGCTATCTCGACCTCATGATGAATCCCGATGTCGGCGAGGTTTTCCGGAAGCGCACGAAGCTTGTGCAGTCCATGCGTCGGTCGCTGGATGCCCGGGAATTTCTTGAAGTTGAAACGCCGATGATGCAGCCGATTGCCGGGGGCGCGGTAGCGCGGCCGTTCGTAACCCACCACAACACCCTCGATATTGATCTCTACTTACGCATCGCTCCAGAACTTTATCTGAAGCGCCTCGTCGTTGGGGGGTTTGATCGCGTCTACGAAATCAATCGCAATTTTCGTAACGAAGGCATTGGGTGGCGCTGGAATCCGGAATTTACGATGCTCGAGTTTTACCAGGCTTACACCGACTATCGTGGGGTGATGGATCTGACCCAGCAATTGATCGAGCAGGCTGCAGTTGATGTCACCGGGGGAACCAAAACTAAGTGGGGAGAGCACGAAATTGACTGGGCCCCTTCCAACTGGCAGCGAATGTCCATGCGCGAAGCCATCATTCGCTACTGGCCCGAAGAGGCAGCTCCCAAACCAGAGATGACGGATTTTGCTTCTCACGACTCCGTCAGGGCATTAGTGCAGCGCTTCAATTTAACAAATGCTCACATCGCTTATGATCCGAAAAACCCTGCGGGAAAAGCCATTACGGAACTTTTTGAAGCAGTCGCTGAGAAGCATCTGATCCAACCCACGATTATTTACGACTTCCCTGCCGCAGTGTCACCTCTTTCGAAAAATAAAGCTGACGATCCGGATTACGTCGAGCGCTTCGAGATTTTCGCGGGCGAGATGGAAATTGCCAACGGCTTCAGCGAATTGAACGATCCCGAAGAACAGCGTCGTCGCTTTGAGTTGCAATTGTCGGAACGAGAGCGCGGCGACGAAGAAGCCCATCAGATGGACGAAGATTACATTCGCGCCCTTTCTTACGGAATGCCCCCAGCGGGAGGTGTCGGAGTTGGGATTGATCGGCTGGCGATGCTGCTGACCAACTCGCACACAATCAGGGACGTAATTCTTTTCCCGCTGCTGCGGCCTGAAAAGAAGGCGGAGTTGCAAGAGACCGAGACCGCATCCGAAGCAAAATCCTGACGTTTATCTTCGGCTCTCGCTCCATTGCCAAGCGGTAGAAATAATCTCATCCAGCGAGCGCTTCGCTTTCCAATTGAGTAATTTCTCAGCTCGGCTTGGGTCAGCAACCAACGAAGGGGGATCGCCCGCACGGCGCGGCGCGATCTTTGCAGGAACCCTTCTCCCGCTGATCCTCTCAATGGTGGAAATAACCTCTTTCACCGAATGACCTTGCCCAGTCCCCAAGTTCACTTGAACCGAGTCGTTTCTATCCAGATATTCCAACCCGAGCACGTGCGCCTCAGCCAGGTCATTGACGTGAATGTAATCCCGGACCCCGGTACCATCCGGAGTGGGATAGTCATCCCCGAAAATTTCGAGGGAGGGCCGCTTGCCGTAAATGGCCTCAAATGCAGCGGGTATCAGGTGCGTTTCCGGGTCATGCATCTCGCCGATTTCGAGGCTCTCGTCTGCGCCGGCGGCATTGAAATATCGGAAGGCAACATGCTTCAATCCGTAAGCGCGCGCGTACGCCTCAAGCGCATATTCGAAAGCCAGCTTGGTGGCGCCATAAGGATTCACGGGTGCACGCGGATTTTCTTCTGTAATCGGAACTTTGACCGGAACTCCATAAACGGCGCAGGTCGAGGAAAAAATAAACTTTCTGATGGAAGATTCCAGCACGGCATTCAGCAGAGCCAGACTTCCCCCTAGATTGTTCTGATAATACTTACGGGGATTCTCTACGGATTCTCCGACGTAGGCATGTGCGGCAAAGTGCATGACTGCATCCACGCGCGTCAGCGCTTCCGATATTTTTGCGGAGTCCGCGATGTCACCGACAATCAACTCGAATCCATCGGCGAGCGCGGCATGTCCATTGGAAAGATTGTCGTAAATGATGGCACTGTGGCCTTTACGCTTTAAAGCGCGGGCGGCGTGACTGCCGATGTACCCTGCCCCTCCTACCACTAGAACTATCACTCTTACCTCGCTTTTCTGGATGACTGCAAGGAGGCAAGATTTTAGCAGATGAAATCGGGGGACTTGAGAGTCTAGGTCGCTGTGGCCAATCCCCATTTGTGTTGAAGACGCCGCTCGATGGTGGTGAACACGAGGCCATCCACAACAGAGCCGATTGCGATGATCAGTATCATCACAGCGATCACTTGGTTCATGTCGTTGAGGTCGCGGCCCATCATTAATAGCTGCCCCAATCCGAGGCTTACAAAAATCATTTCACCGGAAATTAACGAGCGCCAGGCGAACGCCCATCCCTGCTTCAGTCCGGTCAGAATGTAAGGCAGGCTGGCTGGGAGTAGAACGTGCCAAAATAAACGAACCTTGGTCGCGCCCAGATTGCGCCCTGCCATGGCATAAATCTTTGGCATCTGCCGGCGTCCATCTTCCATAGCGATAGTTACTGAAAGCAGCGAGCCCATAACAACGACGAAGAGAATAGCTTTTTCCGTGAGACCAAACCAAAGGACGGCCAGGGGGAGCCAGCAGATACTTGGCAAGCTCTGCAAGCTGACCAGCAGACTGCCAAGAGTGTCCTCTAGAAATTTGCTGCTGCCAACACCAAGGCCTAGAATCATCCCCAGAATTACGGAGAGTCCGTAGCCTAGCAGCATGCGTTTCATGCTGATGCCCATTGCGATCCAGAAACTGTGATCAGCGAATCCAGCTCTCAACGATTCCATCACGCCTATGGGACTGGGGAAAATATATGGCGGCCACAATTTCAGCTCAGCAAGAACGAACCATAGAGCGACCAGAGTTCCGTAAAAGACTATTTGTTTAGCGAATCGCCGCATGGCCGTATTCTTCCTCGAGTGACTTATTGATTTCCTCGCGCAAATCGTCAAGAATCTCGCGCGCGCACTTTGCCACCGAAACATCCTCTAGATGCCGCGGACGTGGCAAGTCAATGTTGTATTCCCGCCTCACTCGTCCTGGACGAAAGGTCAGTAAGGCCACGCGATCGCCGAGTCGTACGGCTTCACGGACGTTGTGAGTGACGAAAATTATGGTGCGTCCAGTCTCAGCCCAGATTTTCTCCAACTCGTCGTGCAGCAGGTCTCGCGTCTGCGCGTCGAGGGCGGCAAAGGGCTCGTCCATCAACAGCACGTCTGGTTCGGTAGCCAACGCCCGCGCCAGTGCAACACGCTGCCTCATGCCTCCGGAAAGCTGGTGGATGTAACTATCTTTAAAGTTTAAAAGGTGTACAAGGCGCAAATAATATTGGGTCCTCTCTTGCCGCTGCCCCTTTGGAATGTCTTTCATTTTCATCCCAAACTCGACATTCTGTGCGACCGTGAGCCACGGAAAAAGCCCGAGTTCCTGAAAAATCAGAATGCGATCAGTGCCGGGACCATTTACCGGCTTTTGGTCAATTAACATTTCGCCGGACGTGGGCGTGTGAAAACCGGCGATCATGTGCAACAAAGTGGACTTGCCGCAACCAGACGGCCCGACCACGCAGAGAAATTCTCCTGCCTTGACTTGCAAGTTGATTTTGTCGAGGGCGAGCAAGCGAGGGCCACTGTTCACTTTATAAGTGAGCGAAATCTCGTTTAAGCGTACCTTTGCGGCACCGCCGGCAGAATGGCTTCCCGCCGGAAAAACCACCCGCTCAGGTCTTTTTCTCGACTCACCAGGAGCTTGCGTGCTTCTGTCGGGAAATGTTTTCAGGGCCGAATTTGGTGTCATTGCATTGGCTTCTTCCCTTGTTCCTTTAAAACTTGATTAAGAATTGAGATGTCGTAAATGCCCGTCAGATCGGGCATCTTACTGCCCAGAAAACCGGCCTCGAACGCTGACCGCGCGGAAGTAAAAAGCGACTCGCGTAGAGGATCGAACGTCACCTGCAATCTTCCAAAAGCATCTTGCAGAATCGCATCCGACAAGGATTTGCCAGTTTCCTTCTGAAGCTGGGCATTGATCAGCTTTTTGCTTTCGGACAAGTGGGCGTTGATCCAATCAGTAAGCTCGACATGGGCTTTGATCCACGCTTTGATTAGGTCAGGGTGTTCCCTGAGGAACTTCGTGCTCACAATCAGATTGGTAATCACAAACTGCCGCTGGGGCCACAGGTCGCGTTCATCAAGAAATAGATGCCCGTTACCCTCTCTGACCAGGCGCGAGGCCCATGGCTCCGGGGCCCAGGCCGCATCGAGTTGCTTCTTCAAGAACAAGGTAAGCTGATCAGGATTGGCCAAAGGCACCACCTGCACATCTCCGCCCTTATCAGTCGTCTTAAGGCCATGAGACTTCAGCCAGAATCTAAGAGCCACATCTTGCGTATTTCCGAGTTGCGGCGAGGCGACTCTCTTACCGTGGAAGTCTTCCGGCTTTTGAATTCCGGAATCATTGCGAATAATGAGGGCGACGCCGCCGCTAGCGGCTCCGGCTATCACCCGAAGCGCTTCCCCATTAGAGCGAACGTATCCGCTGATGGTGGGGTTGGGTCCGACATATGCCATGTCAATGGCGCCTGAGAACAGCGCTTCGATCGCCGAAGGACCGGCGTTGAAGCTTGTCCATTGAATTTTTGCGTTTGAACCCAGCGCGCGGTCGAACCAGCCATTGGCTTTGCCGACCATTGCCTGAGGATGAGTGATATTTGGGAAAGCTCCAACTCGTACGACGGTTTGCGAAGAGCTCTGCGGAACCGGTGCCACAACGAAAAAAACAAAAGCAGCGATGAAGCACGATACGTGCCTATTCATGTTTATTCCTGACGCCAGCGTTCACCACCATGGGCAGCACGGTATGCTCTCCCTTGTGCCGACGAGTCTTTCTTGACTTCGACGATTGCGCAGCCGGGCCGGAAAGAATATCTCCAAGCGAAGTGTTGTCGAGGATTTTTGCTGCCGCATCGCGTACCGAAAGAAACACCTTGTAGAGAGGCCGATGCGATGCGTCCTGATCTATCAGAGAACGCAGCTGGTCGGCGTCTCCAAAGGGAGCCAGCGGTCCATCAATCAGCCTTATGATTTCACTCAGCTGAATTTCGCTGGGAGGACGGCGCAGCTGATAGCCCCCTTTTGCGCCGCGCACGCTTTCCACCATGCGAGCGTTCTTCAGTTCTAGCAAGATCAGTTCAAGAAACTTTTCGGGAAGGCTTTCCTCGTACGCGATGTCTCGGATGCGTATGGCGCCCTGGTTGTAATGACGGGCCAGCATCATCATCGCCTGCAATGCGTAAAGACCTTTCTGGGAGATTTTCATGGTGTTGGGCATTGTCTCATAAAAGTCTATCGTTGTAATAGACATTATGGACATGGAAGAGTTTAAGCAATTGGCGGACCGTTTTTTATCTTATAAATTGCAACAACTTACGTGGGAGTTTGGACTGTATCTGCGGGATGAGTGAAAAATATTACCGTTTTATGTCTGAAATAATCCCCGATCGCGTATTCCGAAGGTCAGGTAAACATTTCGCGGGCAGCGGCTGTCACCTGGCTAATGCTTTGCGATGTAAAGCTCGGGAAATTCCTTGCTCAAACTGGCCACTTTCGGCGCGTCGTTATACACGATGTACAAATCATTCGGATGGCGGTCAAAATAATTCTGATGATAGGCCTCGGCGGGATAAAACTTCCCTAGAGGACTGACCAGCGTGACAATCGGGCGCGCAAACACCTTGGCGCCCTGCAGTTGAGCAATGTAGGCCTCCGCGACGCGTTTCTGCTCGTCACTGGCATAAAAGACAGCAGAACGGTATTGGCTGCCTTCGTCCGGACCTTGCCGGTTCAACTGCGTGGGATCGTGCGCAACTGAGAAGAACACTCGGAGCAATTGCCCATAGGTGATCTGCGACGCGTCATAGACGACCTTCACTGACTCCGCGTGACCGGTTTCGCCCGTGCTGACCGTTTCATATTGCGCAGTTTTTGCGTCGCCTCCGGCGTAACCTGAGGTGGCACTGATTACACCCTTTACGTGCTGAAAAACGGCCTGCACGCCCCAAAAACATCCACCTCCAAAAACGACGCTTTGCTCGCCCTTTGCCGTGGAGGAGACATCCAGTGTAGGTGCAGGGAATGCCTTCGCTTTCGTGCTAGCATTCGAGCCGCTGAACGCCATGGCAGCCAACAGGACTAGAAGTATCAAAGGAGTGATAACAAAAAGACGAGACATAAATGTGATCCCCCAAGTACAAACGATCTAATAATTTAGCGACCTGGAGATTAGAGTCGCCAGTCAAGGAAAGTTTCAGCCGCGCGCACTAAGCGCCGGCTCTAGACAAGGAACGCCTCCCGAAGACGGTTGCCGTACCATCGGCTGCTACCTGAGAATCGGCCGCAACTTCGCTGACAATTTGTTTTAGAAGACGCGCCATGCGCGGGTCTTCGTCTATCGGCGGGAGTATTTCAATTTCCAGTGCTGGAAATTTCCCTTGCACCTCTCGCACAAGGCGCGGAACGTCCGTTGCGAGGTGCGCCCCGGCAGCAAGGAACAGCGGCAGCAGCCGGATTCTCAGGATGTGCAGATCAATGCAGCGGTTGGCAATCTCCAGTAACGTGGGCCCGACGAATTCCATGTAAGCCAATCGAATTTTGTCTGTTCCCATTTCAAGAACGAGTTCATGATTGAGTCTCTCAAACGGCGCACACCATCCAGGATCCTTGCTGCCGTGGGCCAGCAACACCAGACAGACTGCGGGTGAGAGCATGCTTCCATCCCTTTCCGGGATCTCAGCGGGTGTGAAAATGGACTGCGTCGTGGATACTGATGGAGATGCGAACAGGGCTTCCGCGACCAGGAAAGTCATTGGATCAAGCTGGTGTGTTTCCGTTTCCCTGATTTCTCGGATTCCGCTACCTGGCGCAGCGTCGCGAGAAGTGGACACGTGTGGACTGGAGTCAGTCTGCTCAAGCTGATTCATTGTAGAAGTAAGTAGATTTTGCAAGTCCTCTTAACTGTAGAGACAATAATATTGAGGAACAAGAAATACCACTTACTGGTACTGAAACATGTGAGCACCAGGAAATATTGGTCCATGCTTTTGCCAGTGAGGTAAAGACTATGTAACCCGGGACTTCAAAACCGGCGGGAAGACTGTTTCAAGCCGTAGCATGAACTTGGCAGCATCGTCATGGACGCACGAAGAGGAGAACATTGAACATTCTCGTGGCTGGCGCTTCGGGATACATAGGGCAGCAACTCGTCCCTCTCCTGGTCAAAGCCGGGCATTCTGTCCATTGCATGGTCCGTGATCCGGCGAGGATTAAGAGATCCTTTTCTCGCGAAGTACGACTTGTCGCCGCCGATGCGTTGAAACCAGACACGCTCTCGGCCGCCTTGGAAGGAGTTGAAGTCGCATATTATTTAATCCACTCGATGAATGAAGGAGAAAAAGGCTTCGAGCAACGAGATGTTGAGGCCGCTTCAAACTTCGCAAAAGCTGCGAAGACATCTGGCGTCCAGCGGCTTGTTTACCTTGGTGGCTTAGGACAATCTGGCACGCACCTCTCCGCTCACCTCAAGAGCAGGCATCACACTGGCGAAATTCTTCGGCAGTTTGGACCCCCCACAACGGAATTGCGCGCGGCCATCATTGTTGGCAACGGCAGCATTTCATTTGAAATGATTCGCTACCTCTGCGAGCGGCTGCCGGCGATGATTTGTCCTCGATGGGTAACGACCCGCGTACAGCCGATCGCCATTAATGACATTCTTGCTTATCTGGTGGCGACCCTCGACTCGCCCAGCTCGATCGGGCAAATCATCGAGATCGGTGGCGCCGGAGTGGAAACTTATTACAGCATGATGGTGATTTACGCGCGCGTCCGTGGATTGCAGCGATGTCTATTGCGCGTTCCCGTTCTCACTCCAAGATTATCGTCTTATTGGCTCGATTTAGTTACGCCCATCCCCGCCGCTATCAGCCGTCCTTTAATTGAAGGGTTGCGGAGCGAGGTCATCGTTTGCGATAACAAAGCGAAAGACATCTTTCCCGACATTCACCCAGTCAACTACGAGCAAGCGGTACGCCTAGCATTTGACCGTCCCGACCCGGCTGCGACTGAATCAGCAGTCGTGCATTCGGCACAAAGTGATCGTGGGCACCGCTTAATGCGTCGCGACGGACTGGTGCTCGACATCAGCCACCGCGTCGTGAAAGCTCCGGCTTCCACACTTTTTTCTTTCGTCCAGGGAATTGGGGGAAAACGAGGGTGGCTCTATGCCAACCAACTTTGGCAAATTCGGGGAGCCATTGACAGTTTGTTCGGCGGCGTTGGGCTGCGCAGAGGACGGAAGAATCCCGATCAGTTAAACAATGGCGACGCTCTCGATTTTTGGGCCGTGCAGGAGGTAACTAAAAACTCGCGAATCCTTCTTCGAGCAGAAATGAAAGTTCCCGGACGGGCGTGGCTGGAATTTACCTTTTCTCCGGTTGATGCTGAGACCACGCACTTCTACTGCGTCGCAGTTTTCGAACCGCTGGGCTTGGCGGGTGAGCTTTATTGGGATCTGCTCTATCCAATTCACTGGATGATCTTCCGTGGACTGACCGGCAAAATAAAGTCCGCGGCAGAAAAGCAGGCCGCATCTGCCCAAATTATCGCGGGAAAATCTGCCTCTCATGAGCTTCTACGCTGAGGCAATGAAAACCGAGTCACGTTTAAGAGGAAGCCGCAGCCGAATGCTCCGGACTCCGCACTCTCATTCCCACCCTCGCTAAAACTGAAGCAAAAATAATCACCGCAACGCTCCAGATCGTAAGGATGGTATTTACCACCCAGCCTGGAGCCTGCCCCGCCCTCCGCAATACAAACGGCAGGAAGTTCCAACAGGTGATGTGGACGTAGTCCCAAGGATCTTCTGTCATCGCGTGGTTATTCAATCCCCACGCATCCATTTTCCCCAGAGCAAAAGCCACAATGTTTTTGAAGCGCAGCGCGATTACCCATGTTGGATGGCCCAGTGTTTCCATCTGATAGATTTCAAGCGGCAACCAGAATGCGAGCGAAGCAATTTGGATAACGGTGCTGACGACAATGAGAGCGATACCCGACATCCAAACCAACTTCCCGAGTTGCACTCGATACCGCAGCAGGAGCGGTACTGAAACGAATGCGAACAATTCCGCAGCGGTAGAGACGTATCGGTCACCCCAGGCAAAATCACCGCTCCAGACCGTATATCGCGCGTACAGACAGATGTACGCCAGCAACAGCAGCAGAGCTGCAATCAGGTAAGCGCGTACTACTGCGTGAAAGTGCCGCCATCCCGCGAACGCAACCAAGATTGTCAACAACACTAGTGGATCAAACAGAAAAATAGATTTTTCAGGCGTGATCAGGGGACCGAGAAAGCCAACATGAAAAGGCGTTTCCCAGGGATAGTTTGACGGCAGGGTTGGATCTAACGCTCGGTACTTTTCGGAGAAAATCTTTACGTAAGTAAAAAAGAACGATCCGAAGCGGTGATACTGATAGAGGCGATCAATAAGAACGAACAACAAATACACAGGCAACGCAGTCTTCACGTAGATCAGAAATCGCCCCCACAGGGCCCTTCCCCGAACACTTTCGAACCAGAATGCCAGCAGCAGAAACATCGCGCCCGCAAGAAGATCCAGTCCGGTTGTCAGGCGAGTCAGGAGATTCAGTCCGAAGGCTGCCGAGCCAATCAGCAGTAGCCGCCGGTTGCCACCGCGCAGCCACTCGTACTGAAGAGTAAATCCGATCAGAGTCAGAAGCATGATGTAGTTGTTCTCCATCATGTTCTGGGCGTAATGCAGATGAGTAGTGGAGAAAAGAAGAGCTAAAATCCCGGCCACGGATTGCCGTGTTGTAAACGTCAACAGCTGCAAAAAATGGAATCCGACCAGCGCCGTTAGCAATGTCATCAGAGTATTCACGCAATAGCTGACAAAAATACTTCGCACCGCCGGATCATTGCCCGAATAGTTTGCAAACATCGGTAACTTTTCCAGCCAGGTTCCGGCAATGTCGAAAGGCAGCAACAGCAACGACTGTCCCATGCCGTACCAGTCATAAAGCCTTCCACCGCGGCCATAGAGTCCGAACTCTGGATACTCCTGCGGAAACACTGGGGGTTCTGATGTCCAAAATGAATGCGCGGTCTGCAGCCGGTGCATAGTGTCCGCTGATCCCAATTCGCCCGACTGAACGGTAATTGTGCCGAGACAAGCAGCCAGACACAACAGAAAGAGTGGATCGCGAAACCATCGCTTTAAACGAATTAGCATTGCGGATGATGGTAAAGCAGTGGGCAGTCCACCTCAAAGCAAGTTGAGTTGCCCGGTCTCCGCGATCCATCTAGAATCACCTCGTACGCAAGCAATTTCGCGACGAAGACTCATGCGACTTATTCTCAGTGCTCGATCTGCATGGTTAGCCGTATCAATTTTCACTTTGATGGTGTGCGCTGCTCCCGCTCAAACGAACACCAAGCGTCTGATCCTCAAAGATGGTTCCTATCAGCTCGCAACCAAGTGGGAGGTAAAGGGCGAGCGTGTTCGCTACTTCAGCGCCGAACGAGCCGATTGGGAAGAAGTCCCGAACTCGATGGTGGATTGGGCAGCCACTGAGAAATACCAGCAAGACCGCGCCTCTGGAAAAATTCCCATAGAAGGCCTCAAGCTCAACAAAGAGGACGAGGCTGAGGACGAACAGGAAGCACTCAACTCTCCGTATGTCGTTCCAGGATTGCGTCTGCCACGTGATGGCGGGGTGTGGTTGCTCGATAACTACCAGAGCCAGCCGGAGCTCGTGGAGTTGCCGCAAAGCAACGGTGAAGTAAATCGCAACACGAAGAGAAATATACTGCGCAGCGCGATCAACCCGATCGCTGGAAGCAAGCAGACGATCGAATTAGATGGACCACATGCCAGCGTGAGCACACATGCGACTTTGCCCTCGATTTACATCAGTGTTGGAGAGGAAGACTCAGCCACTGCGAGTAGCTCCACTGAGAACAACCCAAATAAGGAAGCTGACAGCAAGAAACCGAAAGAACAG
>JALYIM010000114.1 GCA_030775785.1 Acidobacteriota bacterium
TGATGCTCCATCCAAAAAAGAAATTAAGCAGGAAAATGGAGAACTTATCGTGACGCTCGCGGACCAATGCAATGACTGTAGGAAGGAAATAGGCAAGAAATCCGAATCCAAAGAACGGAAATAACAAAATTCCAAGTAGATGCATAGAGACCTCCCTGCCTAATGAACATTACGCTATTTGCAGGCTCAAAGTTCCCCAAACGCCCATAACTTCCCGAGACCATTTCCTTCTTCTCTTGCGCTGGACTAAAATCAAGAGTTTGCCATCGCGCATCTATATATAAATACCTCGCCAGCGCACAATTCGCTGCGGATAAAAGTTAGGAGCAGATTTGGCTGACACAATTTACGACGTTGCACTCATCGGAAGCGGTCCGGCCGGTTACACGGCTGCGATTCGTGCCGGTCAATATGGATTGAAGACTGCTTTGATTGAAAAAGACTCACTACTAGGGGGCACTTGCCTGCACGTTGGGTGCATACCTACCAAAGCCCTTCTCTTTAACGCCGAGATTTGGGACCACCTGAAAGATGCGAAAGAATTTGGGATCGAAGGGGTGGACGCGCGCAATTTGAACTGGGCGGCAGTGCAGGAGCGGAAATCGAAGATTGTGCTGAAGCACGCTAAGGGGCTCGAATTTCTGATGAAGAAGAATAAAGTCGAGACCATCAAAGGCTATGGCAAGCTTACTGGGCCAGCGCAGAGCGGCGTCTTTACGGTGGAAGTGAAATCCAGCGATGGCAAAACCTCCCAGATTAAGGCGAAGAAGGTAATCGTATCCACCGGTTCGGAGGCGCGCATGATTCCAGGCCTCGAGCCCGATTCCAAAGTTCTAACCAATATCGAAATTCTAAGCATGAGAGCGGTTCCAAAATCTCTGATTATCGTTGGCGCGGGCGCGGTCGGCGTGGAGTTTGCCTCGATTTTCCGCTCGTTCGGGAGCGAAGTCACGATTCTGGAAATGTTGCCGCGTCTCGTGCCGGTCGAGGATGAGGAAGTCTCCAAAGAGTTGGCGCGTGTCTATCGCAAGCGCGGCATCAATTTTCACAACGGCGCCAAAGTCGAGAAAGTCGAAGAAACGAAATCTGGAGTCAGCGTAACCTTTAGCGTGGACGGTAAACAGCAAAAGATTGATGCTGAGAAAATCCTGATCGCGGTAGGCCGGAAGCCTCGAACCGAAAATATAGGTTTGGAAAAAACTCGTATAAAGCCCGATCGCGGATTTATCAAAACTAACGAATGGATGGAAACCGCCGAGCCCGGTGTCTACGCCATCGGCGACATCGTCCTCGGAACCCCTCAATTAGCGCACGTTGGCGCAATGGAAGGGATTGTGGCGGTTTCGAAAATTGCCGGCAAAGAAGCTAAGCCGATTGATCCGCAAAAAATTCCCAATGCTACATACTGCCATCCTGAAATCGGAAGCGTCGGCTTGACCGAGGCCAGAGCAAAAGAGCTCGGACACACAGTGAAAGTGGGAAAGTTTCCTTTCACGGCGAATTCGCGCGCGTCCATTGTTGGACAGCACGAAGGCTTCATCAAGATTGTCTCCGACACGAAGTATGGCGAGATTCTCGGCGTCCATATTATTGGACCGCAAGCTACGGAGTTAATTTCCGAAGCAGTTGCCGCGATGGAACTCGAGGCCACAGTTGAAGATTTGATGTGGACCATCCACGCCCATCCAACGCTGGCGGAGGCGATGCTCGACGCCTCGAACAGTGTCTACGGGATGGCAATCAATGCATGAGTGCGGTTTGAAGCTGGATGTAGAGCCGAATTTAGTAAGACTTTTGAGAAGAGAATTTTGATTTCTGTCCTACAGCTCGATCAGCTCGATTACGCCACCGGACTTCGCTTGCAGCGGAAGCTCGTGAATCTTCGCAAGCAGAATTCCATCGGTGATGTGCTCTTGCTGCTTGAACACACGCCCGTCATCACTCTAGGGCGAAACGCTAAGAGCGCAAACATCGTTGCGTCCCGCGAAGTCTTGGTCAGCCGAGGTGTTGAAGTCTTCGAGTGTGATCGCGGAGGGGATGTCACCTTTCACGGCCCCGGACAGCTTGTCGGCTATCCCATATTCGATTTGCGGGGATTTCCTTCCAACGAGGCTAATCGGACCACTCTCGGTGTGATCGAATATGTTCGCCGCATGGAAGAAGTGCTGATCCGCACGTGTGCCGAGTTCGGTATCGTCACAGAAAGGGTTTCTGGACTGACCGGAGTTTGGACTGACTCGTCCACAGAAGTAGATCGAACATCCTCTGAACTTGCTGTTAATGAAAAATCGAGCTCCCAATTCGCGCAGGCCAAGATTGCCGCCATCGGCGTCCATATTTCGCGCGGCATCACTTCTCACGGGTTTGCGTTGAACATCAATACTGATCTCAGCTTTTTCGACTTGATTGTTCCGTGTGGAATCCAGTCAAAGCCGGTGACCTCAATGCAGCGAGAACTAAATAAGACACAGAGGCCGCAAGACGTCGCGCATTCGATAGCTCGCAATTTCGGAACTGTCTTCCAGAGCCAAATTCTATGGCTGGACTCATTAGACTCTTTACTCTCTCAATCAATAGGCGTTCCGTTGAAAGTACCTGAGGACTTGCGCAGGCTACATGGAGAAGAAGATACTTTCTTCGCTTAACATCTGTTTTCTGGCGCGTTGCCGCGACAGCACAGACCACGAATTTTGGCTTCAAAGATTGGTCAGCTAATCATGCGAAATAAGATTCGCAACAAAATCGCGACCCCCAATGAGAAAACTAAGCTCACGGTCAAGAATGTCCCGCAGGGTTCAAGATCTGTGGCCGCTAATTCCGGCAATCCAATTTCGAAAAACTCCCATTCTAAAATTAAGAATTCCATCAAACCGGCGCCCCGAGTAACCTCTTCCAACGGATCGCAAAATCGTAAGGTTGCGTTCTCCTTGCCGCAGGAACGCACCTATCCCATCCCCGACTATCGCCTGGAAAAATCTTCATTCTCTATCAAACAGGTCAGTTCAACGAAAGGCGTGCGCTATGAAGTGAGCGGTGACTTCGATGCTCCTGTCCCTCCCATTCGAGATTCGAAATACCTCGACAAGAAGCAGTGCATCGAGATCTATCGCTACATGGTGCTAAACCGCAAAATGGAACAGGCGCTTGAAAATCTCTATAAACAGGGAAAAGTTGTAGGCGGCGTTTATTTCGGGCTTGGTCAGGAAGCTTGTTCGTGTGCGTCGGCCTATGCTCTCGGCCCCGAAGACTGGTTCGGCCCCATGATCCGCAATCAGGGTTCATTGCTAGTTCGCGGATTTGCTCCTCGCGACACCATGATGCAATACATGGCCAAAGCTGATTCTCCAACAGGAGGCCGCGACGGCACCTCGCATTTCGGCGACATCTACAAACGAAACATGGTCTCGCCAATCTCGATGCTTGGCGATCTCATCCCCGTGCTTGCGGGTGTGGCACTGGGCGCGAGGTTGCAAGGAAAGAACGTTGCGGTCATGACCTACATTGGCGACGGAGGTCAGTCCACCGGCGTGACTTACGAAGGCATAAACTTCGCTGCCGTACAAGACCTCGGACTGGTACTTTTCGTCGAGAGCAATCTCTGGGCTTACTCAACGCCGTCCGACATGCAATATCGCATTGAGGACCTCGCCGAGCGTGCCATCGGCTACGGGATTCCCGGCGTGATTGTGGATGGCACCGATGCCTGCCAGGTCTATGACGCCGCCAGAGACGCTGTCGAACGTGCGCGCCGCGGTCAGGGTCCAACATTGATCGAAGCCAAAATGATGCGCATGAAGGGACACGCCATTCATGACGGGGCCGACTACGTTCCTAAGCCGATGTTTGAGTATTGGCGTAAGCGCGATCCCATCACTCGTTTCGAAAATTATCTGCTAAACGTAAAAAAGTGGCTAACTCCAAAAGAACATGACAGCTTAATCGCGGAAGTGGAAAGCTATCTGGAAAAAGAACGGGAGTTCGCGGTGAACTCTCCTCTTCCTACGCCTGAGACTGCAATGGGCGGGGTCTATTGTGAAAATGGATGTCATGAAGTGAAACCCAAATACGGCGCACCAAAAGTTAGCAGGGGGAAGTCGAGCGCGGCCGCACCAAAGGAAAGCGAAGCCGCTCTGCACTTTAAATAAAGCCAGCGCGATGAAGTAGTTCCCGAGAAGCAAATCTATGCCACAACTGACTTATCTCGAAGCGATCCGCCAGGGCATCTGGGAAGAAATGGAGCGCGATTCCAGCGTGTTTTGCCTGGGCGAAGACATTGGAATTTACGGGGGCGCCTTCAAAGTCACCGACGGGTTCATTGACCGCTTCGGCCCCGAGCGCGTGATTGATACTCCTATCGCGGAGTCTGCAATCGTGGGCGCTGCTTTTGGTGCTTCTCTCACAGGCCTGCGTCCAGTCGCTGAGTTCCAGTTCATGGATTTCATTGGATGTGCCTTCAACCAGATCACCAACATGGTCGCCAAGACGCATTATCTCTGGGGACCACCCGCTCCTCTTGTGTTGCGCGGCCCAAGTGGTGGCAACGTTCACGGCGGGCCGTTTCATTCGCAAAATAATGAAATGTATTTCGTACACACTCCTGGACTCAAAGTCGTTTGCCCCGCCACCGCTTATGACGCCAAAGGATTAATCAAGGCGTCCATACGCGATAACAACCCAGTGATTTTCTTTGAGCACAAATACCTTTACCGCCGCATCAAGCAAGAAGTGCCCGCGGACGATTACGTTGTACCACTGGGTAAGGCGCGCGTTGTGCGACACGGTACCGACCTCAGTGTGATCACCTACGCAGCGATGGTGCATGTCGCGCTCGAGGCGGCCGATATCTTGGCAAAGGATGGAATAGACATCGAAATAATAGACCTGCGGACTTTACTGCCATTGGACAGAGAAGCCATCGCGGACACCGTCCGCAAAACTAATAAGGTAATTCTGCTGCACGAAGATGTTCGTACCGGAGGCATCGCGGGCGAACTCAGTGCGATCATCAACGAAGAAGCTTTCGATGATTTGGATGGTCCTATCGTCCGCATCACCGCGTTGGATACACCCGTGCCATTCTCGCCTCCGCAGGAAGAATTCTTCCTTCCTAAAGTTGCGGACGTTGTGCGTGAAGCACGGCGGTTGAAGGCATACTAAGTTGCTCTGAGAAGAAGTCGCGCGCAACAGCCGGAACTTGGGGGGACCATGCGAAATTTCGTTCTCGGAATCGTCGTTACGTTAGTCATCTTGGTTGTGGGCGGTCTTGGATTTCTGACTTTCGGATTGATGCCAACCAACGCCGACGCGGTTCCTCCGCACCTTGAGACCCGGATTGCGATGTCCGCCGCGGATGCTTCCATGGAACGCCACGCTCCTCATATGAACAATCCTGTCCCTCCTACCGATGAAAACTTGATTCAAGGGATGAAGATCTATACCATGAATTGCGCTCTCTGCCACGGGACTCTCGATAACAAACCCAGTCCGCTCTCGAAATCGTTTTACCCGCCAGTTCCCCAGTTGATCCTCGAGCCTATGGACGATCCCGAATGGCACATCAATTACGCCATCCGCAGGGGCGTTCGTTACACCGGCATGCCTGCTTGGGGCAAGGTCTTGAGCGACGAAGATATGTGGAAGGTGACCGCATTTTTGTCTCGAGTCGAGAAGCTTCCGCCTTCAGTGCAGGAGTATTGGAAAAAATCGTTTGGTGTAGATCCCCGGTCAGAGAAGCCGGGCAGTGAGAACTTTTCGGGCCACGAAGACCACCATCACTAGGCTTTGCCCAAGGACTGAATTAAATCCTTATATATAATGATCGGTTGGGCTTGGCGTGTTTTCGCCGGCTCGCAGGGAAGGGAATAATGCCGACTGATATTGTCATGCCTCAGATGGGCGAGTCCATCGTTGAGGGCACAATCACCAAATGGCTGAAGAAGCCGGGCGATAAAGTACAACGCGACGAACCGTTGTTCGAAATTTCCACCGACAAAGTTGATGCTGAGATTCCAGCTCCGGCTTCCGGCGTGTTGAGCGACATCAAAGTTACCGAAGGCAATACCGTCCAGGTCAACACAGTGGTAGGCACGATCGCTGCGGAGGGGGAATCCGTTGCTGCTCCGCCGGCCGCGAAGGCTGCGACCACTCAAACTGGGGACAGCCAACCCGCAGACCAAAAAAAGAAAGAAGGTTCGTCGAAGCCTCCTCAGATTCAGCAGAATGGCAAGCAGGAAGCCAATTTCAGTTCCGGCGAAAATCAGGCAGACGGAACCAAGGCTGAAAATCAGGACGAGCACACCCGTTCTTCGCCGTTGGTTCGCAAAATCGCACGTGAACACAACATCAGTCTTTCGCAAGTGCAGGGCAGCGGGTTGGGCGGGAGAATTACCAAACA
>JALYIM010000115.1 GCA_030775785.1 Acidobacteriota bacterium
CTTTGACGTGCTTCGATTGGGCAAAGAAGTCGTCCACTAAAACGTCGTCAGCTTTTTCGAAACGGCCTCCGTGCAGGTAGCGAAACGGTCCGCCAAGCGCCTCGAAGCTGTTGAGGTCAATTCCATAAAGCACTTCAACGGTGCCGACCGTGGAAAGCTGCATGACCACCGGCGAAACCGTGCGGACGTGCGGAAGTTTGGCGATGATGTCCGCAACTTTGATGGGCGCGGGAGCGCCAGTCACTCCGATCATGTTCGACGAGCCCGGAGGCAGCACAACCACATCTGCGCCAATGCCCTCCTGCCGGTGGCGCGAATCGTTCAGCATGCCGAGCGACAGCCACACGATCAGCAGGATGAGGGTGACTTCGAGCGCGATGGCGACAATGCTGATCAGCGAGCGGATCGGCCGGTGCACCAGGTTGGCCAGGATCATTTTATTCATAAGAATTATGAGTTTCGGGTGGCTCGTAAGCGCGACATGCAGATCCCTCGCTCGGCTCGGGATGACAACCTTAAACTCTTAACTTCGCAATAATGAATTGTTGTCATCCCGAGCGCAGCGAGAGATCTGCGTTTTTATTTCTGAACCTGCGTCCCGCCACCCTTTGTATCTTGCAGCGCATGGTCCAGATGCACAACTTCCGCGCCCGCCGGCTGTTCCAGAGCAAACTTATCGTCCTCAAGCGGCTTATTTAACTCCAGCTTCACCATCGAGAGCGTGATGTCGTACTCCTCATGGGGACGCGAAATCTCAATCCGCGAGGGAAAATTCACTCCGTCGAACTCCTTGTAGACTTGATACGAAGCCTTGGTAGCCAGTTCGCCCGCCTCGTCATAAATCAACTGCCGATGGGGAAGCAGATCGGTGCGGTTAAACACGATTTTGCGGGAGAGAAACCATCCGTGTTCGCCCTTGCGAATCACGTCAACCACATATTCCGCCTCGGCGACTTTGCGGCCCTTGGCATCGGTGTAGGTGTCAGACTGATTTTCCATCACCGCGATTTCTTTTTGCTCGTCAATGTTCGGCAACAGCAGCGCGTCGTAAATTACCTGCGGACGCAAATTCTCCAACGGCTTCTGCAGATTAGGACTGGTGACCTCATTGCGCCCCACGATGAAGCGGTTTTTGGTGGGGATCCATAGCTTGAAGTCTTTATCGTCGCTGACCATGTCGAAGGCGCGATTTCGGACGATGGGAAAGAGCCCGATCATTCGAAGCATGGAGGGCTTGCGCGCCAGCACATATCCTCTGATCTGCTGATATTCGGTGACCTTACCTTTATTTGACCCGCCGACGGACGTGTCAATATCCACCGTAGCCTGCATGGTCTGAATTTGCTTTGCCTGCTCCTGTACGTAGTTGATCAGCTGCTGCTGGGTTGCAGTTTTTAGAGGAAGCTGAGTGACGTGTTCGACAGTGTGAGAGCGGAAAAGGCAACCGGTAATCGGCAGAGTGATCAGGAACACAAGTGTGACGCGGAATCGGTATAAGACAGACATTTTTGACGAAGCGGCCAGTGATTGCGCGGTGCTACATAGATGAGTATAAGCGACTCGAAGTCGCAGGATTCTGCCTTTAGCTATCTGCTTTCAGCCTTCGGATCTTAGCTTTTAGCTGACCCTCTACTACCGGCTTTCGGTTTTCATGGCTCTGCGATATTCAGCTACGTTTCTGTTGTGTTCTTCCAAATCGTGCGCGAAACGGTGGTGCCCGCTGCCATCTGCTACGAAATAAAAATAGTCCGTGACTGCCGGGTGCATGGCCGCTTCCAGCGAAGTTTTCCCCGGATTTCCAATCGGTCCTGGGGGTAGTCCGGGATGAGCATAGGTATTGTAGTCGGAGCGAAATTTCATGTCGTCGTGATGAAGCGCTCCCCAGTAAGATCCCTGGAGCAATTCGGCATACATCACGCTGGGATCGGCTTGCAATGCGATGCGATTGTCGAGCCGGTAGTAGTAAACGCTCGCGACCATCGCGCGTTCTTCCGGCTTCGCTGTCTCGCGCTCGACGATGGACGCCATGGTCACGGTTTTCTGAAGGTCCCCGTTCAGCCCGATCTCGCGCGCCACCTGGCGAAACTGTTTCACCATCGCCGACGCCATCTCTTGCATGGATTGCGTTCGGGTGAACTCGTAGGTACTAGGG
>JALYIM010000116.1 GCA_030775785.1 Acidobacteriota bacterium
TGGAAGGTCCTGTGAAGGGTTGGCTGCGCTCGCTGCTGCCGCATGTAAATTGAAGGTGTAGTCACCGATGCCGCCGCCAACCGTTAAAGCAAATCTCTGTGCCAAAACCAGATTAGTTGGATTCGGACTAACGGTGCACAAGTCAAGGGGCACCGGATTTTCCATAGTGCAACTGAAAGCGACTTGGCCGCTGAAATTATTCAACGACGTCAGGCTGCCGATGAGAGTCGCTGTTTGTGGGCCGAACACGGTTACTGATGGAGTGGCGACCGCCATTTGAAAATCTGGCGACGTCGCCAGGTTGAATTCCCAAATACCGCGCCCATATGTGGAAGCCCGAAGTCTTCTCGTGCCGCCTGAGGTGAAGATATGCAATGCAGTAACGGGCGCATTGGGAAGATAGCCGACGTTGCCGCTCCCAGGCGCTGGCCCCACTTCGTTCCAGAGTGCCGTGCCGGCGCTGCTGGAGTACACACCTTGGTCAGTGGCCACATAAACTTTGTTTTGATTCGAATCAACCATCACTGCATTAGCAGGAACGTCGGGAAGGTTCCCACTGATGTCGCTCCAAGTCGAACCTGCATCGGTAGTTTTCCAGACATGTGAGACGCCAAAACCCATCACTGTGGCGTACGCCGTCATACCGTCTGAGCTGCCAACGGTAACGCCTGAAATAGGGAAATTGCTGGGATTGATGGGGCCAGTTTTGTCGGACCAGCTTCCACTTCCTGAAGTGGCATTAATCGTTCCCCATAGGTGTCCTCCAGTGGGATATGCAGGTCCGAAGCCGTCGGTCGCTGCGTAAACCAGGTTTGAAAAACCACTGGCATCTGCTAGTCCTCCGGCTGCGATGGCCCTCACCAAGTTGACTTCGTTACCGACGCACGCCGCGTTTCCTCCATCCTCAAAGCTATTACTGAGTGGAGCAAATACGCCGCCGGAGGTGGACCCGCGCCACGGGCGGCATGTGCCAAGCAGCAACTCGCCCGAATTCCTGGGATCTAGAATGAACGGCAAATAAAATGGTCCCGTGTCGCCTCCGACGTCGGTACTACTAACTATCTGGTCATTCTGGAAATCGAGTGTGTGACAGGCTGGCCCGAACGGGCAGCGAAAAATGTTTACTCCTGATCCGCTGTCGGGAGGTGTCGTAATAAACCATTCACTGTCATTTGTCGGATTGATGGCGCTGTAACCTCCATCGCCCGCACTTACGCTGGACCACTGCAAATTCCCCTCGGCCGCTGCGGTCGCGGGAAAACCATCGTCACCAGCGCCTCCGAGAAAAAGATTTGGGTTCGTAGGGGACTGTGAAAAGGACACGATCTGCGTCATCGAACCGAGCGTCTCGTTCATGTTGTCGAAAAGATTGCTGCCGTTGCAACTTCCGGTGAGGAGACCGCTGTAGCCATCGAGAGCACGGTAGATTCCGCCATCATTCGCGAAGTACATCAGCGATTGGGAGTGATTGAGCACCATTGAGGCCATCGCATGTTGATTAGGATGAACCTTCGCGATTGAACTGCATCCATAAGCGTGAGTGAGATTTAAAAATGTGTTTGGCCCTGAACCACTGCAGTTGGGCGCGAGCGCATTGATGGTACATTTGTAAATATTGATGGCGCCAGCATAGATATCTGTCGCCGTCCCCGAGGCAACGGCCTCGAGTGCGAGGTTGTAAGTTCCCTGCGATGTTCCACATCCTCCGAAGAGATCGCCGCAGGAAGTAATGCCTGCCTCCGAAATCAGAGTCCACGAAGCGCCACCATCCAGACTTTGCCAGATGCCGCCGTCAGTATTACTGCTATCCACGAACCAGGCATACAGCCCGTGGCTGACAGCTTCGTACGCGAGTTCTCCACGAAACATCGGACAGGTGTCAGGCGATACGGACTGTGAAGGACACGCCCTAACACTCAATGCGCTCCCAGGCTGAACAGGTAGACGTGTCCACGAAGCACCGTCAGGAGAGGAATAGATTCCGTGAGAACTCAACGCTGCGAAAAATGTGTGGGTGCTTTCGTCAAAGACCACAGATGTAACAGAACTGGGATCAGTCGGATTCGCCCCATCGCTGACGCCGGCGTAGGTCCATGATGTGCCGCTGTCGCTTGAGTAGTAAAGTCCGCGATTGATGTTTACTGGATTTTCGACATTTTGAATCACTCCTTGAGTCGCGGCTGAAGCCGCCGCTACAGCGAGGGTAGGCGTGATAGTACTGAAAACTATCTTGCTGAATTCCAAGCCAACGAACGAGCGGTGATTTACATCCTCAGTTATCAGACTCCAAGGAGAGCCATCTCCTGCATAGCGTAGAATTCCGCGCCCATAATAAGAGTCGGTTGAGTTGTTAGTCTCGCCGGTCCCGACCAGAACCACGCTGCGAGCGGGATCAGCAGTGGCTGCAGGCTGCGGCTGAATCGCGATCGCACCCACGGCGAGCGTTGCCTGGTCGTCTATTAGAGGAGTCCAAACCACCGTGGAAGCGTTTGGACTCGCAGGGCCGGCATTGCTCGATTTCCAAAGCCCGCCATAAGCCCCTCCTACGTAGACTGTGTTTCCGCTGCTGTCCGCAGGATCAATAGCAACTGCAGTGGCACGACCGGATAGCCATCCGTAATCTTGAACCCCCGTTCCGCTCGCGTCAGACGAAAGTGGCAGCGGACCGAGCGACGTCCAGTTGCCGGGAATGCTTAGAATTTGAGCCGCCGCAAGGCCGCGAACTCTCGCGCCAGCTCGCGCTTGGGTTCGCTTCCGGAACGCTCGCGTAGCCAATGCCGCCCCAGGTTTGCCGGGGAGCGTCCGACCACGCATAAACCACTGCTCACGGCGCTTGCGTTGTGCGGCATTTTTGTCGGACGCACTTTCGTTAGTCCCGACCGCTTTTCCGAAGGCAAGAGCGGGTTGAGCATCTTGGGCGAAGCTCCGAGCGCATAGGAGCAAGAACAGCAAGATGGTAAAACAAATCCAATTTGCGGGCCTGTGAACAGTGAAAGCCACTAGGCGGCCTTGGCGGCGGAAGCCTCCGCAGCGATTTTCCCCAGCCTCACCAGTCTGGCCACGATGGAAACGACGGTCCTGTTATGCGCTTTCGCAATCTCCTGGAAGTTGATGCCGCGCCGCAGTTCATCGCAAACTTGTTGTTCCTCTGCGTGTGTCCACGTCTTGCCCGCGTTTCCAGGAAGAAGGCGTTTGCTCTGCTCCCGCTCCTCGAGCCCTTGCAGCGCTCCCACCGCGCGATGCAGGGCCTTTATATTTTCTGCTACCAGGCAGACAGAATCCGCGGCCAGTGCTTCGCCCGTGGCTGGATTCAAGCCATCCGCCAGCGCGAGGACAATCTTGATTGCCGCCTGAGTATCCATGCAGTTTTTTCTACCTCCTCTTCTCGCTGTCCCTATGACGATTGCTTGATTACGATCTTAGGAACGGCAGTGCGGTATCCTTTGTGACCGCTGAACATTGCGGAGGAATCGCGCCCGTGGCGGGAACTCAACGCTGTAGATTAGTTTGAGAGATATCTATGGAATGGCAGGCATTCTGGCTCACCATCCGGCTGGCGGTGGTGGTCGCCGCGATTCTTCTTGCGGTCGGACTGCCCATCGCTTACTGGGTGGCTTACTCCAATTGGCGCTGCAAGTTTCTCGTCGAAGCGGTGATTGGATTACCGCTGGTGCTGCCCCCCACGGTGCTGGGCCTCTACGTGCTCATCGCGCTGGGGCCCCGCAGTCCCATCGGACGAGAGTGGCAGGTGCTTACCGGGCACAGCCTGGCTTTTACTTTTGAAGGCCTGGTAATCGGTTCCATCTTTTATAGTCTGCCGTTCGCGGTGCAGCCTTTTGCGGCGTCGTTTTCGGCGGTTGACCGGCGATTGCTGGCGGCTTCGGCCACACTGGGAGCATCCAAGCTGAGAACGTTCCACCGGATCGTCATACCGCTATCGGCCTCGGGATTAGCCACTGGCATCGCTCTCAGCTTTGCACACACTCTAGGCGAATTCGGAGTGGTTCTCATGGTGGGCGGAAACATCCCCGGCCTTACGCGAACTCTATCCATTGATATCTACGATAAAGTCCAAGCCTTCGACTATGCGGGCGCAAACTCAATGGCGTTAGTTCTGCTGGCGATATCTTTCGTAATTCTTTCAATAGTGTTTGCAATCAACCACAGAATTTGGACGGTCTTGCCGCGGAGATGACACGTCCTATCAATCCTGTGAACAGCAACACGCGGAACCCTGCGGATTCGTTGCTTTCCGTTCAAATCGAAAAAACATTTCATAGCGGTGGGCGCAGATTCGATCTCAGCGCCGATCTGAATCTCCCATCCGGTATCACGATCATCTTCGGACCTTCCGGGGCAGGGAAGACCACTCTGCTGGAATGCATCGCCGGGCTGATTGAACCGGACCGGGGTACGATTTCCGTGGCTGGACGCGTGCTCTTCCGCCGCGACGAAAAGATAAACATTCGACCCCAGCATCGAAGCATGGGATACGTGTTTCAAGACCTCGCATTGTTTCCCCATCTTAGCGTTCGGAAAAATATTGAGTATGGACTCTCTGACTTCGATGAGGATGAACGCAAAGAGCGTGCCGACAAAATACTGGCATCGTTTCGAATTGCCCACTTGCGGTCGCACAAGCCCGCTCAAATATCCGGAGGCGAGCGCCAGCGGGTAGCACTAGCGCGTGCGCTGGTGACCGACCCTTCGGTGTTGCTGCTGGACGAACCACTCGCGGGACTCGACGCCGCCACCAAGGGTAGGATTATGGACGATCTACGTGCATGGAACGCTGCCCACAGCATCCCCATCCTCTATGTGACCCATACCCGTGAAGAGGTGTTCGCCCTCGGTGAGCGCATGGTCGTCCTTGAAGATGGACGAATCAGTGCCCAGGGTGTTCCGCATGAAGTGATGAGTAGTCCACGACAGGAAACCGTGGCCGGGCTTTTAGGCTTCGAAAATATTCTTGATGCCACCGTCACCGCAGCGCACGCAGAACGCGGCACTATGTCATGTCGCATCTTCGGTACTGGTGTGGAATTGGAAACTCCCCTGGTGCGCGCGGAGATTGGCTCCAGCCTTCAAATTGGAATTCGCGCAGGCGATATCCTGCTGGCGGTCACCGAGCCCGTGGGTTTGAGCGCGCGCAACATTCTTCCCGGAGAATTAATTGCTCTCGAGAAGCGTGATGTAATCGTGATGGCGAAAGTGGACTGCGGAGTCGAGATGAACGTGCAGCTGACACTGGCCGCGCGCGACTCTCTTCAACTCAAAACCGGTCACGACGTTTGGCTGATCGTGAAGACCCATTCCTGTCATCTGATGGCGGTTTGATTCATAGTGGCAGACCCGAGCTTCGTGAATGCGATCCAATTCAATGATGGCAATCCATTGGCCCTGGCGCTGGTCCTGATACACAACGTGGCCACCCAGGATATGAGCGGCGACATCAGGTGGAACGTCGCGATGGTAGCCGAAAAAACGCGTCTTCCACTCTTGCCAAGTGCCCCAGCGATCGAAGGCAGAGGGTGGAGGTTCGTACTTCAACGAAAATACCAGCACAACATCAAAACTGGCTTGCTGCTCAGCGGCAGACAGCAAACTTTCGGCGGTGAAGTCCTCAATTCGCACGGCCCGCATGGGGCGGCTCACATAGCCCAGATAAGTGCGAGTGAGTTCATCATTCGCAGGCCAGGCGGTCAGCACTTGCGATGTCGGGTAGTGGGTCTCTAAAAAAGTCTCGGCGTTCTGGTGCAATTGAATGTAGTCGCGGTAGGCGAGATTGTCTTCGGGCGAAAACCCATAAGGCGGATTGAAAAACAATGCGCTGACGAATCCGATCACGACAATCGCCAGCACTGCCCACCACAATTGAATACGGCGCCAGAGGGTCGAAACGCAAACAATACTTACCAGAGGGACCACCGGCAGCATGTAGCGAGCCAGCACCGCCCCGCCAACGACAGCCATTGCGCAGACATAGGTCAACACGATTGCGAGAAATGCGAATTGCACGGGAAAAACAATGCGATTTCTCTCGGTATTCGTTTTTGTGTTTTTAAGCGCGGGGCGCCACATCGCGAAGATCGTTGCTAGGGCAAGCACCCAAAGATTCAGATATCCGAAGCTCTGCCACAGCCGCATGATAAGCGCGAGCACGATACGCAGCGGATGCATCGTACCCTGCACGTTGTAACGAAAAAATTCCGGGTTACCGAATATGAAGCCTGTGCGCTGATAGTGATAGAGATACCAGAGTCCCAGCGGAACTAAGGGAAGGAGCACGATTAAGACCTCTAAACTGGGTTTACGTGCCTGCTCCTCTGAAATTCCACGACGACTCTTCGTATAGAAAGATGAAAAAATCTCCCAGGCAAAAAGTGCCACGCACGCCAGAATAGCGGTCTCTTTCGTCAACGCCGCCAACGAAAACCAGATCAACATAGCCGCATGCCGTCGTTCCAGGTAGGCGAGCAATCCCCAAAACGTCAAGCCTGCAGCCGCTAGATCCAGATGTGCAAGCGAGCTTTGGGCAAAAAACACGGGATAGACGGCCGTGCAAATCACGGATCCCCACGCGACTTGAGAGTTGGCGACGAAGCGCGCGAGACGGAAGACTCCAAGCAACGTAAACGCTGAAACACAAAGCATCGCGGTCCGAGTCACGGCCAGGCTGTAGCCCGCAAGCTTCCAATACAGTGCGAGATATGCCATGAGCAGCGGCGGATGTGCGTTCGAAGGCGTCGAGTGCGGAATCAGCGATCCGCTAAGAAAAAGATCGCGCGCTGCGGGGATGTAGTAGCCGGCTTCGTCCCAAAAATAGGGCAAGTGAAGAAGAGGAAAGTGCGTCAGAAATAGTAGAAAGAAACTCAGCGCGAAAAATTTCGGGGACTCGAATTTACGGGATGGAATCGCCGCGTTCCGCACGCTCGCGGTCAGTGAACCGGCCCCGGAGTGGTCATACGCGGATCGAGCTTGATTTCTCCAAAAGCGCTTTCGTAGTTCACAACATTCTGTTGCAGGATGGACATTAGCGCCTTCGCCTGTTGCGGACTGAGATAAATTCCCTGGAAGTTCTGCACTTCGACTTGCGTTTCGGTCTGCTGCTGCATGGTTCCGAATACCAGAAAAAAGTCCCATACGTTAACCCGCACTTGCACGCTGTTCGCGTAACTTTCGCGATACTCTGGAGTATTGACCAGCTTGATATTCGGCTGCGTAGGATTGTTCATAAGAGGTTTAGTTTATCGGCAAACGGCAAGATAAGGAAAGTGCGTGCCGAAGTTGCTGGCTTGGTACGCTCGCTGGCGACTGCGCCCGCGCCGCATCTCGTGCGATAGAATAATTTTGCGCCGGGATGGTGGAATTGGCAGACACGCAGGTCTTAGGAGCCTGTGCCTAATAAGCGTGCGGGTTCAAGTCCCGCTCCCGGCACCAAATTTTGGCATTCCCGACCAACGGTCATGTTATGACGCGTTGCCGGACGTTGAACCTTCCGCCCGTCCCTTATCCACTACAGTTCATCTCTGTTTTTTTGCTTGAAAGATTCAATTCGATCAGTGCAGAATACGGCTCCCGAGTGCCTATCACTTTCCATGACCTAGGAGCTGCAATGCATTCCTTTAGGAAAATGGCTTTAATCGCAATGCTACTCGCGGTATCCCCGCTGTACGGCCAAACAGGTACCTCAACGATACGCGGCACGATCACTGACCCTGGTGGACGATTGGTCTCCGGTGCGAACGTCACCATCACTAACGTGGAGACCAACGGAAAACGCACTGCCACGTCCACCGACGCGGGCACTTACGTGTTCGACTTGATCACGCCAGCGGAATACCGTCTTGAAGTTGAGGCCAAGGGATTCAAGACGAATGTTGTGGACCATGTGCAGGCTCTCATCGGAAAGCCGACTGAGGCCAGTGTCCAGCTGCAAGTTGGAACCACGAGCGAAACTGTAGAGGTCAATGCGACCGCGCAGGAAGTTCTGATCAATACCCAGGATGCTACGCTGGGCAACAATTTCATCGCGCAGCAGATAACAGCTTCCCCTGGAAGCGCGCAGTGTGGTTGATCTTCTCAGCCTGCAGCCGGGTTCGACCCGCGAGGGCTACGTCACGGGAGCTAGGGCTGATCAATCGAACGTTACCCTCGATGGAGTGGACATTAATAATGCACAAACTGGCAACGCTGAAATACCGCGAAGCACAAATAGTTTGACCATCGGTGCTCTCGACAATGATCGAGGCGATATCACCGCCGGTCCGGTTCTTCGCCTGAATTCGGAGGCGGTTGAAGAATTCCGGGTAACAACGGCGAACGGAAACGCTAATCAGGGCCGCTCTGCGGGTTCTCAGATAAACATTGCCACCAAGTCGGGCACAAATAACTGGCACGGAGTTGCGTCAGAGTTCTATCGCTCCCGGGGGTTCACTGCGAACGATTGGTTTAATAACCATGCAACCCCGCAAGTTGCGCGGCCGCCGCTGCAGCGGAATACATTCGAGGGCGCAATTGGCGGGCCGATAATTAAGAACAAGGCGTTCTTCTTTTATGACTACGCCGGAAGGCATGACGCCAGCAGCCAGAGTGTAAGCCGGCTGGTTCCGCTCGCGAGTCTGGGCCAGGGGACAATTAACTATCAATATTGCACTGATCCATCTTGCACTTCGTTCCAATCCGCGTCATTGAATTTGGCTCAAAATCAGCAGGTTTATTCAGACGCTGGGATAAATCCCGCTGCGTTAACTGCTTTGGCGGATGCTGCTGCAAGATTTCCCAACAACGACGTTACCACCGGTGACCAGATAAATACGGGGGGATTCCGCTTCAACGCGCCCACTCCGACGCGGCTCAATTCTCATACAGCTAAGCTGGATTTCAACGTGGCCAATAATCAAACCGCCTTTGTCCGGTTGCAAGTCCAATACGATCACCAAACGCTTCCGCAATGGTTGCCCGGAACAATTTCCCCGCAGGTGTGGAGCCACAACTGGGGATTAGCCGCAGGTCATACCTGGACGATTGGCAACAACTGGGTGAATAACTTCCGTTACGGGTTGACCCGGCAAGCTTTTACAGCAGGTGGCGACAGCACCGGCAACGACACAGCTTTTCGCTTCGTGTACCAAAATAATGGGGAAACCCATTCGCTCTCTCGTGTAACACCGGTTCACAATTTTACCGATGACGTTTCGTGGATTCATGGAAAACACACTGTGCAATTTGGGGGCAATGTCCGCCTCATTAGCAACAGCAGGGTCAGCTTTGCCAGCGCCTTTGATTTTGCAGAAACCAATCCATCGTTTTATGCCGGGGCTGGAGCTGGTGTACCAGCTGCTTTTCAAAACTACCTGGATGCGAATAACCTGCCGGGCGCCGGAGGCCTACTGTCGTCAAAGCGCCAAGTGCGCGACGCGGCCTCGGCCATTATCGGTCGCTTTACTGAGATGACTGCGAACTTTACCTTTGCTAAGGACGGCACACTCTTACCCACAGGTTCTCCCGCCGTTCGAACTTTCGCCACCCAAGCCTACGACGAATACATTCAGGACAGTTGGAAGATTCAGCCCAGCCTGACTTTGACTCTCGGATTGCGGTACAGTCTGGAGCGCCCGGTTTATGAGACCCACGGATTTGAAGTGCAGCCCACGGTGCCCTTGGGACTGTATTTCGCGAAGCACGTGGCTGCTGGTCAGCAGGGAACCAATTTTGTGGATCCCATCGTAATTAATCGTTCCGGTCCCGCTAATGGAGGTAAACCTCTCTATAACTGGGACAAGAATAACTTTCAGCCTAGAGTCGCCCTGGCCTGGTCTCCCGATGGCGGCAAAACAGCTCTGCGCACTGGCTTTGCATTGAACAACGATTATTACGGCCAGGCTCTTGCCGTTGACTTCGATTTGAATAACACATTGGGTTTTGTCTCCAACTTCACCAACCATGCGAATACATTCGATATCACCGCAGGGTCCCTCGGTCCACAGTTCACAGGCTTTGGGCAGGATGTTAGACCATTGATTGGGACTGCGGGCGGTACTGTTCCCAGCAATTTGACGTTTCCAGCGAGTGCGAGTTCGCTCGATGGCATCAACACCTTCGGCGAACGGATTGAGCAGTCTCTGGATTCAAACCTGCACGCGCCCACCGAATACGTATGGAACTTCACCATCGAGCGCCAATTGCCCAAAGGAGCGGTAGTGGCAGCTTCTTATATCGGACGCCTCGGGAAAAGCCTATTGGCTCGTCGCGACGTTGCGACATTTAATAACCTGCGTGATCCTAAAACTGGAGTGGATTGGTACACGGCTGGGACAGCTCTTGAAAAACTGCGATCACAAGGGGTGGACATTTCCCAAGTGCCGGCGATGCTTCCTGCCAAAATTAATCAGTATTTTGACGATATGTTCCCTGCGCAGCTGGCGCAACTTCTCAACAATTACGAGGGTTTGCCTGCTGATCCCAACCAAAATCAGGGAGGATTCGATCCCAATTGGACCAATGCTCAAGCGTTCCTCGGATACCAGTCAAACAACATTGGATTCTTTTCGGGGAACGACTATACCGATGTCCAGGCCGAGATTGATCTAGCTCTGGCTGCGAATGGTTTGCCACTAAGGTTCATGCAACCGCAATATGGCGCACTCTCCACCTGGGCAACAATTGGGAACTCAAACTATAACGCCTTGGCCCTGTCGTTTCGGCAGCGGGCACACGGCCTGACACTGGACTTCAATTACACCTGGTCGCATTCCATAGATGATGCTTCGGGACTTCAATCAGAAACCGGCTATGGTAATTTCCAGACCAACGGCGCTTTTATTCCTAGCGCTCTCCGGCAGGGCGAAAACTATTCTAACTCCGACTTCGACGTCCGCCATAGCATCAATGCTGACGTGGTGTGGCAGTTGCCCTTCGGCAAAGGTGAGGCGATTGGCAGGAATGCCGGCAAGGCCCTCGATGCTATTTTGGGCGGGTGGCAACTTTCTGGGATTTTCCGGTGGAACACCGGATTGCCAACTGGCGTATCGCCTTTTGATGAGAGTGCGTGGGCGACGAACTGGAACGTCCAATCAAATTCAACGCCCACTCGGGCACTCCATACCTGCCCGAACAAGCCTGCCGACGCGGCGCCCAAACTCTTCGGGTCCTGCAACGTTGATCAGGTGTATAGGAGCTTCCGAAGTGCTTACCCGGGAGAAAGCGGCCCCAGAAACACATTCCGCTATCCCGGCTATGCTGATCTTGACCTGGGCCTGGGGAAGTCGTTCAAAATGCCATGGAGCGAAAACCAGCAACTGCAACTCAGGTGGGACGTCTTCAACGTAACCAATACCCAGCACTTAACCGGAATCGCCGATTTCGCCGTGGCCACAGACCCGGGTCTTAACCAACTGAGTGCGCCGCCGGACTGGTCGAACTTTACCCAGATTCAGGGCCAGCCCCGCGCCATGCAAATTGGAGCCCGCTATACGTTCTAGATTCCGTCGTGAGACGCCTTGCTGCGGAGGTAGTTCTGCAGCAAGGCGATTCCCTTAGCCTGCTGTGCGCAAGGCAATCGCCCGAAATAAATCCTCAACTATTGCATTTGGTGGAGGCGATCGTAAATTGCGAGTCCAACGATCGCGAGCATGAGCAGTCCCGAGCCCGCGCCTAACCACCGCAGGAATGGACTGATCTTTTCCACCTTGTGCATGATTTCCATCTGTTCCCGCTGCATGTGAGATTCGGCGTCGCTGAGGAACAGTTGATCGTCCTCCTGCATTGTCAGAGTGCTGCGGTAAATCAGGAGGGCGATCAGAACAGAGGTGAGAACTCCCCACCCAATCAGCAACTCGAGCAACATGGACATAAATCACCTCGGCACTGAAGTCGGGTTCCGAGGCTCTTGCCGCTGGCGGATGAGTTGGAGTCGTTGTGGCCCGCAACCAATCCGGGTAAGGGCCTCCGGGCGGAATTATAGTCCTGTCGAGTGAGTTCGAAACTTATTTTTGAGGTGAGTCCGTTTCGGCGAGGAGGTCATCTAAGTCATAGTAAGCAGACAGCGTCCTGGCGACGAAAACAGGATGAGTTTGCTGCTTAATTTGCTATAATATACCCAGTATTTTGAAGGATTTGAGGAGAAATCAATGGCTACGAGCGTAACCCCTACAGCGACTCCGGACGTACACACCCAGAACGCGCCTGCCAAGACGGCGCCTATTTCATTGACTCCGAATGCGGTCGCCAAGGTGCAGGAGATCATGACCCAGCAGAATCCGGTTCCGACTGGACTGCGAGTGAGCGTAGTTGGCGGCGGATGCTCGGGCTTCTCCTATTCAATGTCGTTTGAAAATGGCGCCGGCATGATGGACAAAGTTTTCGACATGAGCGGCCTCAAGGTCTACGTAGACGCGACTTCGCTAATGTATCTCAACGGATGCGTCGTGGATTACGTCGAAACTCTGGAAGGCGCGGGCTTCAAGTTTGAAAATCCCAACGTGAAGAGCACCTGCGGTTGCGGATCTTCTTTCAGCGTCTAGAGTTTCGATAGCGTTTGTGCGGAATAAAAGCCTCATCCTGGATTAATGCGATGAGGCTTTTTTATTGTCTTCGTACGGGCACGCCTACTTCATCATTTTCTTCAACCGTGGCAGCACTTCCTTTCCATAGAATTCAATCACACGCTTCTGGTTAGGCTGGCCAGAGTGTATGTGCACTTCAGTAGCCCCTCCGTCGAACAATTCTTTCAGCTTCTTGACATGGACATCGGGATCTGTACCTATAGCTGAATCCTCCATGATCTTCTCCAGCGGAACCTCGCTCATAGCGTGCCTTTCTATTTCGCGCGGATCGGGGATGTTGAAATACGGTTTCCATGCTTTCGGGAGAAAACGCCACAGATTTGCGGCTTCCTCCGCGTCTTTTTTATCGCCAACAACGACAAATTGTTCGATGAAGGCTGGCATCTTGGAAGCATCCTTGCCTCCCGCCCGGGCGCCGGCTTCGAACTCTGATTTGTGTTCTTTCCAGGTTTTCGGGTCAGTGATCAAGCCGTCCGCATATTGGCCAACCCGGCGCATTGCCTTGGGACCATTTCCAGCCATCAGCAGCGGGATATTAGTTTTTGGCGGGTCGTACAACTTGGCGTTTACGGTGTAGTACTTTCCTTTGTGGCTGATCTGCGCGCCCGTCCAAAGCTTGCGAATAATTTCGGTGGCTTCGACCAGGCGCTCGGAACGCTCAGGCCATTTCGGCCAGAATCCGGCGGCGGCTTCTTCATTCAATGCTTCGCCGGAACCGAGGCCAAGAAAGATTCGTCCGGGAGTAAGTTGATCCAGCGACGCGAACGCTTCCGCAACTACGGCCGGGTTGTAGCGAAATGTTGGACAGGTAACCGTGGTGCCCATCCAGATGCGACGTGTACGCTGGCCGATCGCGCTCATCGTGACCCAAGCCAGAGTGGAGTGCTTCTCGTTCGCCTGCCACGGTTGAAAGTGGTCACTGAACGTGATCACATCGAAGCCCGCCTCCTCACATGCGACTCCGAGGTCCACAAGTTGAGAAATAGGGAATTGCTCGCCGGCTAGTTGGAATCCGACCTGGCCTTTGTGAAATGGTTCGGTAGAGCGACCCTCTCGCGAGTCGCTCTGACTAAAAGCACGCGGAGTACCTTGAGAAAGCATGGATGCACCTAACATGGCTCCTGCCGATTTCAGAACAGTACGGCGGCTGGGGAGGGCCAACGATTGCGGTCGATTGGATGTTTTTGTCTGTTTTTTTTCTGCAATAGGCGGCAAGAGCACCTCTGAAAGGTGCTGTAGCGTGCTGCCGTCTCGAGTGCGGCCCGACGACCCTACATTGTCGTCCTTCGCGAAACGACAACCGCGACATTGGATTTGGAAATCGGCGCTCGGCAATTCTCGAACTCCTTTCTTTTGGGCATCTACTCTTAGGAGACATCCTGTATACAATATATTGTTGTTGAATATTCTCAGTGCCATATATTGTATATGGAGCTGCAGCGCGGTAGGGAGTTTTTCCGCCAAACAAAGCCACCGTGTTGCCGAGACTGGTGCCTGAACCCAGCAGAACAAGCTCGAGGCGAGGGCTCGTGCAAAATCTTGACCAAGATTCCGTCGACGGGTAGAGTTTGTTAGTTGAGTTCCTATGTCCACTGAAACCAGCAAATATTTGAAATTCGGCGGTGCAAGTCTCCTCATTATTGTGTCGCTCGCTTACCTCGCTTACACCGGCGTGCAGGAGAGTAAGAGCTATTACGTAACCATCAAAGAGCTGCAGGGAATGGGGAATTCTGCCTACAGCAAGCGTCTGCGCGTCGCTGGAAACGTGCAGCCGGGTTCCATAAAACGGGATGGCACGAAAGTTGAGTTTGTTCTGGTAGAGAACGACAAGACTCTCTCAGTAATTTATGGAGGCACGGAGCCTCCCCCTGACACGTTCAAGGATAATTCGCAAGCGCTGGCGGACGGTCGTTTTGATCGGGACGGAAAATTTTATGCCAAGCAGCTGCAGGCGAAGTGCGCCTCGAAATACGCGCCTCAGCAGCCGGGAACGCCGGCTAACACCGCAGCGCCCGCGGCTCCAGCTCGTAGCATGACGCAGGTGCAAACCCAGCAGTCGCAACCGCTAGCAAATTGATCTTGGGCCAATAGTCCGGAATTCTGCGTCACCCTTCGATATACTCAGCGTCTCGTGTTAGAAGCTCACGTAACTCATCCCGCTGAGACCCCGATTGTCGCGGTTACCGATTTGATCAAACAATTTGGGCATTTTGCTGCGTTGCGTGGATTGACCGCTGATTTCTTGCCAGGAAGACTCTACACAATTCTCGGCGACAACGGGGCGGGGAAGACAACCCTGCTGCGTATTCTCGCCGGTCTGGCCACACCAACACGCGGAACAGTTTCAATGCTAGGAACGAAGGATCTGCAATCAACACGCGCGCAAATTGGTTACATGGCCCACCCATCGCTGCTCTATGACGAAATGAGTGGGATGGAGAACCTTCGCTATTTTGCCCGTCTTTACGGAATTTCAGACGACCAGCGCTGTTCGGATGTGATCGCCTCAATGAAACTTGACGCGACGTTGTCCCGGCCGGTGGCACAGTATTCGCAGGGTATGCGGCAAAGACTGTCCTTGGCGCGCGCCATGCTCAACGATCCCAAGCTTTTGCTGCTGGACGAACCCTTCTCCAACGTTGACGTCCGCTCGGCACGCGAGATGGTAAGTCTGGTTGCCCGCATGCGGGATTCCGGCAAAACCATTTTTGTAGTAACCCATCAGCCTGCGCTGCTGGAGGGAGTTGCCGATGAATTCGTTTTGCTGGAAGGAGGCCGCATCGCAAGTCGAAGCGCTCAGTTATCGGGGCCGGAGCTTCCAGGGAGATCGGAAACACGAGGGTCCGAAAGATGACCGCGCCTTCAGGAATCACTCGCGCCACCCTGTTCAAAGACCTGCGTCTGGAGTGGCGCTCCAAGGACGCCATAAATTCCATGCTGTTTTTTGCTCTACTGGTGGTAGTGATCTTCAGCTTCGCGTTTGATCCGACGGCCGAAGAATCCCGGCGGATCGCCGGCGGACTAGTCTGGGTGGCATTTCTCTTTGCCGCCGTGGTTGCGTTGAATCAAACCTGGGCACGCGAGCTGCGAAACCAGGTGCTGGATGCCTATCGCGTTTCGCCCGCACCTGCCAACCCGTTGTTCATTGCCAAGGCTTTGGGGAATTTCATTTTCGTGGCTGTCCTCGAGGCTGTAATGACGCCGCTCTTTGTGATGTTTTACAAGTTGCGTCCGCTGGGTCCCGCCTGGCAACTGCTTATCGTTGCTGCCTTCGGTACATGGGCGCTGGTGGTGAATGGCACATTTTTTGCCGCCATGTCTTTGCGAACTCGCAGCCGCGAAATCATGCTGCCGCTGATGCTTTTTCCGATTTCTATTCCTGCGATTCTTGCGATGGTAAATGCCACCACCGCAATCTTGAGCGGAGATGGTCCCGCGAAATTCTGGATCGTATTGCTTGCCGCCTACGATGTGGTGTTTACTATCGCTAGCCTTCTACTGTTCGAAAGTGTCTTGGCAGCGGAATGATCTCCCACAAAATGACTTCCCAAAAACTGAGCCCGGGAAATGACTGGCGTGCCGATGACTTCCAATGAAACACGCAAAGGAATAAGTGGCAACGGAATGAAGCGGGCTTTTCAAGTTGCAATACTGTTGACGGTCGCGCTACTGTGCTTCGCTGCGTATCAGGCGTTAGTGGTTGCGCCCACCGAACAGACCATGGGTGACGTGCAGAGAATTTTTTACTATCACGTGCCCTCTGCCTGGACCGCCTTTCTGCTCTTCCTGATCAACTTCATTTCGTCCATTGTTTATCTGGTGCGCCGCAGCGTGAAAGCGGACATTCTGGCGTTGGTCTCCGCTGAAGTTGGGGTCGTATTCTGCACTGTCGTTCTTGTCACAGGGCCGATATGGGCGCGTCCGGTGTGGGGAATCTGGTGGACATGGGATATTCGTCTGACGCTGACTTTGGTTTTATGGCTGATTTACGTGAGCTACTTATTTCTGCGGCGCTTTTCGACTAGTGGTCAAACTCCCGTGCTGGCAGCGGCTTTGGCCATCTTCGGCGCGCTGGATGTTCCCCTGGTCTACTTCTCGATCTGGTTTTTTCGCACCCAGCATCCCTCGCCGGTTATCGGGGGGGGCGGCTCGCTCGATCCGCGTATGGCGCATGTTCTATTGATTAATTGGGGAGCATTTCTGTGCCTGGCAGGCGTGCTGTGCTGGGCGCGCTACCGGTTGGAAGTTGTGCGCCAGGATTTGGAAGAAACCCAAGCACTGGAATCCCTGCTTGAGCCTCGGAGCCTGCGATGAGATCTCTGCACTTCCTTTACTTGGCGTACGGTGCCACCTGCATTATTCATCTTGCTTATATAGGAATTCTGTTGCGCACGTACGGCCGTTTGCGCAGGCAGTCTCGGGAAGCGGCTACGTCGCAGAGAACAGAATTTAAGTAACGCGGAATTTAATTTCCGGCCGCGGTGAGATATTCCGGTACAGGCTGCGAATGAAGGAATTCATACTCCTGAATCATGGCGGCGATTCCGATTCGCGATATTGGTAGTGGAGCTTCTACCCTCACAACCCGGGCAGTAAATCGGACTCGTACCGGCTCAGTCATGGTGATATGAGGCGGGAATGTCATGGTAACTTCAATGCGAGTGCCTTCCGCGACGCTGCGATCGAGGTAAAAAAAGATCCCGCGCGCGCTCACGTTGTGAGTTTCAGTCAATACTTCCTGGACGGCTAAGCTTTCATCCGTGGCATCAATTTTGATGGTTGCGGGCAATCGCATGTCAAAACGCCGCATAATGCGCCGCTCTTCCGAAGGGTTTGCGCCTTGTGGCCTGAAAATCATAGTGTTGACTTGTAACCTTGGTGCAACAGCTCCGCACAAGGGTTAATCATTGTGGCCTCCATTGCAACCATAAAAGCTGCCAAAGCGTTAACTAGAGAATGACCCGTTCTTGGTCGCTGATTGCATCTGGGAATCGCGAACGCCGCGACATCTAACTTCAGGGCAGTAAGCATCTGACAATCTGGGTACTGTAAAATCGGTGCGATCGGAATGCCGCACCGCCTTGACATGCTATTCGTCAGATGTTTAAGTAATTACTTACTTTAGCCATTGTTTTAGAGATGGTTACGCACACCCTTCGCGGACCACAAGCCGGATCGTCGTGCGTGCGCCGTTCTTCTTTTACCCCATGAAATCCGTAATTCGGAGGAGCTCTTGAGATTAAATCGTCGGGGAAATGGCAGCTCGACTGCCGGTTCCTTCATTATTTGTATGTTAGTGGCCCTCCTTGGTCTGCTTCGTTTGGACGCAGGCTCAGCGAAAACGGGCGCGGCCGGTGTTTCGATTACGCATCCCGACGGCGCGGTTCTGAGCAGCGGGGTTTCTCCTCAAAAAGCCAATATCGAGTACGGTCATCTCCCGCTCGTTTTTGAACTCAATCAAGGGCAAACCGATCCGCAAGTGAAATTTCTCGCCCGCGGCAGCGGCTACGGATTATTTCTCACTTCGCATGAGACCGTGCTGGAGCTGCAATCCGGCGGACGCAAAGATAATTCCGTGGTCCGCATGCAGTTGGCGGGCGCTAATCAAGATGCGGTAATTAGTGCCACTGATCAACTGCCCGGCAAGAGTAATTATTTCTTGGGAAACGATCCCGCGAAGTGGCATAGCAACGTCCCGCAATTCGCACGCGTTCATTACAGCAACGTTTATAAGGGAATCAATTTGGTTTACTACGGCGTGCAAGGCCGCATGGAATTTGATTTCGAAGTTGCACCTGGAGCGGACCCCAGGCAGATCGCCTTGCACTTTGCGGGACCTAGGAAACTGAAAGTCACTCCTGATGGCGAATTAGTTTTGGCCAGCGCTCACGGCGATTTGCGCTTTCACAGCCCAAAGATTTACCAGCAAATAGGAAGTGAACGGATACCCGTCGCCGGCAGATTTTCTTTGCGCGGCCGGCACGAAGCAGGATTTGACCTTGCCGCCTACGATCCCAGGCAAACATTAATAATTGATCCAGTGTTGAGCTACTCAACTTATCTCGGGGGAAACGGCGCTGAGAGTTGCTCCGCCATTTCGGGGATCGCGGTTCCTCCGGGGCCTGGCACTCCTGGTTGCCCCGCAATAGCAGTGGACTCCGCCTCGAGGGTCTACATGGCAGGTACAACTACGTCAACAGTTTTTCCGAATCCGACGGCTTCGCCCAGTTTGCGTGGAACCGCCAATGTTTTTCTGGCGCAGCTCGACAGCTCTGGATCAGCGCTCATTTATAGCACCTACCTTGGCGGCAGCGGCAAGGATGTGCCAGCCGGGGTGGCGGTTGATTCTGGATTCAACGTCTACGTCGCGGGAACCACGACCTCAACGGACTTTCCAGTTTCCGCGGGAGCCTTTCAGGCAAGTGCGTTGAGTGCAGGCCCGCACGTTTTTGTCAGCAAACTGAATTCGACTGCATCCGCTGTTCTGTATTCGACTTATCTTTCGGGCAACGGAGCAGACAACGCAACTGGCCTGGCAGTTGATCCCGGCGGCAGAGCGTACGTCACCGGAACAACTACTTCTCCCGCCTTCCCCACCAGTGGCGGATTCCCAGTGACAACAGGCACGTTCCAGAGCGCTCCTAAAGCGGTGAATCAATTTTTTCTAAGCCGATTAGATCCCGGACAGACCGGTGCTGCGAGCTTGCTCTACTCCACTTACATCGGCGGAAGCACTCCCAGCAACGGAGTCACGATTGGAGGGGGAATCGCGGTTGACACCAATTCCAGCGCGTACATCACCGGTGGCACGAACTTTACCGACATGCCCGTACTAAATGCTTCCCAGGGTACGAATAACGGCGGAGTAGACGCGTTTGTGGGGGAATTTCTGTTTCCGAGCAATGGCACCCAACCTACTCGAAATTACTTAACATACTTTGGCGGCAGCGGAGATGAAGCTGGATACGCCATCGCGGTTGATGCCAGTTTCAGCGCCTACATCACCGGCTCGACAACCTCCACGAACGTCACCGTTCCTACAGGAACCACTGCCTTCCAGGCAGCAAACGGGGGCGGTATTGACGCTTTCGTGGCGAAATTCGGCAATCTCACGCTGACTACCACAAGTCCGACGGGGACCGTGCCTCTGAATTATTTTTCATTTCTCGGTGGCTCGGGCACCGATATCGGCTTAGGAATCGCAGTTGATACCATCGGCGGTGCGAGAGTAACAGGCTGGACGAATTCCGGAAACTTTCCCACTCTCAATGTACCGTCCGGTTTAGGAGCGAGTGGTTTGCCCGATGCCTTCGCTGCGCGCATTGAGACCACAGCCACCAGCGCCACCACAGCTGGCAACTATTCAACTTACATAGGCGGAAATGGATCTGATGTTGGAACCAGCGTTGCAGTGGACAGCACGGGGGCGAGCTACGTTGCGGGCGAGACTTCTTCCAGCAACTTTCCAGTTTTAACGCCTTTTCAAGGAAGCCTGAATGGTCCGAGCGATGCGTTCGTTACCAGGCTCGGTCCGCTGGTGAATTTGTCCATGACCGCTACCGCTACGCCGAGTCCGGTTGGAGTGGGAAACCAGGTCACCTTTACATATACGATCATCAATCACGGCGACTTTGTTTCGGGCGTAACGTTTACTGATGTCCTGCCACCTGCCACCAGTGCGGTTTTCGTATCAGCGACGGCGAGTCCAGGGCAGTGTGGTCAGACCGCCGGAACCGTGACCTGCACTCTGGGTGCTTTGAACACGACTGCATCTTCCACTACAACAAGCGCAACCGTCACCTTGGTACTTACCGCTGCGGCACCTACTCAAACAACCCAGGGCACTACGCCGTCGCAACCCCCGCCGTTGGGAAATAGCGCAAGGCTGACGGTACCGGGTTCAAGTTTCCAAACATCGGCCAGCGCCGCTTCGGTAACGGTGAATGATTTTGGAGTAGCCGTTACTCCCGCAACCACGACAGTTCCGGCTGGCGTGCCTGCACAATACACGGTGACCGTAACACCGACCGGCGCTGGATTTCCGGAGACCGTTTCTTTAGCATGTTCGGGACTACCGACCGGTGCCACCTGCAATTTCACCAACAATCCAATTCCCAACCTCAGCAGCGGAGCGCAGAGCCGGTCGCTGGTAATAAACACGACCGCGCGAGTGACGACTACGGCGGATCTATTACCGGGGAAAGGGCCGTTCCATGCTTGGCTGCCGATATCTGGCATTGCTTTGCTCGGCGCTGGCTTTGGAAGGAACGCAAGTTCGTCGAGAAAACGCTTCTCGAAGATGGTATTTCTTCTGGGATTCTTGGCTGCTTTAATCATCTTCCAGGCGGGATGCGGCGGATCTAAGAAAAAGACTACGACTACCACTGGAACACCGGCGGGGTCTTACACCATCACCGTTGCAGGAACCAGTGGCACTGCGACCCGCAATGCTGTATTGCAATTGGTCGTGCAGTAAAAAGAACAAACTGATTGCGGGTATCTTACGCGCCCGCAGTCAGCTTGTGGTGGCTCTTCGCAGTTTGCGCAATGCCGTACTGTCGGATCTTGTAGAGGAGAGCCTTGTAGCTGATCTGAAGCAATGCCGCCGCCTGTTTCCGGTTCCAGTTAGTTTCATCGAGAGCGCGGCTGATCGCTTCCGCTTCCGCTTCGTCCTTCGCTCCGCGGGCAACGGATTTTAATCCGCCGATCGCATCCGCCGCGGCGTGCCCCCCAACTTCAAATTGAGCACCGCTACCGTCTTTCTTAGGCTGTAGTTCGTGTATTGCAAGTTTCTCGTCGCCAAGCACCAGATATCTCTTGATGAAATTCCCCAGCTCTCTCAAGTTGCCAGGCCATGAATGATCCATGCACGCCCGCATCAGTTCGGGAGAAAAAGGGAGAGGCGCTCGCGCGTACTGCTCCGACAACTGTGACATGAAGTGCTTGAGGAGAATTGGGATTTCTTCTTTACGCTCGCGCAGCGGCGGAATCTGCAGGGTGAATGCGTTCAGCCTGTAGTAAAGGTCTTCGCGCAACCGCTTCTCAGCGAGTGCTTCAGGGATGTTAATGTTTGTGGCCGCGAGAATTCGAACGTCCACCTTGATGACAGACCTGCTGCCGAGGCGAGAGAATTGCTGGTCCTGCAAGACGTGCAACAGCTTAGCTTGCAGGCCGGGAGGCATTTCTCCAATTTCGTCCAGCAGAATCGTGCCTTTATTACAAATCTCGAATTTCCCTGGCTTGGCGTGGTTGGCGCCCGTGAACGCGCCTGCTTCGTATCCGAAGAGTTCACTTTCCAGAAGATCGGCCGGCACCGCAGCGCAATTTACTTTTAGAAACGTCCGGTGAGCGCGCGGCGAGAGTTTGTGGATGAGACGCGCCATCACTTCTTTTCCCGTCCCGCTCTCGCCTAACATCAGCACGGGGATGTCAACATTTGCGACCAAGGCCGCTTGTGACCGCAGCGTGCGCATCGCCGGACTGGCGGCTACAAAAAATACGTCGTCGCTCAGTTCCTCTACGTCGCCCGGATAATTCTGCTGATTGATGCCAAGGCACTGATCTATGACGGCATTCAAATCGGCTTTTTGAAACGGCTTGGTGATGTAATCATGCGCCCCGAGGCGAATCGCCTGCACAACCTTCCGGGTGTCATTCACGCAGGAAAGCATCACCACCTTGAGTCCGGGTTGCAATTGCCGCAACTGCTCCAGCGTCTGCAATCCATCAATGCCGGGCATCAACAAATCGAGCAGAACCAGGTCGGGATGCAAACCCTTCCGCACAATTTCCAGCGCTTCTTCTCCTGTGCTGGCGGTTGCGACCTTGTAGTTGTCCACCTCAAGAAGTGTGCGGATGTAACGCAGCATCCCAGGTTCATCGTCTACTAATAAAATTTTGGCCGTATCGGTCATTTATTTTTTCCTTGATTCGTACTGCTGGTAACTGCTTTGAGCGGAAGTAAAAAAGAAAATTTGCAGCCTGCGCCCGGATCGCTTTCCACCCAGATCTTGCCGCCCATGCCGCTGATCAGACGCCGCGCAATTGCCAGGCCGAGTCCCATGCCTTCGGCCTGCGTGTCCGCCTGTGGCAGGCGAAAGAAATCGTCGAACACTTCGATGTGATACTCGGGAGGGATGCCGGGTCCGGTGTCCGAGACACTTACCTTGACCGAGTTCGGTTGCACTAGCTGTCGTCGCCGTCGCTCGGTTCCGACTTCAGGTTTGTTTCCCGTGCGCCGCTCCCACGCGTTAGGCTCGGCGTGAAGCCACACGGTTCCGCCGGCAGGTGTGAATTTCGAGGCGTTCTCCAGGAGATTTGAGACCACACGCTCGATTTTAGGTGCGTCATAACTGAATTCCGAAAGTTCATCATTCGCGAGGAAGTAAAGCGCGAGTCCTTTCTCCTGAAAACGTGGAGACCACAGCCTGCATACTTCCGACAGGCAGGAATTCAGATTCGCCACCTGATAGCGCATCTTCATTTCCCCGGTTTCGAGGACGCTGTAGCTGAGAAAATCTTGAATAAAAGTCAGCAGCCGTTGTCCGCTGGAGCGCATATCGCGCAGCACTTCACGTTGCCGATCATTAATTGCACCCAGCTTTTCACTCTGCAAAAGCTCCACAT